>CANPOY010000066.1 GCA_947575805.1 uncultured Lachnospiraceae bacterium
ATTTTTATTATATCTCATTAGCCACTCCCGTTACAACTTTAGTATAGCACTTCACCTCTTAAGACTGGTGTACTGATACCACAATACCATACCGGCCGGCAGATTCGTTGATATAAATTGCGAACTTCTTTTCACGCTGCTATACCAAATGCCTGATAATCTCTTCAAACGCTGCCATATCCTTCTTTTTAAAATAGAACCGAAAACCACTGAGCTTCTGAATCCCCGTGCCGTAGACAACTTCTTTGTTCAGGGTAACCAGTATGAAGGATGATTTCATAATAAATTTGCCCTCCTCCTGCCTGCGCATGTCCACCACATCCTCCTTGATGTCCGTCGTCCAGAGGCCTTTGCCGTTGTCAGCCATAATTCTTCGATTTGTCATGGTGATCCGTGAATCCTCCGTGCCAAGCAAGCCGCCTTCTCCTGTGCCAAAAAGCCTGGGTTTTGTCGCAAAGACAACCTTTTCTCCCGGCTCCAGCTCAACGTTAAACTTATTTTTTATTTCCGGTAAAGTGTTCAGATAATCCGTATTCATTACAATGCTTCCTCCATCTCTTTTTTCCGCACATTCCAGGTTGAAGTCAATCATCCGCTGTATCTGATGTTTATAAATATTATCCAAACCTCCTTCATAGCCGAATATAATATCCTGACGGTGCTTCAACAGCTCAGTCCGCATAAAATCATAGGCCTTCTGATTATTTTTGATCCTTATAAAGCGTTGTTTATGATCCCTGCCCTTAAAGACCAGCCACGATTCCTTGCCGATTGGAAGCAGCCCTTCCAGCTTATTGGTAATAACCGCCAGATACACCCACAGCACATTTGACATAAGTATAAAATCCAATCCGAATCTGGCCACAATCACTGCATGGCTGGTGACAAACAATCCCTCACACTTCTCACAGGAAGCTGCCTCCCTGTTTATGGTATTGAGTTGTGGAGGCGAAAAGGCCTTTAAAAACTTTCTGGTCCTGACGCTGGAAATCAGCCACATCATGGCAAACATTATGGCCGGAAAGATCATCCCCAGCATGGCAAGCTGCAGCCCAAAGGGAAAATTCCCCAGAAATATCGTGGCAAATGCCAAAGGGACAAAAAGCAGGCATATCAAAGTAAGTATTTTTAATTTGACCACTCTTCTGCGATAAAGGTCATACAAAACGGAGTATTGTTTTAACAATCTCATGAAATATCCCCCTCTGTAACATCAGTATTGGTATAGGTTCTTTTCGTCCGGCAGAATCAGTATAACATGAAACAGTCCCGGGCAGCAAGAATATAAGTAATTGACAAGTCGGCTTAGATATAATAAAGTAGGTAAAGAAAATAAGTGAAAGGTGGCTTAGTAGAGTGGGTGTTTGTAATTGCAGAAAGTCCCGCATTCAGGGGCAGTAAAAAAGCAGATATATAGTCTCATGCAAATGGGATTTTTTTGCGTGCAATACAAACTCTCTATGCTTTTTGCTGATAGTCGGCAAAGTCGCTTAAGGCGGCCTGTTTTCTGACACCGTAATCGGCTTTATTTTAATAGGGTCGACTTGTATGGCTTGTATGAATCTAGCAGGGAAATTTCCGTTTCAGGGGAATATCCTGCTTTTTTATTGCCTTTTTGTTACCTTAAATGATCAGAACAAAAAGGAGGCATACAATGAAAAAAAGCAGGAGACAATCCGATACCAATCACGGCGAAAGGCTATCTGATTCCCAAAACTTTATAACAGGTAAAGAACTGATCCAAAGACTCATTCGCCTCACCAATCTTGATCCTAACGATACGGTGATTGAGATCGGAACAGGTAAGGGGCATCTGACGGATGCACTGTGCAGGAGATGCGGGCATGTCTGTTCCGTGGAGCTTGACCGAAAGCTATACGAGGGCTCCAAACTTAAGCTGGCCGGATATTCCAATTTAACTTTGATCTACGGAGACTTTTTAAAATATTCCCTTCCGGCAAAGGGAGATTACAAGGTTTTTTCCAATATTCCTTATTGCATTACCACGCAAATTATTAAAAAGCTGACGGCAGCACCCAATCCGCCAAAGGATATTTGGTTAATTATGGAAAAGGGCGCCGCCAAAAGATTTGCGGGCACCGGTAAGGAAACGAAACAGTCCCTGCTGCTTAAGGTAAACTGGGATATGAAGATCCTGTATCATTTCCGCAGGGAGGATTTTCACCCCATGCCCTCCGTGGACTCTGTTATGGTGCATTTTTCCAGAAAATCGGTGCCGGATTTGAGCAAAAGAGATCTGGAAGATTTTCAGCGATTTATCGAGCATTCCCTAAAATACGGAATCTGCGGCAGAAACGGCCTGCTCACCAAAAAGCAGGTATCCACGGCATTAAAGCAGGCGGGTCTTCCCCATGCCCATGAGGACGGCGTGACACTATATATCCAGTGGCTCTGCTTATTTCGATGCCGAAAGCAATGGTGAAAGAATACCGCCGGATATCGTTATGCCGCCAATTCCGGCTGACTATAGAGGTAATGGAAGAAGGGGCGCTTCATGGGTTGCACTTCCAACAGGCAATCCGAAGATTGAATATTTCCGGATATTCTGTTACACTGGAAGAAAGCAGTACAACTTTAAAGAATGGAGGGAACTATGAAACACAAAAGGTTAAACAGAGACGGCTGGGGGTTTCAGTATTATCCGTACTATCAGATGCGAATTGATGATGAGATATTTCATGGCCTTGCATGCCTGATCAGGCTGACAGATGGTGAGAACAATTACTGGGAGACGCCAAAGGCCGGAAGAATACAGGTAACCGGAACCGGTATGACCTGGTTGGAGCTGATACCGGATCATACAAACAGGGTAATTACCGTCAAGTATTTTCCGGACGGGACACATGACACGGAAAGGAAACAATATCCCGCTCCTGTTAATAAAACTTATCAGCCCTCCATATGGTATGTTGATATAACGGATGGAATTGAATTCGACGAATGCGGAATTGCGGTATACATAGATAAATATCTGGACGTTATTTTCACGCCGGAAGGCGATGTGAAAACAGATGATCGGGAGGAACTGGAGGAAGCATATAAATCCGGCGAGCTCACCGCCGAGCAATATAATTCTGCATTAAAAGAAGCCGAACTGATACTTCGGGATCTTTGCTCCGATATTCCGAAAACAAACGCCTGGTGCGCACAAATCAGACAGATCGTCGAGGACAGAATTGCCGGCGGCGAAACCATTAAAAAATGTCGTGAAATCCTGGAAAAGGAAAACAAGATATAGCTTCCGATGCGGATGACGTAATCCACTATTCCCCCAGGTAAATCTGTACCCTGTTATGCAGCTTCCCGGCAGCCTTCGCCGCAGAACAGTCTCCGGCACCAACGGAGGAAACAGCGTACAACTCCTCTCCCACTGCTCGTAAGGGGCATCCAGAACAGCCAGGCAATAACTGTCTTTATAAGTCGGATATTTGGCTTCCTCCGGTAAATACATAACACTATACAGGAAATACATCCTTCCGTTTTCACATAAGTAATTCTCGGGAGAAAGAACAATCTTTGCATCCTCATAGGAGCCTTTGACAAAAGCATCGTCCGTCATACCGGGGAAATATTTTTTCCCTGATTCTCCGGATTAGCCTCAAAGGCTTCCTTCGGGTTGGAAATGACCTTCTCCGTGGAGCTGAAATATAGCTTATCGGTGCCCGGGGCGGGGTCGACAGCATCCCGGCCCAAAGCTTCGGAGGAATCGCCGCAGCCGGACAGCAGAAGAACAACTGCCAGCAGAGCTGAAAGAATAACCTTTGCAGGTCGTTTTATAAAGTTACAGTGGTGAAATGCTTTTTGCACAGGAACCCCTCCTACGGTATTCCTTCTTTTGCCACTCTGTCTGGGTAGGTATTCCACAGTCAGACTGAATAGTCCCCATGATTATAATACGTTTCCGTTAATTGTAAATAATCAGTAACCGGACGATCAAAGGCTCCTTGAAGTTAACATTCTGCATACATCGTCAAGACTGGTTTGTCCGGAAATGACATGGATGTCATGCGGCTCCATGTCAAAACTGCCGTGATTTCTTTCCAGCATAGCTGCTACTGGTGCCGTCAAATTACCGTGCATCCGCCCGGCAAATCGTGTTTTTATGATCTCCAGATCTGCCGTCACCAAAATACGAATACTGCCATCGGGCAATAACTGCAAGTGTTCTTTTTCCGAAATTACATAAATGATATTTTCACCGTTGATGGCTTCACACAGCTTTTTCCGGAAAGACTGCTTTGCAGCAGCTTCATTTTTTTCCAGACGAAGATAATCTTTGCCCGTATAAACCTGTGCATTTATACTCTCTTTCAATTTGTCTGCAAGGGTAGATTTGCCCGTACAGCTCTCACCAAAAATTCCAATTACCATTGTTGCCTGCTCCTGTCAATCGTTTTTCATTCGCCAATACCTGATGCCATTTCTGCCCAAAAGTCGTTCACTAACCATGTCACGGCGGATGGTGCAGAAATCATCATGGAAATCGGCAATCATTATGTTTACTTCCCGTTCGGTATACATCCTGTCAAATTCAAATGCTTCGGCAATGACTTCTAAAACAATACGCTCCTTTTTGAGCTGGGTGGGAATTGACTTTAATTTCCCATATTCGAAAAAGGTATCTATTACCCTTTGCCGATAATCTGCATCCCGTTGCGCCTGTTTTTGTGCCTCGTCAGATTCCTGTTGCAGTATATCCATTATGCTGGTCTGAAATATCTCTTTTTGCAGGGAATACATCATATAATATTGATTTTTGTATGCCGTCACAGCGCCAGCATCTGACAACTTTTTCAGATGGAAGGAAATTGTAGGCGCAGTAAGGCCCAATCGTTCCGCCAATCTCTCAACATACATATCCTCAACAGCAAGGGATTTCAATATCTGCAGCCGCGACTTATCTGCCAGGCACTTAAACAGGCTGATTGCTTCTGCTTCGGTCATGTAGTTTCCTCCCAAATCTGCATACACATAGCCTTTATTTCCCGGATAGTATCGAGCTTAATGCTTTCAATGTGCATTTTTTCAACATCCCCATGCTGTTCGGCCTTTTCACGGGAATCTATCCAACTCATCGGGATTTGCTCGGCTTTTTGTAAGAAAAAACGCCTTTTTGCCAAATTGTCCTCTCCACAGACCCTTTCCGCAACAGAGAGAATCGTTTTGAAAATCTCATAGACATTTCCCCGTACTTTTTCAAAATTTCCTTCATCCATACGGTCATCCGCAATAAATTGCTTACTACGTTGTTTACAGGCTGTTATCTGTTCTTCAAGATACAACTCAAATTCAGATATATTTTTTCTGTCCATATCATTTCAAGCCTCCCGCCCGATTTCAATTATACAATAACAGCATCGAATTTTCAAGTTTAATTCTATAATCATGAAATCAAACTTGGGGTATTGCCATTATCCCCGCCATATATTTCCTTCTCTATCTGATAATCTGCTACACTGGAGGTGTTCCCCACCGACAGCACCACCTCCCGTTTCCCGATTCTCTCCGAGTAAGTCCCTCCCGCATCATTTCCGGTATACTCCCCCGCAAAGGAAAGCATCCTCTTAAAATAGTCTCCGTCAAAGCTGCAGGTTCCCTCCTCCCAATCCACAAATTCGTCCATAGATACGGCACAAAGGTTGGTCAGCACCGGCTCATCGGCAGAAAAGCCTGTAATGGCGTTCAAATCCTTGCCGCTGTCTTTCAACAACCGAAACAGTTCCTCAAAGGTGACGCCGCTTTGTCCCTTTATGACATCCCCATATCCCCACATGGAATGAAGCTGGAACGCCGGAGCAACACTGTATAAATGTCCCTTGTCCTCACAGGCTTTCGCTGCAGCGCTTTCCGCACAAATATGTATATAATTGCACGAATAGGTATCAGCATCCGCTGCCGCTTTCATTATTTGCTGTCCTATGATTTCTATCTCACTTGGACTGCAATCTGCAACTTGCATTAACAGCGTAAGCGTATTCATCCCCATTGTCAGTATCAATGCAGTATATTTTTTCCCTTTCATTTGCAACCTCCTTCATAATAAATTGTCTTAGTAAACTGATAACATTTATCTTCTTTTTTTCCCCAAGAAAAAATAGCACAAACAAGATTTGTGCTATTTTCTGCAATAACAATATATGCTTAATCTCCTGCAAGAACTCTACCGCCGCCTGTACACCTTTGTTCCAAAGCCCGGCAGCTCTTCCGATACTTCTCCGTAAATCTGCTGCCACTGATTTTGGATCTCATTCCATGCTACGACAGAAGGATTAAAATTCTGTATGAAAAGATATTCCCCATGCGCATTCTCCCGAGTGCTGACCTCCACCCCTTCCGGCAGATCCTGCCATAAAAGCTCTATCCCCGCACTTAAAGCCACCCTGCGGCACAGATCTGCGTAAAAAGCTTCCTCAAAATCCGCACACACATAATACGCTATTCCGTCTCCGTATCTGTGCTCCGTCAGCGCCGGCTTCCCGGCATAGAAGTCACTGCCGTAAGTGAGTACTGCCTCTGCTCCTTTCAGTTCCACCAGATCGCACAGATGACGGCACTGATATTCTCCGCTCATGCCCAGGGAATTCCCGGATACCGCTATCCCACTGTTGCTCTCCCAATCATACAAACCGTCTATTTCCGTGCTCCTTAAACCGCAGACCTCCATCAGCCCGTGAGGTGTACCTCCCAGATAGCACAAATCCGTATCATCCACAATCCCCGACCAATAGGTGAGGATCAGATGGCCGCCCTGCTCCACATAATTTTTCAGCTTTTCCCCGAGGCCCCGGCGGAACATATAACCCATGGGCACCGCCACCACAGAATACTGATCCAACTCCTGCTCCATATCCGGCAGATCCACATTTAATCCCAGCCTGCGGAAACTCCTGTGAAGCTTTGTCACAGTCTCCTGATAGTACAGCCCTTTGTTACGCGGACCCTGGGCGTCTTCCATGGCCCAGCGGTTCTCCCAATCATAGATCACTGCAACCCGCGCCTTTACCTGACTGCCCGCAAGCTCCGAAAGCTGCTCCAGCGCCTCCCCCACCTGGGATACTTCCCGGAACACCCTGGTGTCCTCCCCGCCATAGTGGTCGATCACCGCCCCGTGAAATTTCTCATTGGCACCCCTGCTCTGACGCATCTGGAAATACTGCACGCTGTCCGAACCATGGGCAACGGCCTGCAGGGAAGCCGCCAGAAGCATTCCCGGTTTCTTGAGCTTGCTGACGCTCTGCCAATTGGTAGAAGACGGGCACGACTCCATCAGCAGGAAGGGCTTCCTGCAGATACCGCGAATGATGTCATAATATACCCCCACCTCTGCGGCAGTTTCCGGCTCCGGCCCCTTGTGCCATAAGGGATAATTGTCCCAGGAAGCCGTGTCCAGCACCTCCGCAAACTTATGATAATTTAAGCCCCCGTAAAAGTACATCATATTGGTGGTTATAGGCAGGACAGAACCGCCGTCCCGGATCGCCTGCACCTCCGCACGCACGAAATCAACGGTCCGGTCCGTCACAAACCGCCTCCAGTCCAGCTTCAGCCCGTGAAGGTCACGCTCTCCGATGGGAGAGGGACTTTCGATCTGCTCGAAGGACTGATACCGATGACTCCAGAAGGTAGTTGCCCAGGCCCGGTTGAGCTCTTCTATGGTCCCATATCTCTGCTTCAGCCACCCACGGAAAGCACTTTGACAAAGATCGCAATGGCAGTCACCGCCAAGCTCGTTGGAAATATGCCACCCCAATACCCCGGGGCGGGAACCAAAACGTTCCGCCAGCTTTCTGTTGATAATACCCACCTTTTCCCGATATACGGGAGAGGTATAGCAGTGATTATGGCGTCCGCCAAAGAGATTCCGCCTTCTGTCCGCCTCCACCCGGAGTACCTCCGGGTATTTATCCGACAGCCATTTGGGCCTGGCTCCGGAGGGCGTGGACAAAATGACATCAATGTCATTATCCTGCAGCCGATTGATTATATCCTCCAGCCAGCCAAAATCAAATTTTCCCTCTTCCGGCTCCAACATGGACCAGGAGAAAATTCCCAGAGATACCTCGTTGACTTTTGCCTTTTTAAAAAGCAGAATGTCCTGCTCTAAAATCTCCGGGCTGTCCAGCCATTGTTCCGGATTGTAATCCCCACCATGAATCAATCTTTTTTTTGCGAAATTCCCCATGCCTTCTTCCCTTTCTTTGTCCGCTCTGTTTTTAATCATTTCATGATTTTCCATATCCGGCTTTTCCGTCAGTAAAGAGTTTTCTCTATTGACAATCGCATAATATTTCGAAAAGCCTTGCAATTCGGATGTCAGCTTGATTTTTTCCAAGTACTTTTACTTCATTGGGATAATCATTGCTCACTGCTCATAACGGGTGTTTGACAGCTCTTGTCGTAAACTGCAGCTCTGTAATATCCTCCATCCGGCATTCCGCATATCCGTTAATCCAGACGAATAGTTCTGACGCCCCGCCTATGGCATTCTGCCTTGATTGCTTCCGCCTCACAGCCGGTACAGCTCATGGGAATTCTTCCATACCGCCTGCCGCACGGCTTCTTCGTCTATACCCTTAATGTCCGCCAGAGCGGAAACCACATAAGGAATATTCAGCGAGCTGTTCCGCTTCCCCCGGTTCGGCGCCGGCGCCAGATAGGGGCAGTCCGTTTCCAGAACAATTCTGTCCAGCGGAATATACTCCACGGCTTCTTTCAGCTTTCTGGCATTCTTAAAGGTCAGTACCCCGCCGATGCCGAAGTAAAAGCCCATATCTAAAAAGGTCTTCGCCATCTCCCGGGTGTAGGAGTAGCAGTGAATGACACCACCGATCTCCTCCGCCCCTTCCTCCTTCAAAATGTCCACTGTATCCCTGGCCGCATCCCTGGAATGGATAATCACCGGCTTCTTTACTTCCCTGGCCAGGTTTAGCTGCCGTCTGAACCACTTCTGCTGAATCTCCCTTGCCGGCTCATCCCAGTAATAATCCAGACCGATCTCCCCCACTGCCACACATTTCCGACTCCCATACTGCTGCCCAAGCCAGGCAAAGGATTCCTCGTCCAGATCCCCGCTGTCGCTGGGATGGATACCGATGGCCCCGTAGATGTAATCATATTTCTCCATCAGCGCAAGAGTCCGCCTGCAGGCCTCCAGGCCGGAGCCCACGTTCACCACCTTGGCAATACCGTTTTTTGGAAGGGACTCCAGCAGGGCTTCCCTGTCCCCGTCAAAAGCCTCGTCATCATAATGAGCATGTGTATCAAAAATATTTGTCATAATAACCCTCTTCTCACACTAGGGCCTTCCGTTCACCGGCGTACCGTAATAGACCCTGCTCTCCTCCAGGATCCGAAGCTCTCCCCCTTTCAGGGAAAGAACGGAAACTGCACAGTTAGGCAGATTGATTTTCCAGAACTCCCTGTCCGCAATCCCCGCAATCCTGTTCAGGATACAGCGGTTGAACGCCCCGTGGGCCACAATCAGAATATTGCCTGATTCCCTGCCCGCTGCTGCAAGCCCGGACTCCATCGGAAAAATTTTCTCTTCCAGAAAGGACTTCCCCCTCTCCCTGACCCGGTCAAAGGACTCCGCCTTTCCTGTAGGGAAATAGCATTCCGGCCTGCAAAAGAAGTTATGGAGCGGATGGGCTTCATCTCTCTTTGCCTCATCGAAACGCGCCCCCTCTCCGGGGCCGAAATGAATCTCCTTCAGGCGCTCATCCGTTTCCACTTCCACCTTCCTGCTGCCCTTTACAATTCGGGCCGTCTCCAACGCCCGCTGCAAGGGAGAGCTGAAAACAGCGTCAAAGTCTACATCCTTCAGACCTTCCGCCGTCTTTTCCGCCAGCTCAATTCCGAATTCATTCAGGGGAATATCACTTTGCCCCTGCAGTCTGCCAACCCTGTTATATTCAGTTTCCCCATGCCTCATCAGATATATTATCATATCTCAGCCTTTCCAATTCATAATCCGCCGAACCTGAGCCGTCACAAGCTCAGCAGTCATTTTCTGAACGAGAGGACTTGGATGCCAGTCCGAAAAAATTCTGACTGCATCTTCCGCCTCCTTCAGCACCCTATGATCCATTGTCCCCAGCATACACAAAATCCGGGCCTCCGGATTATGTCCCCGGATGGACTCTAAAAATTCCACATATTGGTCCCTGTAGCGGTCCTTTCTATCCTGAATATCCTTGCACCAGCTACAGTCATTGGTTCCCAGATTGATCAATATTATATCCGGCACAAACCGTCTGAGGGCTCTGAAGGCATCTCGTCCACATATCCCGATATAATACCGTTGTCCCTACCGATTTCGCCTCGCAAAATCATCATTCTCTCTACATCAGCGTGAACTTAAACACCACCGGCTTGTCACTGCTTACCGCCTTTGTGGTAATGTGCAGTCCCTCCCCGTCACGCTTCCATTCCGGCTGTTCCTCAAACCCCAATATCTCCACATCCCTGATAATACCGTGGAACTTAGGCAGATGAGACGCGTCCTGCTCGCCCAGCGCCTTCACCGTTACCTTTCCGTCCTCCGGGTAATGGAGACAGATGGCATACAAATTGCCCCCCTTTACGGTAAACCGGAAATCCTCGGAAGTAAACACCTTGTCCTTGCCGTCTGTAAACTGGCCTTCCGCCACCTCTGTGGGCCCCTCCGCCGCGATCCGCCAGGGTCTGCTGCCATAGATAGCCTCCCCGTTTTTCTCCATCCAGTCTCCGATTTCCAGCAGCACTGCCCTGTCCTCGTCAGAAATAGTCCCGTCCGATTTTGGCCCCACATTCAGGAGCAGGTTGCCGTTCTTGCTGACAATATCCGCAAGGTCACACAAAATGTCTTTTGCCTTTTTAAAGTCATTGTTCTCCGTGTAGCACCAGGAATTCTTTGCTATGGCTGTATCCGTCTGCCAGTAAAAGGGCTGTATCCGGGCAAACTGCCCCCGCTCTATGTCCACCAGTGCAGTGCCGAACATGAATGCGTCATGCTTATAGCAGATAACCACCTCTTCTCCCCACTCCGCGGCCCTGTTATAGTAGTATGCTGCTATTTTCTGCAGATAGGGCTTTGCGCTCTGATGCTGGATCCACCAGTCAAAATACAGAATTTTTATCCGATATCTGTCAATCAGCTCGCAGGTGCGAATCATCCAGTCCTCCAGGAATTCCGCAGTCGGCGCAGGCTCACTGAAAAGATCATAGTGATCCCGCTCAGGCATGGCCGGCCAGTAGAAATCCCCCTCCTGCTCCGCATCCGTAATATCGCTCTCAAATTCCTTTCCGTGGCCCATGAAGAACCAGTGCTCGATACGGTGGGTGGACGCGCCGTTCACCATTCCCCGCCTGTTAAATTCCTCGGACAGTTCTCCCAGTACATTCCGCTTCGGTCCCATACCTGCGGCATTCCACCTGGAGACCTCGCTGTCATACATCTGGAACCCGTCATGATGCTCCGCCACCGGCACCACATACCGCGCACCTGCTTTTTTGAAAAGCTCCGCCCATTCCTCAGGATCAAACCTTTCCGCCCGGAACATGGGAATAAAATCCTTATACCCGAAATTCTTCTGCTCCCCGTAGGTCTTCCTGTGATGCTCAAACTCCCGGCTGCCCTGGATATACATATTCCGGGAATACCACTCGTTTCCGAAGGCCGGGACGCTGTAGATCCCCCAGTGGATAAAAATGCCAAACTTTGCGTCCTTATACCACTCCGGCACCCTGTAAGCAGACAGCGAATTCCAGTCATCCCTGTAAGGCCCCCGTGCAATCACTTCATCAATTTTCTTAATCCATGCCTTTTTGTCGTACATTTTCTGTTACCCCTCCATATTTCTGCTTTGCGGAAATACTTTTCACGCTATGCTCTCTGAAGCTATTCTACCATCTCGGACAGTTTAGGGCAAACCTTATTATTGATCTCTGAAAAGACTTAGCAGGGAATCCGTTTCATTCCCTGCTTATCCGCTATTTCATCTTCCGATTATGGTATCCGTTAATGCAAAATGACGCTCCGTCACAGCCAAATTGCTTCGCTCAATGCCTTTTGCGCTCTGACGTCCTCCACACAGACCAGCTTTACCAACAGCCAGGCCCGCTCCTCTTCCGTCATCTCATTCAATTCTTTCACATCCTTGACGCCGCCTTGGGAATTCCTCAGATTGCCAATGATATTGTCCAGGCATTCCATTTTAAAGCTTGCCGCATCTACGGCCTCCTGCCATGCCTGCCTCTTTTTCTCAAGGCTGGCAAGCAGCTGCTCTTTCGTCGTTTCTCCGTCAATGACCGTTTTGATTTCATCAAGAGAAAAGCCCAATGCTTTCAGCTCCAGCAGCGCATTAAGCTGTCGTACCTGGTCTGCGGAATAGTAACGATAGCCGCTGCCGGCATCCACTTCCGCCGGTTTCAGAATACCCTTTTTTTCATATAAACGGATTGCCTTTCTGGAAACACCAAAAAATTCTGCGATTTCTCCGATCATCATAAGATTATCCTTCATATACCCCTTCCTCTTCCAATAAGTTATTGATTCGTTTTGCGCAAACCGAGTTTGCCTTTATGTTGTTCATGCTGTTGAACAGCAGCAGCATTCCTGCCAGAATGGATTGCCTGATCTGCAGACAGTACATCACCTCTGCAAGAGACATCATTCCCTGCAAAACCAAGCCGTATCCCACTGTCAGTATCACAAAAAAACCCCCGTATCCAAACAACTGCAAGATCACATTGCTCAAAGCATTTCTCATGTGCCTGCTCTAATTCATCTTCATCAGTCTGCGGCTGCTTCCGAGCATCAGAAAAGAGGACAGCATCGTATTGATCATAGCGACCATAGCATGAGGAACGTTCAGCGGTCCGCTCATCAAGGATAATTCTTTTCCCATTCCCCAGGCCTGTGTACCCTGCCCGGGAAATAAAACGGCTGTTTTCTTCATGTTATACGTTGCTATTAAGCATTCTAATTTTCATACCACTGTGCCTGTGACATGAACAAAACATAATATGTGCCTTTTTTA
>CANPOY010000067.1 GCA_947575805.1 uncultured Lachnospiraceae bacterium
AGACCGTGGTTTGGAACGGCCCTATGGGTGTGTTTGAGAATCCTACCCTGGCAGCAGGTACGATTGCAGTGGCCAAGGCTCTGGCTGAGACCGATGCTACTACCATTATCGGCGGCGGTGATTCTGCGGCGGCTGTAAATCAGTTGGGCTTCGGCGACAAGATGAGCCATATTTCCACCGGCGGCGGTGCATCCCTGGAATTCCTGGAAGGCAAGGTGCTTCCCGGCGTGGCGGCAGCGGACGACAAATAGGAAGGAATCAGGTCCCGCCACGCCGTGGGTGGCGGCAGCGGACGACAAATAGGAAGGAATCAGGTCCCGCCCCGCCGTGGGTGGCGGCAGCGGACGACAAATAGGAAGGAATCAGGTCCCGCCACGCCGTGGGTGGCGGCAGACAAGGAGTGGCTTTTGGAGGATTTTTCTTTAAACGAGATGCTGGAGCTGCAAAGGAAATTGCAGGAACGGTATCAGGGTAAGTGGGAGCCGATTGGCCTGCAGACAGGCAAGAACAAGCTGCTGTGGATGATCGGTGAGGTCGGCGAGGTCATTGATATTGTAAAGAAAAACGGCGCTGAGAAAGCAGCCCAGGACACTGAGCTCAGATCCTGTCTTGTAGAGGAAATGGCAGATGTCCTGATGTATTACAATGATGTGCTTCTGTGCTATGGAATTACGGCGGAGGAGTTGAAGAAGGCCTATATGGAAAAGGCAGAGCGGAACATGGTCCGTTGGTGACGTGATATGCGTGGAAATTTACGGCATGTGGTCGGCAGGGTCCGGCTCTGTGCAGTAGAGGAAAGGACGGAAATCCGGAAAAAGTCATGGTAAGTAAGGTATTGCAGGCTGCCGGTTTTGGAATTTGTTTTTTATGTACAGTGTATATGCTGTATTTTACCGTTTGCTGGCGGACGGCGGAAGCGTTGGAGGTCTCAGGAAAAAAGACTGTGACCATTGCCGGAATAGCGGCAGTCACTGAAGGAGAGGTAGTGCGCGCCGAACGTGGGCGCACGGTCATCCGCTATTACCATGAATGGGACGGAACGGATTACCAGAGGGTTATTGCCGGTGAAAATGCGGACTATCCCCTGAACGCAAGGGTGCCTGTCGTCTATACTGTGGGCATGGGAGCGGGTAGCTGTCTGGCGGCAGGGTTCTACAGGAAGCCCATGCAGGCCTTGAGTGTGGCGGGAGTAGTTTTGCTTCTGGCAGGTATAACATTGAATTTAATAAAGAAGGGAAAAGGAAGAAATGGCAAGAAGAAAGATCATAGCCGGCAACTGGAAGATGAATATGACACCCAGTGAAGCCGTAAAGCTGTGCGCTGAGTTAAAGGATCTTGTGAAGAGTGACGATGCGGATGTGGTATACTGCGTTCCCGCCATTGACATTGTACCTGTTGTGGAAGCGGTAAAGGGAACCAATGTGGAGGTTGGCGCCGAGAATATGTACTTTGAAGAGAAGGGAGCATACACCGGTGAAATTTCTGCGGCGATGCTGAAGGATGCAGGGGTAAAATATGTTATCATCGGCCATTCCGAGAGAAGAGATTATTTCAAGGAGGAGGATGCTCTGCTTAACAAGAAGGTGAAGAAAGCTATTGAGGCAGGTCTGACCCCGATCCTTTGCTGCGGTGAGAGCCTGGAGCAGAGAGAAATGGGAGTTACCATGGACTGGATCCGTCTGCAGATCAAGTCTGACCTGGTGGATGTAACTGCGGATCAGGTGAAGGAGCTGGTGATCGCTTACGAGCCGATCTGGGCAATCGGCACCGGCAAGACCGCAACCACCGAGCAGGCGCAGGAGGTCTGCAAGGGAATCAGGGACTGTATTGCGGAGATGTACGACGACGCTACAGCAGCGGCAGTGCGTATTCAGTACGGCGGTTCCGTAAATGCGAGAAATGCGGCCGAGCTGTTTGCACAGCCTGATATTGACGGCGGATTGGTAGGAGGCGCTTCCCTGAAGGCAGATTTCGGAAAGATCGTCAATTACAAGTAACAGAGTTCGGGAGTATAGATGATTGAAAAAGGGGTATTGAGGACTGATTTCTTCAATATCCTGTATGGCTAAAAGCGGTACGGGGCTGACCTGTACCGCTTTTACCGTACCCGCAACCGTGCATTAGGGCCTGCTATTCGGATTCACAAAAAAGAGGGTTTTCTGTTGATATAAGATATACTGGCGTAAATGGCCGAAATGTGTTATTCTGGATGAAGAAAGATTATAAGAGAGGGGATAAGTAATGTACTTCAGGTGTAAAAACTGCGGCGGAAATGTGGTATACAGTCCGGAAAAGCACACCATGTTCTGTCCGTTCTGTGAAAGTGAAAAGAGCCAGGAGCTTTCCAACGGGACTTCTCCGGAAATGACCATCTGTCCTAACTGCGGCGGTGAGATTACGGTGGAAAAGCATACCTCCGCCACACAGTGTCCGTACTGTGACAGTTACCTGATCCTGAACGAGAGGGTGGAGGGCGAGTATCTGCCGAAGCTGATCCTGCCTTTCCAGTTGGGAAAGGAGAGCTGCAAGCAGTCTATCCGGGAGAAATTCAAACGTAACCTGTTTGCACCTACGGATTTTCTGTCAGAGTCCAGATTGAACGGCATGCAGGGAATGTATGTCCCTTACTGGCTCTATAATTATGATACCCACTGCTTTTTCCAGGGGGAGGGAACCAAGGTGCGCACCTGGACCAGCGGCAATACCCAGTATACGGAAACTTCCTATTATGCTGTCAACAGGGATATGGATATTCATTTTGACAAGATTCCCGTGGATGCCTCCGAGGCTATGCCGGACGATGTGATGGATTTGATGGAGCCCTATAATTACGGGCAGCTTATTGACTTTAATCCGGAATTCATGTCCGGGTTTTATGCCGAAAAATATAATATGCCTGCCGACGCGGTGGAGGCCCGGGCGCGGAAAAAGATGGATGAGGATGCGGCGGTGATGCTGAAGCAGAGCTATGCGGGGTATCATTCCGTGCGTGTCGTCAATCAGGGGAGCAATGTGAAGGGCAGCAGCTCCTGCTTCGGATTGCTGCCTGTCTGGAAGTACCTGTATACATATCAGGATCAGGAGTATCCCTTCTATGTCAACGGACAGACCGGCAAGATCGTGGGGGAGGTTCCGGTTTCCAGGAAGAAGGTGTGGGCCTATACGGGGACTTTGTGGGGCTGTGTGGCAGCGCTGTTGTATATGGTGCCGCTGTTGTTAAAGTTTTTAAGGTAATGGAGGGAAAATGAGCGATAATTACAGAGAGGAAGCAATAAAGCAGTACCTTCGCCATTTTCGCGTCTGGTTTATCATTGTGGCGATTGCAGTAGTGGTAACGTTGGTGGCGGGGATCATCTATTCCGGCAGGGAAGGGCGTGCCAATAGCTCTGCACCGAAGGAGCGGGTCTACGACGAGGCGGATATTCTGACGGATGCGGAAGAAGAGAAGCTGCGGAAGTATATTGCGGAAAAAGAGGCCCGGTACAGGGCAGATTTTGTGATCCTTACCTTCAGCCAGCCTGTGGAGGGGCAGGAGGCCCTGGAGTATGGCTGTAGGTCAACAGACTGGGAGGAAAATATGATGGACATAGCCGACGATTTCTGGGATGAAAACGGTTACGGCTATAACAGGGATTTTGAGGGAGACGGCTCCATCCTCATTGACAACCGTTATCCGGGGCAAAGAGGAGAATGGCTTTCCACAAGTGGGAAGGTAGAGGATGCCCTCAGTGTCAGGGCAGTGGAAAATGTGCTGTATGCGGTAGACGATTATTATGACAGCGATCCCTGCAGGGCATACATGCGCTATATTGACAAGGTGTGCAGTTATCTGGACGGCGGTGTGCAGCTGGGAGGCGTTTACTATCTGGGGGCGTTTGTGGTTTCCCTCATCATTGCGGGCGTGTATGCGGCTTCCCATCTAGGGAAGAACAGGGCGCAGGATACTACGGCGGTCAACGCCTATGTGGCCGGAGGCAAGCCTGAGCTGAAGGATCAGAGGGATGATTTTATCCGTAAGAACGTGGTGAAAAGAAAGATTGAAACCAGCAGCTCAACAAGAGGCGGAGGCCGTTCTTCGGGAGGCGGCGGACACCACACCAGCAGGAGCGGCGCCAGCCACGGCGGCGGCGGACACAGGCACTGAAAAAGCTGAATAAAACGTATCCTCAAGTGGGATATATAAAAAGTCCCCTGAGTTCTTGGGTTGAGAACTCAGGGGTTTTTGACATGTATTACGCAGCAGGTGCAGCAGACACCCTTTGCGGCATACGGCGTCTATTACGCCATGCTGTTTACAGCCTTGCTGATACGGGATACCTTGTGAGCAACATTGTTTTTGTGATAGACACCCTTGCTGCCGGCCATCTCAATGGTCTTGGTAGCATCGGCCAGCGCTGCCTGTGCAGCAGCCTTATCACCGGCTTCCACAGCAGCAAACACCTTCTTGATCGCTGTCCTGACACCGGATCTGATGGCCTTGTTTCTATCAGCCTTGGTGCGGTTCACCAGAATTCTCTTTTTCGCGGATTTAATGTTAGCCAAGTCGTTACACCTCCAATTTGTATACAATCATTGTTTTTATAAGCTGTTTCGCCTTAGCCAGACACGGAAGACTAATGCAAACATACGATAGTAGTTTAGTCAATAATAGTCGGTTTGTCAATATATTTCTGGATTTTTATACTAATTATTTTGGCAGATCATTTGGGGGATAATTAAGGATATAATCTCTTGCGGAAGGAAAATGGTGCGTGTAAAATGAAAGAGGTTATAGCATGGTATGCTTATTGCAGGCAGGAAGCGTTCAAACGGGCATTTCAAGGAGGGTAAAAAATGATTCTGATTCCGAAACCGCAGGAGATAATTTGCAGAGAAGACTGTTATGAATGTGCGTTCGGCACATACATTGTCTGTGAAGAGGGCGTGGAGCTGCTGCCGGCCAGGCAGCTGCGGGACTGTATCAGGCGGTGGGCCGGCCTGGAGCTGCCTGTCGTAAGGGGAAGGTCCCGCAGGGGAGATATTGTGCTGGAGCTGGAGGATGGCCTCAATGAGCAGGAATACAGACTTGAGGTGCAGGCGGAAGGAATCCGTGTGCTGGGGGGAGACGGGGCAGGCCTTCTTTACGGCGTGCAGACATTATGTCAGATGGTGGAGCAGAAAGGGGCATTGATTCCCGGGGTAATGGTGCGGGACTACCCGGAGATTGCCAGGCGGGGATATTACCTGGATCAGACCAGGGGACGTGTGCTGAAGCTGGAGGAACTGAAGCAGATAGCAGACAGGCTGTGCAGATATAAGATAAACGAATTCCAATTGTATGTGGAGCATACCTATCTTTTTCGGGATCTGTCGGAAATGTGGCGTGACACCACGCCTCTGTCCGCGGAAGAGATCCTGGACCTGGACGAGTACTGTATGGAGAGGCATATCGAGCTGGTTCCCTCTCTGGCAAGTTTCGGTCATCTTTATATGCTGCTTTCCACCAAAAGTCATGAGGAGCTGTGTGAACTGCCGGATGCTTCCGCTCAGCCCTTTTCCTTTTGGGACCGGATGCGGCATCATACGGTGAATGTTTCGGATGATCGGACGCTGCCATTTATTAAGAAGATGCTGGAAGAATATATGGCGCTCTTCCGCTCCGAGCGTTTCAACCTGTGCGCGGACGAAACATTTGACCTGGGGAAGGGAAGATCGGCGAAACTGGCGGAGGAAAAGGGAATTCACCGTATTTATGTGGATTATCTGAAGGAGCTGTGTTCCTTTCTGAAGGAGCAGGGAAAAATCCCTATGTTCTGGGGAGACGTGATTGCCGGAGAGCCCATGCTGGCAAAGGAGCTGCCCGAGGGAACCGTCTGTCTTACCTGGGGATACGCGCCGGATCAGCGGGAGGAAGAGAGCCGCAGGATGGCGGAGGCCGGAGTGCCGCAGTACCTCTGTCCGGGGGTAAGCGGCTGGAATCAGTGGATGAACCGGATCAGCGACAGCTATCAGAATATTGCGAAGATGTGCGGTTATGCAAGGAAGTATCATGCAGCAGGAATCCTGAATACGGACTGGGGAGATTATGGGCATATTAACCATCCGGCGCATTCCGTTCCGGGTATGATTTATGGAGCGGCCTTTTCCTGGAACGGGAAGGAGATTCCGAAAGAAGAACTGAACCGACAGATTTCTGTGCTGGAATATCGGGATGACAGCGGACGTCTCACAGGGCTGATGGAAGAACTTGCAGATTGCAGCAGCTTTGGCTGGTATGATGCAGTGATGCTCTATGAATGTGCGGCGCTGGGAGAGCCGGGGGAGGAATCTGATATAGATAAACTGATGGAGCCCAGGCGGGGCGAGATGAAAAGGGCAGGCCAGGCAGCGGAGAAGCTGAGAGACCTTCGCCGGGAGCTGAAGCGCACGGCAGTCTGTATGGACAGCAGGAAGAGGGGGCTGATGCAGGAGCTTGAGCTGACGGCAGAAGGCATGGACATCTGGAATAATGTGGGAATGGTTCTTTGCAGGGATGATTTCCGCTCCTTTGAGCTGGCAGAGCGGCTGGAGAAGTGGTTTATGGCATATAAGGCAGTCTGGCGGCAGGCAGGCAAGGAGGGAGAACTGGCACACATAGCGGAGATCGTGTTCTGGTACGCGGATCTTCTGCGGGGGAGAAAGAGGAGCAGCAGGAGGAGTTCCTGTATTTAGCAGGGAATTCCATGTTTTTTCAATACATATTCCTGGCTTTTTTCGCAAAAAATATGAAAAAACCTATAAACGGGAGAAGTATCATGGGATTTTTTCAGATGAGGACAGATTTGGCGCTGGAGGCCAGGGAGAGTATCAGTGAAGCGGAGAGTGAGCTTCGGGGCGTGCAGGTGGAGGAATACTACCGTGAGGAAGAGGATGTACGGGTGACAAAGGTTACCATTGACACAAAGAACGCCGCAAAAGCCATGGGAAAGCCGATGGGAATTTATGTTACCATGGAGGCGCCTGCCATGGTGGAGCCGGACGAGGATTATCACCGGGAGGTTTCAAAGTGTCTGGCGGAGGAGCTGTTAAAGCTTCTGCCTCAGGATGACCGGGAGCAGAACGTAATGGTGGTGGGCCTGGGGAACCGGGAGGTGACTGCCGATGCCCTGGGGCCTCAGACGGTGGACAATCTGTGTATTACCCGCCATATCGTGAAGGAATACGGCAAAGCGGCTTATAACTGCAGCAAAATGAACTCTCTCAGTGCCCTGGAGCCTGGAGTCATGGCGAGGACGGGAATGGAGACTGCGGAAATTGTGAAGGGGGTGGTGCAGGAGACCGGGCCTGATGTCCTGATCGTGGTGGATGCTCTTGCCGCCAGAAGTACGAAACGCCTGAACCGCACCATTCAGATCACCAACACGGGAATCCAGCCGGGGTCAGGCGTGGGCAATCACCGGAATGCCCTGACCCAGGAGAGCCTGGGGGTTCCGGTGATCGCCGTGGGCATTCCCACAGTAGTGGATTCTGCCACCATCGTCATGGATGCCATGGAAAAGATGCTGGAGGGCGAAGAAGGTGTGGATGTGGTGAAATATATGAGCAGGCAGCAGCCGCCCTTCCCGGAGCTGAACAATATGTATATGACCGGCAAGGATATTGACGCGGTCATCAAACGAATCAGCTATACGGTTTCGGAGGGCATTAACATTGCCATGGAGATGAAAATGAGCTGAGGGCGCAAAGAGGGTTTGCTTGAATAGCATCGCCCGACGGGACATATACTTGTATGAAAAAGCGCTGCGAGGAAAGTGGCCGGTGGCAAAGGGAAAAAGCACCGCAGGGCGTTCGATGGCGGTGAAGGCCGCTGTGATCGTATTGTTGTTTCTGATACTGCAGGGTATGACTGCAGGATGTAACGGCAAGGCGGCGGAGTCGGAAACCACGGACGGAAGCACAGTCCGGGAGGAAAAGGGCACGATATGGGACGGAGTGCTGCTGGAAATCGGAGAAGCGGCAGAGAAAAGCCTGTACGACATGTTTATGCCCTGTATTCTGTATGAGAGATCCGGTGAACATGAAACCTTCTGGCTTCTGCAGGAGCAGATTGACAGTCTGTTTCCGCTCTATGGATATGTGCTGGATCATCTGGGAGAGGATGAACAGGGAGAACTTTCGCTGAAGGAGATCCTGCTGGCGGAGGCGGAGGAGGAATTTCCTGAGGAGGAAGAGGCGGAAACCATGCCGGAAGCGGAGCAGCCGGCAGAGCCGGAGCAGCCTTTGGAGGAGCTGCTGAAGGCGGAGAATGAAGCGGCGCTGCAGATGCGGGAAAGTGTCGGTTTTGTACCCCATGGGCAGCAGGAGCAGGTGGACCTGGTGAGCCTGGGGGATTATGAGACTCTGCTGAAGCGCTTTTATATCGTGGACTCTACCACTGTTGCCAGCAGTGAGCACCTGAATGTGGAAAGCCTTCTGTCCAGGGATATGTCTGTATCCGGGGAGGGGGAGGGGCCGCAGATTCTGATTTTTCATACCCATTCCAGGGAGGGCTTTGCCGATTCCGTGGAGGGAGACAGATCTACCACGATTGTAGGGGTGGGAGACAGGCTGACACAGATTTTGACGGATACTTACGGATACCGTGTGCTGCACCATACGGCGGAGTTTGACACGGACCGCAATCAGGCTTATTCCAAGGCACTGCCGGAGATAGAGAAGATTCTGGAGGAGAATCCCTCCATACAGGTAGTGATTGACTTACATAGGGACGAGATGCCGGAGGCGACCAGGCTGGTGATGGACCTGGATGGCAGGTCCACCGCCAGATTCATGTTTTTTAACGGTCTATCCAGGACGAAGAAGACGGGGAATATCACATATCTCGCCAATGAAAACCTGGACGGCAATCTGGCGTTTTCCTTTCAGATGCAGAAGAAGGCAATGGAATATTATCCCGGGCTGACCAGGAAGATTTATCTGAAGGGTTACCGCTATAATATGCACTTGAAAGAGAAGTATCTGCTGGTGGAGCTTGGCGCGCAGAATAACACGCTGGAGGAGGCATTGAACGCCTGTGATCCCCTGGCACATATTCTGGATCTGGTATTGTCCGGGGCGTGAAGACCGGGCTGGACAACCGCGGCCGGCATGTGATATGATAGGCCCATGGGAAAAGCGGGCTGCAGGACTGAAGAGCAGGCCGGGAAATGAGGAAATACAAATGGTGACAGATCAAAGCAGTATACGCAATTTTTGCATTGTGGCGCATATAGATCACGGCAAATCCACATTAGCGGACCGTATTATAGAAAAGACGGGACTTCTGACCGGCAGGGAGATGCAGGATCAGGTATTGGACAATATGGAGCTGGAGCGGGAGCGGGGCATCACCATCAAGGCTCAGTCGGTCCGTACGGTATATAAGGCCAAAGACGGCAGGGAATATATTTTTAATCTGATTGACACCCCGGGACATGTGGATTTTAACTATGAGGTGAGCCGGTCCCTGGCTGCCTGTGACGGGGCGATACTGGTTGTGGATGCGGCCCAGGGGATCGAGGCCCAGACCCTGGCAAATGTTTATCTGGCCCTGGACCATGATCTGGAGGTCTTTCCGGTGATCAATAAGATTGACCTGCCCAGCGCGGATCCTCAGAGAGTCATTGAGGAAATCGAGGATGTAATCGGCATTGAAGCCCAGGACGCTCCGCTGATTTCCGCCAAGAACGGAATCGGTATCGAGGACGTACTGGAGCAGGTGGTAAAGAAGATTCCGGCGCCGAAGGGCGATCCGGAGGCTCCTTTAAAGGCGTTGATCTTTGACTCCCTGTACGATCCCTACAAGGGGGTGATTATTTTCTGCCGGATCATGGAGGGAACCGTGAAAAGGGGGACGGTGATCCGCATGATGGCTACCGGGGCGAAGCAGGAAGTGGTGGAAGTGGGCTACTTCGGCGCCGGACAGTTCATTCCCTGCGAAGAGCTTTCGGCGGGGATGGTGGGCTATATTACCGCCTCCATTAAGAATGTAAAGGATACGGCGGTGGGCGATACGGTGACCGATGACAATTGTCCCTGCGGGGAGCCCCTGCCGGGGTACCGCAAGGTTTTGTCCATGGTGTACTGCGGCATGTATCCCGCGGACGGCTCCAAGTACCCCGATCTGCGGGATGCGCTGGAAAAGCTGCAGCTCAACGACGCTTCCTTAAATTATGAGCCCGAGACCTCAGTGGCGCTGGGATTCGGCTTCCGTTGCGGTTTTCTGGGGCTGCTGCATCTGGATGTGATTCAGGAGAGGCTGGAGCGGGAATACAATCTGGATTTGGTGACTACGGCCCCAGGCGTGGTCTACAAGGTATATAAGACTAACGGTGAGGTACTGGAGCTGACCAATCCCTCCAACCTACCCGACCCTTCAGAGATCGAGCATATGGAGGAGCCTATCGTCAATGCTGAGATCATGGTGACAAGCGAATTTATCGGCTCCATCATGGAGCTCTGCCAGGAAAGGCGGGGAAAGTATCTCAGCATGGAATATATTGAAGGAACCAGAGCATTGCTGAAATACGAGCTGCCCCTGAACGAGATTATATATGACTTCTTTGATGCCCTGAAATCCCGTTCCAGAGGATATGCCTCCTTTGACTATGACATCAAAGGGTACGAGCCTGCAAGGCTGGTAAAGCTGGATATACTGATCAACCGGGAGGAGGTGGATGCCCTTTCCTTTATCGTGCATGGAGATTCTGCCTACGAGCGGGGACGGAGGATGTGCGAGAAGCTGAAGGATGAGATACCCAGGCATTTGTTTGAGATTCCTATTCAGGCAGCGGTGGGGGGGAAGGTCATTGCCCGGGAGACGGTGAAGGCCCTGCGCAAGGACGTGCTGGCAAAGTGCTACGGCGGGGACATTACCCGTAAGAAGAAGCTTCTGGAGAAGCAGAAGGAAGGAAAGAAGCGTATGCGCCAGATCGGTAACGTGGTAATCCCCCAGAAGGCATTTATGAGTGTGTTGAAATTAGATGACAAGTGATATTGAATTATATTTTCATATTCCGTTTTGTGTAAGAAAATGTTTTTATTGCGATTTCCTTTCCGCGCCCGCAGATGAGGAGACGAAAAAGGCTTACATGGAGGCCCTGCAGCGGGAGGTGCTGGCGCGGGCGCCGGAATACGAAGGCAGGGCAGTAACGTCCTTATTTTTCGGCGGAGGGACGCCTTCCGCGGTGGAGGCGGGAAAGCTTGCCGGTCTGCTGCAGACGGTGAAGGAACATTTTGGGATTTCGAAGGATGCGGAGATCACGGTGGAAGTCAATCCGGGCACAGTGGACCGCAGAAAGCTTGACATTTACCGCAAGGCAGGCATCAACCGCCTCAGTATCGGTTTACAGTCCGCGGATGACAGGGAGCTGGAGACGGTGGGCAGGATACATACCTGGCGGCAGTTTCAGGATGCCTGGCAGGCAGCGGCAGAAGCCGGATTTACGAATATCAACGTGGACGTTATGAGCGCTTTGCCGGGACAAACCTGCAAAAGCTATTTACATACACTGGAAAGCGTTCTTGCATTGGAGCCGGCGCCCGTCCATATCTCTGCCTACAGTCTGATCCCGGAGGAGGGCACACCCCTTGTGGAGCAGATTTCCCAGGGCAGGCTGACGCTGCCGGACGAGGATACGGACAGGGATATGTACAGGGCCACCAAAAGGATCCTGGAACAGGCTGGTTACAGACGTTATGAAATTTCCAATTATGCCCGGCCGGGTTATGAATGCAGACATAACAGTGGTTATTGGCGCAGAAGGGATTACCTGGGATTTGGCGTCGGTGCTGCATCTCTGATAAATAACATACGATTTAAAAACGGGAGTGATTTGAAGACTTACCTGCAGAACCCGGCGGACTGCCGGGAGGAGGTGCAAAGCTTAAGCCCCGGGGAACGGATGGAGGAATTTCTGTTTTTGGGGCTTCGGATGACGGACGGAGTCTCGGCGGAGGAGTTTGCGTCCTGTTTCGGAAGGGAGATGGATTGGGTGTACGGGGACGTCATCCGCAGGAATACGGACGACGGTCTCCTGGAATGGCGGAAATGCGGGGCCGGGCGGCGTCTTGCTTTGACGGAGAGGGGGCTGGACCTGGCCAATTACGTGATGGCACAGTTTTTGTTATAGTGGGAAATGCACTTGTAATGTCCCAGATACATAGACTATTGTTAAGAGTAATCCGCAGGGGGCTGTTTTGAAAACCTTTCAAAAACCACTTACCCAGGGAGAAGAAGCGGAATATATCCGTCTGCTGCGGGAGGGGTCTGCGGAACAGGCGAAGCAGGCAAAGGATATTTTGATAGAGCGGAATCTGAGACTGGTTGCCCATATTGCCAAAAAGTATCAGAACTCGGGAGAAGACATGGAGGAATTGATTTCCATCGGCTGTATCGGGCTGATCAAGGCGGTGGACAGCTTTGACGACAGGAAAGGAAGGCTGGCGACATACGCCTGCCGGTGTATTGACAACGAGCTGCTGATGTTGTTACGAGGCAGGCGCAAGACCTCCAGGGAGGTTTCGCTCTTTGAACCCATCGGTCAGGACAAGGAAGGCAACGAGATCCACCTGGTGGACGTGATCGAGCAGCAGCAGCCGGATCTTCTGGACAGCATGGAACTGGCCGGAAATATCAGGAGGCTTTTTGTGCTGATGGATGAGACGCTGACGCCAAGGGAGAGGCAGATACTGGTCATGCGCTACGGGCTGAACGGCAAGCGGGAGGCGACGCAGAATGAAATCGGGGCGACGCTGGGAATTTCCCGCAGCTATGTGAGCCGGATCGAGAAGAAAGCGCTGAATAAGCTGCGGGAGAAATTCGAGCAGGGGTAAACTGAGAAAACAGGATTTTGCAACAAGAGGGATAAGTTGTGAAAAACAGAAAATAAGCAGATAAATATAGGTCCGAGAAAAAGCTGACATGGAGCCCTGACAGGCTCCATGTTATATTACGGCTTTAGCCCGTTGAGGGCATTGGAGTTTTTCGTGTTCCGAAAAATG
>CANPOY010000068.1 GCA_947575805.1 uncultured Lachnospiraceae bacterium
ACGGCTTCTAACCGTCCACAGGCGCGTTTTGCGCCCGTTCTTCCTGCCCGTTTCCTGCCGCGTTGAAAAGTTTTGCGTCAATAATTCAAAAAAGCACTTGACAAAACGCTTCCTGCCGTTTTTGCCAGGACATTGCAGTATTCCATGATGGCAGGCTGATTCAGCGGGGCAGTCACGACGCATTGGTAAGTGTAAAATCCGGCATGTATTACAGGCTGTGGAGCGCTCAGACACAATATTATGAGGTGGAAGACATAAAAACGGGGTATGCAAAGAAATTGACATAGAAACTGCCATATAACTTTAGCTGCTATGGTGCTATCGTGCACAAAGGAAGCAGAAAATCACGACAATATGATGCCGATATTGTAATCTGCCGGAATACCGTGTATAATAGAGCAGGAGAAAGATTCCTTTTGAAAAGCATACCGGAAGCACAAGCCTTTTTGCCAAGCCTTGGTCGTGTGCTGGCGCGATCTTTTAAAAGAGGACAATTACCCGATTTGCCGTATAAAGGTTGAGAAGGAAGGCAGTCATGATTTATGGTGTGGGCTTCGGAAAGAATTCTTGCATCGGGGGATTGGCACAGAGACGGGAAGGCCGTGATAACGCCATGATATTTGTTACAGGGGCATATGGATTTGCCGGTCATAAAACAATGGAGCTGCGTAAGGAATGATCATTTATTAGAGAGGGCACAGGATGAATTACCGGAGACTAGGAAAAACAGAACTTAAGGTCAGCGAAATCGGGCTGGGCGGTGAATGGCTGGAACGCCATAGCGGTGAGGAGTGCAAGGAGGTCATAGATTGTGCGGAGAGTCTGGGAATCAATATCCTTGACTGCTGGATGTCGGAACCCAATGTCCGTTCCAATATCGGCAAGGCGCTGGCCGGCAGGCGGGAGCACTGGCTGATTCAGGGACATATCGGTTCCACCTGGCAGAACGGCCAGTATGTCCGCACCCGGGATCCGGAGAAATGCAGGGAAGCTTTTGAAGATTTGCTCACCCGTATGCAGACGGATTATATCGACCTGGGCATGATTCATTTCATTGACCAGGAAAGCGACTGGGATGCCGCCATGAAAGGCCCATACATAGAATACGTAAAGGAGCTGAAGGCAAGCGGCAAAATCCGGCACATCGGCATGAGCACCCATAATCCCGCCATGGCGATCAAAGCGGCGGAGGGCGGACTGATCGAGATGCTGATGTTCAGTGTCAATCCTGCCTTCGACCTGCTTCCGCCCACGGATAATATTGATACCTATTTTGCTGATGATTATCAGGCTGATCTGGCAGGAATCGACCCTGTCCGTGCCGGGATGTATAAACTCTGCGAGCAGAAGGATGTGGGTATCACCGTTATGAAGCCTTATGCAGGCGGCCGCCTGTTTGACGAAAAGCGGTCTCCCTTTGGAGTGGCGCTGACGCCCGTGCAGTGCATCCATTACTGTCTTACCCGCCCTGGGGTAGCGTCGGTGATGGCAGGCTACGACACACCGGAGCAGGTGGAGCAGGCAGTAGCTTACGAAACCGCTGCTCAGGAAGAGAAGGATTATGCCGGTGTGCTGGCTAAGGCTCCCCGCCATACCTTTGGACAGGGAGAATGTACTTACTGCGGTCACTGCAAGCCCTGCCCGGCAGAAATTGATATTGCCATGGTAAACAAGTATTATGACCTGGCTGTGATGCAGCCGGAAGTTCCTGCTACAGTAAAAGCTCATTATGACGCCCTGGAGCATCATGCCGATGAGTGCATCGGCTGCAGGCGCTGCGAGGGCAGGTGTCCCTTTGGTGTCAGGATTGCCGACCGGATGGCGAGGACCGCGGAGCTGTTCCATTGACAGGCTCAACTGTAGTAGAAGGTATATGAGATTGAAGATGGTAGAATAAGGATGCTGCTGACCAAGATGCCCGGGGAGGTGCACTTTTTCGGAAAGCGGAATGAGGGGAAAGATGGATCAGAAGGGAAAACGAATAGAATTTCATTTCGGAAAATTCGGTAAGCTGGCGCCGCTTTTGGTTGCGGCGGCCATGATTATGTGGGCGGCTCTGAGCCAGTCTAATGTGAACGGTTACGTGCTGGCTTTCTTCGCGGCGCTGGTGGCAGGTGTTCTTTTTGCAAGAGACGAGAAGGCATACGGGGAAGCGCTGGTTTATGGATTAAGCAAGCCTATGTTTGGGGTGATTGTGATGGCGGTAATACTGGCCGCAGTCTCGGGCAAGCTGATCTCGGCCAGTGGGGCGGTGCAGACCATTGCGGCTTATGTGGTGGCGGCAGGCTTTACCGGCAGGCTGTTTGTGGCGGCCTCCTTCCTCATCACCTGCCTGCTGGCGTTTGCCACGGGGACCTCAGTGGGAACCTATTTCGTGGTGATTCCCATTTTGTTTCCGGTAGGGGTGATGGCGGGTGCCGCACCGGAATTTATGATTGGCGCTATCGTGTCAGGCGCGGCTTTCGGCGATAATCTGGGGCCGATTTCGGACACTACCATCGCATCCTCGGCCACCCAGCATGCGGAGCTGGGAACCGTAGTCAAGACCAGAATGCGCTACAGCCTGCCGGCCGCGGCGGGAGCACTGGTTTTGTTCCTGCTGTTTTCCGGAACCACAAAGGCGGATGCAGCGGTTCCGTCGGCAGCCGGTACGGCAAATCCGGTCAGCCTGGTGATGCTGGTGGTGCCGGCGGTGATTATCGTTCTGTGTCTGATGAAAAAGCACCTGATCACCGCCCTGTCCTGGGGGATTCTGGCGGGGATCGCTGCAGGTCTGCTTTCCGGTATCTATTCGGCGGATAAGCTCATTGCTTTTCCCGGGGGCTTTGCCGTATCCGGGGCAATCATAGAAGCCATTACGGGGACAGCGGGCACGGTGGCCATGCTGATTGCGGTGTTTGCCCTGCTTGGGGTGGTGGAGCGCAGCGGCCTCTTTGAGGATGTGGGAGCTTTCCTGGCCCGTTTTGCAAAGAGTGAACGCAGAGCGGAGACAGCCATCGTGCTGTCTGCCGGTATCTTAAGTATGGTGACGGGGGTTATTTCCGTGGCAATCGTAGCCCTTGGCGACCTGGTAAATGATATTGGGGAAAAGGCGGGGGTAAACCGCTATCGCCGGGCTAACCTGCTGGATTGTACAGGCTGTGTGTTCTGCTTCCTGGCGCCCTGGACGGTGCATTGCGTGATTCCGGCCCAGCAGTCCGCCCAGTTCGGGGAGGACTTTGCGGTGGCGCCGGCATCCATTCCACTGGTGAATTTTTATTCCCTCTGTATGCTGGTGATGCTGCTGCTGGCGGTAATTACCGGGTATGGGAGGAAGCATTCTATACCGGGGAAATGAACTGCAGAAGGGGGTAATAAGATGCTTAGGATAAGGCCGTATAAGAGCTGTGACGCGGAAATGATAGCAGGCTGGCTGACGGATGAGGAGGTATTTTACAAATGGAGCGGGGGACGGTTTGGTGAGTTTCCCGTTAGTGCAAAGGCTATTGATGACAAGTACAGGCTGAAAAATGGCGACTGCAGGGAGCAGGATAATTTTTATCCCATGACAGCCTTTGACGACAGCGGCGTCGTGGGACATTTCATCCTGCGCTATATCCACGGCGACAACAGTATACTTCGCTTCGGGTGGGTGATCGTAGACGCTTCAAAAAGGGGAATGGGCTATGGAAGCGGGATGCTTCAGCTGGGATTCAAATATGCTTTTGAAATCCTTGGAGCGGAGAGAGTTACCATCGGGGTATTTGAGAACAATCAACCGGCGTACAGGTGCTATCAGGCAGTGGGGTTTCGGGAAGCCTTGACGGAAAAAGAAGAGACGGCGGTAATTAAAGGAGAAAAGTGGAAAATAATCGAGCTGGAAATCACGAAGGACAAGTATCAAAAATGATTCCGGAATCAATTAAGTGGATTTTTTTTGATATGGGTTCCACCCTGATTGATGAATCCCTGGCATTGGAGCATCGAATCAGGGATGTCATTGCGGGAACGGACATAACCTGCGGGCAGTTTGCGGAGAAGATGGTTTTCTTTGCCAGGCAGAATCAACCGGCAGACCTGGAAGCCATAAAGTTCTTCGGACTGAACAAAACTCCCTGGCATAAGGAGGATGAGCGGCTGTACCCGCATACGCTGCAATGCCTGGAATATATTCATAAACGATATAGAACAGGAATTATCGCTAACCAGTCTCCGGGAAGTAAAGAACGTCTCAGGAGATTCGGCATATTGAAGTATATTGATCTGTTGATTGCATCAGCTGAGGTGGGTGTGGAAAAGCCTGACAGGCACATCTTTGAGCTTGCTCTGGAGCGGGCCGGCTGTAAGCCGGAAGAGGCCGCCATGGTGGGGGATCGTCTGGACAATGATATTGTGCCTGCCAACGAAATAGGAATGTATTCCATTTGGGTAAAACAGGGAAACTGGAAATATGCCTGTCCAAGAGAGGGCGCAGAGCAGCCTGACAGGACGATAAACAACCTGCGGGAGCTTTATGTGACGATTGGCTGTTAAAGGAATGGATTATGGCTAAAAAGAGAAGGGGAGACATTAGTGCAGATGACGAAAGAGGTGGAACAGGCGCAGCGAGCGGAACGGAAATGGCAGGATATGTCTTTGGCGTGCTGCTGTTCCTGCTGGTAGTGGGTTTCGGGGCTGTATATATTTATGCACAATCCTGTATGTCTAAAATACAGAGCATAGCGGATCATGCCGTACCGGAGCTGTGGAAGACGGAGGACGGGATGTATGAATTAAGCTGGACCAGTCTGGAGAATGCCGGTGCGGATTTTTATTATGTGAATGTCAGTACCCATGCGTTAGGTGGTGGGAACGACCAGATCATATTTTTCAGTGGATATGTTGACGGAGTTTCCTGCCGTTTGTCGGATTTACCCGTGGATAAGGGGCTGGTAATTCAAATTGACCTTATTAAAAGATACTCCGTACTGGGAAAAGAGGGCACATGGAAGCAAGCCTCTGTGCAGCGCTTTTTCAGTATTCAAAATCCTTTAATCAAAAATCTGGACCGGGACATTGACCCGGATGCGGGAAAGGTTTTCATTAGTTTTGATTTTCAGGAAAGCAATTGCTGCGGTATTTATGTTATGCAGCAGGGTAACAGGAAGCTTTTGAAGACAGTGGAGGAGAACCGGGTGGAACTGGACTTAAGGGAAGAGCTTTGGATACCGACGCCTGCAACGCCCTGTGTATTAACGATTGTCCCCGGCAAACGAATGAACGGCATGGCCCTATACTGCGGAGAATCAAAAGAGGTGACAGTTACATGGGAAGATGTAATGGCCCGTGATATTCGTCTGTTGCTGGAGGTGATTGACGGATGTGTTTGTCGTTTGGAATGGGATGAATTGAGCTGTGATTCTTACCAGATTCAAATGAAGGATGGCGATGTCGGTATGTGGAAAACGGTTAAGACAGTCGCCGGGAATGAGGAACGAATATATATTTCTTCTCGGCTGAGCCCGGGCACAGTTTACTCCTTCCGTGTGGCTGCAGTGAAAGGGGACTATGCGGCAGCTTCCGAAGTACGGGAATGCGAAGCGGGCGTTACTCCGCTGTACTGTACCGTCTGGCCGGTCAAGAACCTGAAAGCATACAGTGATACTGCCAATGGGGAAGTAGTGGGCAAGGTGGAGGCTCTGGACGCACATTGTGTGGCTGCCGTGAAGGATGATATGTTTGGTATTTATCTGGACGGCAGGATCTGCTATATAGACAGCAATTACTGCATGATTAATTTGACGGAGTACGTAGGTGCCTTGTGCAGCTATGACATTACCAACAGTTATGACTCTCTTTTCATGGCTCATGGATTTGAGATACCCGGCCTGACAGGGGAAACCATAAAGGGATTTGAGGGCGTGTGTTTAAAGGATAACAGTTTCCTGGTACCGCTGCTCTATCCCACTGCCGAAAAGCTGGTGACAGCGATAGAAAATGCCCGAGAAAAAGGCTACAGACTGAAAATTTATGAGGCATTCCGTCCTCATGAGGCTTCTGTCTACATGTACCGGAAAGCGTCGGAGGTTCAGCATGCGACGTTGCCGGAAAGTACCTTTTGGGGAATCGAGCCGGGAGTGGTGCTTTCTGTGCGTGAGACGGATGTAAACGGTACGGTTACCGAGCGGCGCAAGACGTATTGGGAGCTGATGAATGACAGCAATAATTCCTTCACGCTGAGTTCTTTTGTCAGTGCGGGGGTATCCAGGCATAATCTCGGCGTGGCCATGGATCTGACGCTGGAAAGTCTGGATACCGGAAACGAGCTGGCGATGCAGACTCAGCTGCACGATCTCAGTCAGTATTCGGCACGGGCTCAAAATAACGGATATGCGAAAGAATTGTCCGGGATTATGATGTCGGCAGGTTATAAAGACCTGTACAGCGAATGGTGGCACTTTCAGGATGATGAAACAAAAAAGAAGTTATCCCTGCCATGTGTCAATAATGGGGTTTCGCCGGAGTGCTGGATGACCAATGGTTTTGGATGGAAATACCGTGGTACAGACGGAACCTATGCCGCGGATTGCACGCTGAATCTGAACGGGAAAGAGTATTCTTTTGATATTGACGGATATGTGCAGGGTCGGCAGGCGCCTTAAGAGCCGACGGCAATTGCGCGGGAGAAATGAATCAGCATGGTTTGATTCATTCATACAGGCGATTTTAAAATACAGCGGAGAAAACTGGAAAACACAGCATGAATACAAATCCGGAAGCATGTGGAAGGGATGCCGCCATGTTGGTATCGATCCCGCAATGTGAAACATGTGAATATAATAAAGACGGAAATCCGTTGCTTTGCAGGTGCATAGACGTGGAGATCAGGGCTTGTGAGGCTATGGGGAAGACCTGGTTCAGGGAGCAAATGGAGACCGGGGATGAGCCGGAGGCTCAAAAGCAAGCGGAGACCGAGGAAAGGGCAGCACTCCAAGAGCAGGCGGAAATCCAAGACAGAAAGACGCAGAAGAGCGCAGGAAATCTCGTAAAGGCAGTTATCAATATACAGAGAAATGTGGTGGCTGCGTATTTTTTAGATAGTCGCAAGTGGATTTGCCACTGTATCATTGCAGCAGCATTGGTGGGGGGTGCCGCATACTGGTTCTGCCGTCAGCCGAGATTTCATGATCTGACAGTGGAGCTGGGGACGGAAACGGTCAGTGTCGAGGCCTTTATGACAGAGTTTGCGGATGTTCGGAATGCAGGTATTGTAACAGATCTTTCTACAGTAAACGTCAGCGGAGTGGGAAGTACTTCCCTGACGATGAGAAGCGGTCGCAAGGATGAGACGGTTACGCTGATTATAGAGGACACCACGCCCCCTGAAGTGGAGTTCATCCCCTGTTTACAGAAAACGCCGGATTATATACCGGATCCCTGTGATTTTGTGGCGTCTTGTTATGACCTGTCGGAGGTCACGGTCTATTTTGCGGATAATGTGTTGATTCCGCTGAATTATGAAGACCAGAACATTACCGTGGTGGCGGAGGATGCTTATGGAAATGCCGTTTCCGGGATATGCACTCTCTCTATCGTCTGGATGAAAAGCGAATTTACGCTGGAATTGGGAGAGTCCTTAAGAAAGGAGGATTTGCTTTATAATCCGGATCGGGACTGCAGCAGGATTGAACAGGGAGATATTGATCTTATCAATGAATCCGGAGTTGGCGAGTATACGGTTGCCAGTTCTGTGGATGAATGCGTCTGCCGGGTTCAGGTAGTGGATACCACACCGCCCGAATTGATTTTAACAGATGTATCTGTTTATAAGGGGGAGGAGGTTACTGTTGACAGCTTTGTAGTATCCTGTTTTGATGTATCCGGGGACGCAGAGGTACGTTTCGTGACGGAGCCGGATGTCAGCATCCCGGGTTTGCAGACAATAACAATTGAGGCTACGGATGTCAACGGGAATACTGCCACAGCTACAGCCCAATTGGCTGTAGGGCAGGATAAGACTCCGCCGGTCATCAAAGGACTTACCACTTTAAGGGTGGAGAAAAAATCAAACCCCGACTACCTATCAGGTGTCAGCGCAGTGGATGAGGAAGATGGCGCCTGTGAAGTAACCTATGATGCCGGAGGAGTGAACCTCAACGTTGCCGGAACCTATTATGTTACTTACACGTCGAAGGACAAGTATGGGAACATGGCCAGGATGAAAAGGACTGTTGTGGTGGAGCATGACCAGGAGGATACAGATGCGCTTGCAGATTCCATTGCGGCGGGGCTTGGCAATGATCCGGAGGCAATCAGGGACTACGTCCGGGATACCATCAGGTACAGTCACAACTCCGGCGGAAAGGATCCGGTATGGTACGGATTTACCAACAAGGCAGGAGATTGTCTGGTCCATGCCCTCTGCCTGCAGAGCCTGCTGACAAGAAAGAATTACGAAACCCGGCTGATTTGGGTGACCGATCAGTCACATTACTGGCTGGTGATTAAGCTGGACGGGGTTTGGCGGCATATCGACGCGACGCCCGGCAGCCGGCATACGAAGTACAGTCTGATGACCGATGAACAGAGATATGCCATATTACAGGGAAGGGATTGGGACCGCTCCGCGTGGCCGGCTTGTGAGTAGCGTGGTAATATAGATTACTTTGACGAATTATGGGCCTGTATTCGTGATATTCATTCTTCTGTAATAAAGTATTTTGAAGAAAAGCATTGGAACGATTTCATTGCATAAGCCGGGAGAAAAAACTGATGTCATGGTTATTAATTTACTTCTTTTCGTTGCAGGCCTGGCGGTTTACGCCGGGTATGGTATTTCAAGTATATATCTGCTGGCCGTAACCCTGTTAAGCTATCTGGCGGGACGGCTGATTCCGAGGTACCGTTCGGTTATGTGGGTCAGTACGGTTCTGCAGATTTTGCTGCTGCTTTTGCTGCGGGCGCAGCACTGGCTGCCATGGCAGCCGATGATTGCACCAATCGGCATTTCCTATTTTACGCTTCAGGTCATGGCTTATCATGTGGATTTATACCGGGGTAAATATGAGCCGGAGAAAAATCTGCTTACGTTTGGTCTGTTTGTCACTTATCTGCCTCATCTTTTCATGGGCCCCATCGAGCCATACGCCAGAATGCGTACCGCGCTGGAGGAGAGGAAGATCAGCGGGGACTTCTTTTTGAAGGGAGCCGTCCGCAGCTTGTGGGGATTATTGAAGAAGCTGGTGATTGCTGCCAGGCTGGGGGTAATCGTGTCCGCCATATCTGCGGAACCGGAGCGGTATCAGGGAGCCTATGCCCTGGCGGCAATGTTTCTGTATGCGGTTCAGCTATATGCGGATTTTTCCGGAGGAATTGATATTGTCCTTGGGGTATCCCGGATGCTGGGTATACGGATGAGCGAAAATTTTGACGCGCCTTATTTTGCACAGTCTGTGCGGGAGTTTTGGCGTCGCTGGCATATCACTCTGGGCGAGTGGCTTCGGGAATATGTGTATATCCCACTGGGTGGCAGCCGCAAGGGAAAGCTGCGGAGGTTTATGAATACTATAGTGACGTTTCTGGTTTCCGGGATCTGGCATGGAGGAGGGTACCTCCTCTGGGGGCTGCTGCACGGCATTTTTGTTTCCTGGGGAGAGAAATTCAGGACAGGGAGCAAGACATTGAACCGTGTTGCTACGTTTTTGGTGGTCAGCTTTTTGTGGTCGTTTTTTATCTGGCCGGACACGGCTACCGTACTGCGGATGGCAGTCTCTGTGTTTACCGTCTTTAATTACGATGCTCTCCCGGCAGGAATCAGCGGGATGGAGCTTTCCGGGGGAGACTGGATTGTCCTGGGAGTTGCCTGTCTGCTGCTGTGGATTTATGACTGGAAAAGCAGGGTTCTCAAAGCAAGATTCTGTGCATTTCCTATGGCGGCAAAAGTGGGGGTGGCCGGTTTGCTTGCGCTTACGGTTCTTACTTTTGGCATGTACGGGATCGGCTTTACGGCATCAGAATTTATATACAGCAGGTTTTAGTCGGGGAGGCAGAAGATGAAGAAAAGGAGAAAGACAATTCTGTCCACAGGAGCGGTAGTAGTTCTCTTTTGTATAGCGTTCCTGTTGATTTCCAGGCTTCTTCAGCCGAAATATATGACGGATCTGGAGGAGGGCAGCTTTATCTCCCAGTATTACCGGGAAGCAGGGGGACACGATGTTATATTTTTGGGAGACTGCGAGGTATATGCGAACTTTTCTCCGATGGAGCTGTATCGGAATTACGGAATAACGGCATATATCAGGGGAACGCCCCAGCAGCTTGTGTGGATGAGCTATTATGTGGCGGAGGAAACCTTTCGTTATGAAACACCGCGGGTACTTGTGTTTAATGTAAATGCCATGCGTTATTCGGAGCCGGTCAGTGAGGCCTATAATCGCCTGACCATTGACCGGATGCGCTGGTCCGGCAGCAAGCTGGGGATCGTCTTGGCATCCATGACGGAGGAGGAGCAGTTCCTTTCCTATGTTTTTCCCATCCTTCGTTATCACTCCCGCTTCGACAAGCTGACACGGGAGGATTTTTCTTATTTCTTTCGGGTCAAGGACAATTCCTATAACGGCTTTCAGCTTCACACGGAGGTGGTGTCTGCAGGATCGCTTCCGGTGAAAAAGGCGCTTTCCGATTACCGGTTTGGGGAAATCTGCTTTAAATATCTGGATAAGCTTCGTCTGCTTTGCGAAGATAAGGGAACGGAGCTGGTGCTGGTCAAAGCTCCCAGCCTTTATCCCTACTGGTATGAGGAATACGATCAACAGATAAAAGAGTATGCTGCAGAATACGGGCTTTCGTTTTATAATTTTGTGGAGCAGACTGAGAAGATCGGGCTGGATTTTTCGGAGGACACCTATGACGGCGGTTACCATCTGAATCTGTCAGGAGCGGTCAAGCTGTCCCGCTATTTTGGAAATATCCTGATGGAGGAACACGGACTGGCGGATCACCGTCAGGATCCGGAACTTGCGCCTGTTTATGATAAAAAGCTGCAGATGTATGATGAAACAATTGAAGAAAGGTTAAAGGAGCAAAAGGATGAAGAGGATAGGTAAGGTACTTTTTTTATGTGGGCTGCTGATGGTATTTGCGGCTTGCGGACAGGAAGCGGAGCTTGCGCAGAATATCAATATCGGCGCCGGCAGCGCAGAGAATGTCGGAGAAGCCGGGCGAGCCGGAGGAGCAGAGCCGGAGGCAGAAGCATTGAACCAGGACCGGGGCAAAGAAGCGGAAGATACCTTTGGTTTTTTATATGAAGGAGTGACCCTGATTCCGGGGGAGGTTTTTGACCCTTCTGTGCCGGGGGGGTATACTGAGGTTTCAGAGGTTCCCAGCTGTGCTTTCGATGGAAATGATAATGTATATAATTTTGGGGTGTTTGAGCTGACCACTTACTTCGAGAAGGATGAAGAGCGCGTTTATTCCGTTTATTTTATTGATTCCAATCTGTCTACAACGGAAGGGCTGTGTCTTGGGGACACTGTGGAGGATATGAAAACCCTTTACGGGGAGGATTATGCAGCAGAAGGGACAGCCTGCACTTATACAAGAGGAGAGACTTTGCTGACCACTATTGTAGAGAATGATATTGTGGTCAGCATCGAATATCGACTGGACAGATAGTTGCTGATCAGACACTTGAGGTTATGGAGGGATAAATGAATGATTGGGATACTGTCTGGAATAAAAGGGATCTTGAGGAATATAAAATACTGTTATTGAGCAGGTGTACGTTGTTTGGAATTGTATCAATGAAATGTGGTTTGATGACGCCCCAATGTTGTTAAAAACTTCTGCCGGCATAGTATCTGTTAAAGCCAAATCTGATGTTTACATTGCCATAGGAGGGCGGCTGCTCTGCACGCAAAGCCTAAATTATCGCGTAGCATTTTTGAGACATTTTGACCCGAAGGTGGAATAGGCAGGAGCAAAATACGCTATATTGCTTTCTGCTGATATTTTAAAGAATTTATCCGCAAATATTGTATGGGAGGAGAGATTATGAAAGCAATTTTGACCAGTTCATTGGGAGGATCGTTAAAAGTTGACGGCAGGCGGGTTCCGTCAGTCCTGCTTGAGGATAATGAATTATTGAGTACGCTGAGAGAAGTATGGAGGGACAATGCGAAGGTAATGATTGTCTGTGCCTCTCCGGATGACTATGAAAGAAACGACAGCGTGTGTGCGTGTATGAGAGAGGCATTTCCCATGAGCGGATTGAGTATTTCGTACCTTGAAAAATGTGATGACAGGAACGAGGAGCTGGTTGAAAGGTCCGGAGAAATGGATGTCATTATTTTGAGCGGAGGCCATGTCCCCACACAAAACCGGTTCTTCAAAAAAATCGGGCTGCAGGAAAGGCTGCGGGATTTCGACGGCCTGCTGATTGGCTGGAGTGCGGGGACCATGAACTGCGCTGTAAATGTATATGCGGCGCCGGAACTTGAGGGGGAGGCGGCGGATCCTCATTTTGAACGGTGGATGAGCGGACTGGGGATCACGGAAATAAACGTATTTCCACATTATCAGTCTTTGAAGGACGAATATCTGGACGGCCTGAGAGTCGTGGAGGATATTACTTACAAAGACAGCTTTGGGCATGAGATTCTGGCGTTGAATGACGGAAGCTGGCTTATGAT
>CANPOY010000069.1 GCA_947575805.1 uncultured Lachnospiraceae bacterium
GTCAGGGAGTGAGAAGGGACATGCCGGGACAGCGTTCGGGTCAGGGAGTGAGAAGGGACATGCCGGGACAGCGTTCGGGTCAGGGAGTGAGAAGAGACATGCCGGGACAGGCATACAGAACCGGGACAACGGGAGCAGTGCAGCCGATTGGCGGATATGCAGGCCGTACGTCGTCGGGACAGCGCACGGTACAGGGGATGCGGAGAGAAGTGCAGCCGATGGCCGGAGCATCAAGGTGTCCGGTTTCCAGACAGAGCCGGGAGGCAATGCTGAGAGAGCGCCAGAAGAGACGGGTGCGCAGACAGAGGCTGGCGGTGGGGCTCTGGGCTATCTGCATTATTGCCATCAGCGGCATGCTCTTTCTGAACCGTAACCATGCGTCGGCGGCGGAACCTGGCAATAAAGCCCAGACGAAACCGTCTCAGAATGAGATTCAGGATTCCGGTCCCGTGGCCTCCACTACTATGATACAGGGTCTTCCGGTGGAAAAGTTCACGGCTCATCCGGAATGGAAGGAAGATTTCCTGACTCCAAACGAATATTCGAGGCCCGGTGAGCCGCTGACAGAGGTAAAGGATGTATTTGTGCATTATACCGCGAATCCGGGAACCAGCGCGGCTCAGAACCGCAGCTATTTTGAGCAGCAGAAGGATGTACATATGGCCAGTGTCAGCTCTCATTTTATCATTGGTTATGAGGGAGAAATTCTTCAGTGTGTGCCTCTGGATGAAATTGCATACGCCGTAGCGGGCAGAAACTATGACTCTATATCCATAGAATGCTGTTTCACGGCGCAGGACGGATCGTTTACGCAGGAGACCTATGATTCTCTGATCTCCCTGCTGGCATGGTTGACTGACGTTTACGATCTGGACACTGACCATATCCTGCGCCACTATGACTGCGGCGGCAAGAAATGTCCCATTTACTATACGGAACATGAGGACAAGTGGGAAAAGCTCAAGCGGGACGTGAAGGAATATTAAGTAGCAAATAAGTCTTTTGAATCTGTTTTCTGCCGGGACTCCCGGCAGAAAACTTTTATAGAAATTATTACAATTCAATCATACTGGCAGTTTCCTGCATCTCATCATTGATCGTATCCTATCTGCAGCCTCTTTATGTCCTCAAAACATAGAACAGGTTATATTGCGAAACCGAAGCTAATCTGTTAAAATATAAAAGAGAATAATTGACTTAAGCTGTTTCCGGAGGTGTGAACACTTTCGGACAGCACGTCGGAAAGGTGTGGCCACGGAAATGAATATTTTGGCACCATCCATTTTAGCTGCTGATTTCTGGCAGCTGGGAGAACAGATTCAGGAGGTGGAGAAAGCGGGAGCGCAGTATCTGCACATTGATGTGATGGACGGCTCCTTTGTCCCCTCGATTTCCTTCGGAATGCCGGTGATCCAGACACTCCGCAGACATACGGGGCTCTTTTTTGACGTTCATCTGATGATTGAAAAGCCGGAGCGCTATCTGCAGGAATTTGCGGACTGCGGGGCGGATCTTATCAATTTTCATCTGGAGGCATCGGATGACATCAGGGGAACCATAGAGAGAATACATAGCCTTGGGAAAAAGGCGGGCATTACCATCAAGCCGGCGACTGCCGCAGATGCGGTGCGCCCCTATCTGGAGCTGGCGGATATGGTGCTGGTCATGACGGTAGAGCCCGGATTCGGCGGCCAGAAGCTGATGCCGGAGTGCCTGGAGAAGGTGAGAGTAATTCGAAGCCTGGCGGCCAGCCGGGGGCTGGACATAGACATTGAAGTGGACGGCGGTATTACCGCGGATAATGTGGGCCTTGCCCGGGAGGCGGGCGCCAATGTGATTGTGGCAGGATCTGCGGTGTTTAAGGGAAATATTGGGGAAAATATCAGGGCGCTGGCGTAAAGTGAAAGGAGGTGTTTATGCACCTGATCGGCGGAGTAGGCAGTGGGCATAGCTCGGATACCCATCATGTGACAGGGTGTATGCACGGTCACGCCCATTTTCACGAAGGAAATCTGAAGACGGGCGGAGGTGATGCGGGCTCCCAGATGTCACAGATGCAGATGGAGAAACAACAGCAGGATGCCGAATTTTCCCTGTCGTCCTGGCTTCAGAAAATACTGCGCGGCGGTAAAAGCATCCTGAAGGGGATCTGGGGAACAAATGATACCAATACGGAGGGAGTTCACGGAGACAAGGACGGCAGCGCCCGGACGATGGCGCAGCTGGATCGGAGTGTGGCAGCGGATGACCGCAGGGCAGAGACCAGGCATAGAACGGAAGATGCCCAAAGGCTGGCTGAACAGAGCGCGGCCATGCAGGGGAATCCCTACTTTTCCACGGTGGCGGAGAGAAATTCTCATATGACACCCCTCCAGAAGGTACGGGCAAGAGTGGTGTCTGCTGCAGAAAAGCTGGCGGGCAGACTGCCGGGGAAAGCGTTTCGCTTTCAAACCAGAAATTCTTTCCATACCAAATCCCAGCAGCGCTCCCGGGAGGATCTGAGGAAGCGGAGCAAGTATAGAAAAGACGAATTGGAGATAGACTGTATTCTGACGGACGAAAGCTATTTGATGGACTCGTATGACCGTAAGGGAGAGTACAGTCAGCTGACCACGAAAAAATAATAACTGTTGACAGAGTATCTCAAATTGTGATACTCTCATTATCAAAGAGAAAAGGCAGTGACGAAGAGAGTACATCCGCTACTTGTTTTACAGAGAGTGCCCGGCGGCATATCCGACGATGTGAATCCGCAATGCTGAGAGGGCTGGACGGGACGGATGGAACATGGCTTCCGAGCAGCGTACCGAGCGGCGGGATGGATCATACACATAAGCCGGACTTTGGAGTCGGAAATGGAGTACATTCAGGACGCAAGGCTACGACAGGTTCCGCCTGTTACAGCGGATAGAGTTAGGGCGTAATCCAAGCTGGCAGCAGTATTGCAAGATAAGCTGCTGCGGCAGCATGATGGCAGAGGCCGTTTTGACTCGAAGAGATCCGGCTTGTGAGAGCCGGGTGAAAAGAAGTGGTACCACGGGCAGAAGGCTCGTCTTCTTGTGCATGCAATTTGTGATGCGCGGGCAGACGGGCTTATTTTATGTACTGTTGTGCGGCTGCAATCCGCAGGTAGTATTTTCTCGGAAAAGCAATTGCGAAACGTTTCGTTGGGTGGCGGACTTTCACAATGACCTGATTGAGCACAGAGCTGTTTGATGGAAGAAAGGAGATCAGAAGATGCAGAACAAAGGACCTTACTATTTAACTACGGCGATTGCCTACACATCCGGCAGGCCGCATATCGGCAACAACTATGAGATTGTGATGGCCGACAGCATTGCGCGGTTCAAGAGGAAGGAGGGGTATGAGGTTTATTTCCAGACGGGAACGGACGAACACGGACAGAAGATCGAGCTGAAGGCGCAGGAAGCGGGAGTAACGCCGAAAGAATTTGTGGACAATATTGCGGGGATCATCCGAGGAATGTGCGATCTGCTGAATGTTTCCTATGACAAGTTCATCCGTACCACGGACGGCTACCATGAAAAGCAGGTGCAGAAGATGTTTAAGCGCTTCTATGACCAGGGGGATATTTATAAGGGGGCATACGAGGGCATGTACTGTACACCCTGCGAGTCCTTCTGGACGGAGAGCCAGCTGGTGGACGGGAAATGTCCGGACTGCGGCAGGGAGGTGAAGCCCGCCAAGGAGGAGGCTTACTTCTTTCGCATGAGCAAATACGCGGACAGGCTGATCCAACATATAAACGAGCATCCGGAGTTCATCCAGCCCGTGTCCCGGAAGAACGAGATGATGAACAATTTCCTGCTTCCCGGTCTTCAGGATCTGTGTGTATCCAGGACTTCCTTTAAGTGGGGAATTCCCGTGGACTTTGACGACAGACATGTGGTTTATGTCTGGCTGGATGCCCTGTCCAACTATATTACCGGTATCGGCTATGATGCGGAGGGGAACAGCACTGAACAGTACAAAAAGCTGTGGCCGGCTGATCTGCATCTGATCGGCAAGGACATTATCCGGTTCCATACCATATATTGGCCCATCTTCCTCATGGCCCTGGGTGAGCCTCTGCCGAAGCAGATATTCGGGCATCCCTGGCTGCTGATGAATGGCGGTAAGATGAGCAAGTCAAAAGGAAACGTCATTTATGTGAATGATCTGGCGGACTTTTTCGGGGTGGACGCGGTTCGTTATTATATGCTGCATGAGATGCCCTATGAGAATGACGGCAATGCCACCTGGGAACTGATTGCGGAACGTACCAATTCCGATCTGGCCAATACCCTGGGGAATCTGGTGAACCGCACCGTTTCCATGAGCAACAAGTATTTCGGGGGCGTAGTTGCGGATAAGGGCATTGCGGATGCCTTAATTGACGAGGATTTGAAAGCCGTGGCTACCGGCGCCCTTGGAGCAGTGAGGGAAAAGATGGACACACTTCGGGTGGCGGATGCGCTGACGGAGATCTTTGGGATTTTTAAGCGCTGCAACAAGTATATTGACGAGACAGAGCCCTGGGTATTAGCCAAGGATGCGGCAAAGTCGGACCGTCTTGCTACTGTTTTGTATCATCTGGTGGAGAGCATCACCATCGGAGCTTCCCTGCTGGAGCCCTTTATGCCGGAGACGGCGGCAAAAATCGCCGGACAGCTGAACACCTCCCTGCGGGACTTTGAAGACTTGGATAAGTTCGGGTTATATACAAGCGGCAATAAAGTTACGGATCAGCCAGAGATTCTATTTGCACGGCTGGACATGAAGGAGGTGCAGAAGAGGGAAGAGGAGCTGAAAGCAGCCATGGCTGCGTCGGAAGAAGACGGCGGAGAGCCCGCTGCGGGAAGTGACACGAGCGTCATAGACATAGAAGGGAAGCCGGAGGTCACTTATGATGATTTTGCAAAGCTCCAGTTTCAGGTGGGAGAGATCATAGCCTGCGAGGCGGTGCCCAAGTCCAAAAAGTTGCTTTGCAGCAAGGTCAGGATCGGAAGTCAGGTGAAACAGATTGTTTCCGGAATCAAGGCATGCTATACTCCTGAAGAGATGGTGGGAAAAAAGGTAATGGTGCTGGTGAACTTAAAGCCCGCCACACTGGCAGGTGTGGTGTCCGAGGGCATGCTGCTGTGCGCGGAGGATGAGGCGGGAAATTTCTGCCTGATGAAGCCGGAAAAGGATATGTCGGCCGGCGCTGAGATCTGCTGAACTGATAAATATTATATTAATTTTCTGCAAAAGGGCTTAATCTTTTGTCGAAAATGAGTTATACTCTTGAAAGAGGCTTTGCCCATATCAGAGGTGGACGAATGGTAAAAGACGAGTTTTATTATGATTCCAGAGACGGAAAGAGTAAGCTGCACGCAGTCAGATATGCGCCGGAGGCAGGAGAAGAGGTTCGATGTGTGGTGCAGATCGTGCACGGCATGTCCGAATATATTGAGAGATATGAGGAGTTTGCCGAATTTCTCACAGCCAGGGGATGTGTTGTCACCGGAGAGGATCACATGGGTCATGGGAAGTCCGTAGACAAGACGGGTAAATACGGCTATTTCTGCGAACAGGATCCGGCCACGGTTCTTGTCAGGGATGTGCACAGGCTGAAAAAAGCTACCCAGGCGCTTTATCCCGGGCTGCCCTATATTATAATCGGGCACAGTATGGGGTCGTTCATTACCAGGAATTATATGTTTCGCTACGGAACGGGGATCAGCGCCGCAGTCATTATGGGCACGGGCATGCAGGCTCCGGCGCTGCTAAAGGCGGCCAGGGTGGTGGCAAATATACAGAAAGTATTCTGCGGGCCCAGGCATGTCAGCGGGCTGATCGATAAGTTGGCGTTCGGCAGCTATAACAAGCGGATAGAGAATCCGCCGTCTTCCTTTGCCTGGCTCAGCCGGGATGCGGAGCGGGTGGAAAAGTATGTTGCAGATCCCCTGTGCGGATTTGTATTTACCGTCAACGGATTTCTGACCTCATTTGAATTGATTTCCAGGCTGTACCGGAGCGAAAATCTGCAGCGGGTGCCGAAGACGCTGCCGGTGTTTATGGTATCCGGTGACGGGGATCCGGTGGGGGATTACGGCCGGGGTGTGCAGAAGGCTTATGAGAGCCTGCGAGGTGCAGGGGTTGAAAATATTTCGTTGAAGATGTATCCGGGCGCAAGGCATGAGCTTTTGAATGAAACCAACCGGGACGAGGTCATGAAGGATATATTCCGGTGGATCGAAGAGACAGTACTGAATGGCAGTGAGCCGGGGCAGCAGGAATAATGGAGACAGGAAAGATACAGGGGTCGTACAGGGTCAGATGGGCTAGAGAAAATGAATGGGCACCTGCCATGAGGATGATATGGAAGACTTTTTTGAAATTCGAGGGCAGGGACTACACGCAGGAGGGTATCAGGAATTTCTTTGAATTTATTACGGACGATGACCTGTATGTGGCATTTTTAAAGGGAACCTACCGGATGATGGTGGCCCTGGACGGTGAGAGGGTGATTGGTGCAGGTTCCATCCGCAATAAAAATTTCCTGTCACTGCTGTTCGTGGATGAAAATTACCACCATTTGGGAATTGGAAGTGCACTTCTCACGGGACTTTGTAATTACCTTAAGGGTGAGGCGGGGGAGCACCGTATGCTGTTGAAGGCGGCGCCGTATGCGGTAGATTTTTACCGGAAGCTGGGATTCCGGGCGGTGGGGCCGGAGGAGGAATATTCTGGAATCAGGGTGACGGCTATGGAGAAAGTATTAACGTGAAAGGACTGGGTATCCGTAAATGAAATTATTTAACCTGGACAGCCCGCTGATGCAGGCGCTGAATAAGGTGGCTGATTTGCTGTGGCTCAATATGCTGACGCTGATCCTCTGCCTGCCCATTGTGACAGCCGGTGCGTCTTTGACGGCGATGAACTACATGGCACTGAAGATAGTGCGTAACGAAGAATGCTATATTACAAGGGGATTTTTTAAATCTTTTAAGGAAAATTTCCGGCAGGCGACGTTGATCTGGCTGATTATCGTGGTGCTGTTCGTCATATTGGCAGCTGATTTCCTGGTAATGAGGGGCGGTGGTGATACTACCTTCGGGATGATTATGTGGGTAGGCGTTGCGGCAGCAGCCATTTTGCTGACAATGACTGTGACCTTTGTATTTCCGGTGCTTGCCAGGTTTGAGAATACTATTTTTCGAACAATAAAAAATGCTTTTATGATAAGTTTAATGCAGTTTCCAAAGACGATTCTCATAATTGCGGCATATTTTGCTCCGGTGATATTGTTTTTCCTTTTTCCGCAGATAATGCCGCTGTGTATTATGTTTGGGCTGTCCCTGCCGGCATGGCTTGCCGCAAAGCTGTACAATAAATTTTTTAAAAAGCTGGAGAATCGGGTGATGGCAGAGAATCCTCCGCAGGAGATGAATGACGGGGCAGAGGACGAGAGGATTTTCAGGGATGAGTTGGATCCTGTGCTGTCGGACAAGAATGTAACGCAGTAATTGTCAGTTTTGACCAATCGGAGAGTACTATTTTTGGTAAAATTGACAGGCTGTCAAAAAATCGAGTATGAATGTAAGCAAATTTTACAATCTGTGAATAAAACTTTGTGAAATAGTGGTATAGCGTTGCTTACGGTTTTTAGATATACTGTATATAAGTTGAGCGGTAATATGACGTGAAACATATGAAGAGGGATTTCATTTATGAAAGGAGTTTTTTATGGCAAGCTTATCTTTGACAAATGTTTGTAAGGTGTATCCCAACGGGTTTGAAGCAGTTAAAAATTTTAACCTTCAGATCGCAGATCAGGAGTTCATTATTTTCGTTGGACCTTCCGGATGTGGTAAATCCACCACCCTTCGTATGATTGCAGGCCTGGAGGATATTTCTTCCGGTGAGCTGAAGATTGGTGACAGAGTTGTGAATGACGTGGAGCCTAAGGATCGTGACATTGCGATGGTGTTCCAGAATTATGCTCTGTATCCTCATATGTCTGTATATGATAACATGGCATTCGGCCTGAAGCTGAGAAAGGTTCCCAAGGATCAGATAGATAAAATGGTAAAGGAAGCGGCTAAGATTCTGGATCTGACGCCCCTTCTTGATCGTAAGCCCAAGGCTCTGTCCGGTGGTCAGAGACAGCGTGTGGCTATGGGTCGTGCAATCGTGCGTAATCCTAAAGTGTTCCTGATGGATGAGCCTCTTTCCAACCTGGACGCAAAGCTGCGTGTGCAGATGCGTATTGAGATTGCAAAGCTGCATCAAAGACTGGGTACTACTATCATTTACGTTACCCATGACCAGACCGAGGCTATGACGCTGGGTACCAGAATCGTTGTTATGAAGGACGGTGTTATCCAGCAGGTAGATACTCCTCAGAATCTGTATGAGAAGCCTTGCAATCTGTTCGTAGCAGGATTCATGGGATCTCCTCAGATGAACTTCCTGGATGCTACCGTTAAGATAAACGGCAGCGCTGCAAGCCTGGTGATCGCAGGCCATAGCATTCCGTTGTCCGCAGAAAAGTCCAAGAAGCTGATTGACGGCGGTTATGACGGCAAGGTAGTTACCTTTGGTATTCGTCCTGAGGATGTGTATGATTCCGAGGCGTTTATCGCAAACTCTCCCAGCGTGTTTGAGTCTACCGTAAAGGTATATGAGCTGCTTGGTGCAGAAGTTTATCTGTATTTTGATCTGGAAGAGTTCCCTATCACTGCGAGAGTTGATTCCCGCACCACCGCAAGGCCTGGCGACAGCATCAAGTTCGCGTTTGACCTTGAGAAGATTCATGTATTTGATAAGGAAACAGAGCAGATTATTACCAACTAGTTTAAAGAGATTCGAGGGGGGTGCTGGTAACAGCATCCCCCTTTTATCAAATGGAAAGTGATTCCACGGAGGATTATATATGATTTCAAACCAGACAATTCAGACCAGCATTAATGAGCTGAAGGCCATCACCAAGGTGGATCTGTGTGTGTATGACCTGTCGGGAACGTCGGTGGCATCCACTGCGGATCAGATGGAGCTGAGCGCCGAGCTGGTCAGAGGCTTTGCAAACTCTCCGGCAGACAGCCAGGTAATTGGAAGCCACCACCTGCTGAAGATTCTGGACGAGGGAGAGCTGTTGTATATCCTGGTCGCAAGAGGAGTCAGTGAAGACGTATACATGGTGGGTAAGATTGCGGTATGCCAGATTCGCAATCTGGTAATCGCTTATAAGGAGCGGTTTGACAGGAATAACTTTTTTCAGAATCTGCTGCTGGATAATCTGCTTCTTGTGGATATTTACAACAGGGCCAAGAAGCTTCACGTTGAAGTTGCAGTGCCCAGGGCGATCTTCCTGGTAGAGACAAGGCTGGAAAAGGACGGGATCGTTACGGAAGTGCTGAAAGGCATGTTTTCGAATCAGGCAGGGGACTACATTACTGCCGTGGACGAGACCAGCGTTATCCTGATTAAGTCATTGGAGCAGAACAGCACCCCGGAGGATCTTCTCGGAATCGCAAATACCATAGTGGCTATGATGAATGCCGAGGCCATGATGAATGTGAGAGTGGCTATAGGTACGGTGGTGCCCGAATTAAAGGATGTATCCAAGTCATATAAGGAAGCAAAGCTTGCACTGGACGTAGGGAAAATATTTTACGCCGAAAGAAATGTAGTGGCATATAGTACACTGGGGATTGGACGTCTGATTTATCAGCTGCCAATCAATCTGTGCAGGATCTTTATCGAAGAGATTTTCGGGGATAATGTGCCGGATGATCTGGATGAGGAGACTTTGAATACCATTAACAAATTCTTTGAAAATAATCTGAATGTTTCTGAGACTTCCAGGCAGCTGTTTGTACACAGGAATACCCTGGTGTACAGGATAGAGAAGCTGCAAAAGAGCACGGGGCTTGACCTGCGGAATTTTGACGATGCGCTGACCTTTAAGATAGCCCTGATGGTTGTAAATTACATGAAATACCTGGATAACAGTGAGTACTAGAAAGACAACCCCCTGAATATATTACAATGAAAGGCCGGGGCCTTGACGGGCAAATATATTTGGGGGTATTTTTATGCGTTTTGACAGGAAAATCAAATATCTGGATTATTTTGAAAACGGGGAACGGGTACGGGGAGGCGGGTTTATAAAGCTGGAGACAGCAGATACTCTTTTCAGACTGGAGCTGACCGTCAAAGGAGTCCGGGGAGCGAAAGAGTTTTCTCCGGAGGTGATCCTGTGTGGGAACGGCAAAGAAGAGACATGGAATAAAATACTTCTTGAGGACGGGCAGGGAGAATTGCGACAGGAGTGTCATGTAGATTCCGAATTCGGCGGTACGGGCATCAAATGCAGGGAACTTACCGGAATCAGGATTCCTTTGGGAGAAGGGAAGGAAATTTCCTGCAGATGGGAGCAGGCGGGAGCCTTTGATATTCCCGTGGCGAAAGAGTCTGCGAGGGAAAAAAACGCCGAAAGCCCGGAGAAACACGCGGGACGTAAGCAGCGGGAGGCAAAGAAAGCAGAGCAAGATTCTTCGAAGGTTCAGAGCATTGATAGGCAATCAGGGGATGCAGCGGTTCTGACCGAGAATACTGCACGCCAGCCGGAGAGTACTGGAAGCCAGAACCGGGAAGCCAGGAGTCAATCCGGAGAGAGCAGCAGAAGCCAGAACCGGGAAGTCAGGAGTCAGTCCGGGGAGAGCGGCAGAAGCCGGTCCCGGGAAGTCAGGAGTCAGTCTGAGGAGAGCAGCGGAAGGCACTCCCGAGATTCTGTTCGACAGCCGGAGGCAGTGCCTCTGCTGGATGACAAGTGGCTGCAATTGTGCGCTATTTATCCACACATTAAGCCGTTTCAGGATCAACGGGAGTATCTTTCCATCAGACCGGAGGACTTTGTATTGCTTTCTGCAAATTCTTATAAAGCAGCGGGCAACAGCTTTATGCTCCATGGGTATTACAATTACAGGCACCTGATTCTGACCAGAGAAGAAAGGCGGGGAGAAATCCTGTACTATGTAGGTGTCCCGGGAAATTATTACGACAGGGAGAAACAGGTGGCGGTCATGTTTGGGTTTGAGAGCTTTGAATGTGCCCAGGAGCCTGCGCAGTCGTCGGATTTTGGATATTATATGATGCGGGTACAGATATAAGAAGGGGACTTAGCTCACTCCCGAACCAAATGGAGGAATAAAACTTTCCTCTGCCGTTCCGCCTTCCTGGACAAAGCCGTTTTCAATGCCGATTTTTTCTGCAAAATCCAGAACCCGCTTATATTCATCCTCGGTAACACGGCGGTTCAGGCCGGGAACCTGTGCGGTATTCTCCAGAGGAGTATACTGGTTCATAATGCTGACATATATGTCATTCCCGTAAGTGTCATGCAGATACCGCAGAATTTTCTTGGAATCCCTCACCTGGCCGGGGAGCACAAGATGTCGCACGATGACACCTCGCCGCATCATGCCGGTGGCTTCATCGAATTCAGGAGGGCCTGCCTGGCGGAACATTTCCGCGATGGCGGCTGTGGCTCTTGTAAAATAGTCCGAAGCATGGGAAAAGGCTTCGGAGAGCTGGGAAGAATAATATTTCAGATCCGGCAGCCAGATGTCCACAAGCCCCTCCAGAAGACGGAGGGAGGCGGGCAGTTCATAGCTGCCGGTATTGTATACTATGGGAATGGACAGGCCTTCGGCTTTAGCAAACTCAAGGGCGCGGCAGACCTGGGGGAGGAAATGTCCGGTAGTTACCAGGTTAATGTTTGCGGCATGATCCTCCTGAAGCTTCAGAAAAATTTCTCCCAGCCGTTCCGGTGTGATAAAGTGCACTCCTCTGCCGGCGGCAATGGTGTGATTCTGGCAGAAAATACAACGGAGGCTGCATCCGAAGAAAAAGACCGTACCGGATCCCTGGGAACCGGAGATGCAGGGCTCCTCCCAAAAGTGCAGGGCAGCCCTGGCTACGCTAATCTCTGCGGGCTGGCCGCAGAAGCCGGTCTGAGCGTCAGCCCGATCGGCATGACATTGTCTGGGGCAGAGGGTACAGTCGGACATATAAGTATTTATCTGAGAAGGGGTCATGACGATAGAGTCTCCTTTTGTGTGCACCCGGGCTTATCCTGTATAAAAATACCGCATATCCGGGCAGGACTCCACCCGGCTTCCTCACGGCACATGAGAGGTTCTGCTTAGTGCTGCTTTGTTCCCAACCTGACACG
>CANPOY010000070.1 GCA_947575805.1 uncultured Lachnospiraceae bacterium
GCGGGCTTAGAGCCCGCGTCCCGAGCCACCCGTTTTACGGGTGGGGGCGACTTGTCCGATAATTTTATTGCTGCCGACTGCCTGTTTTAATTTTTCCAGGATCTCGTATGGGACAAAGAGGTTTCCGTAGCCGGTTCCCAGATCCAGTCCCGGCTTATTGCTGCCGTGGAAATCGCTGCCGCCGCCAAGGAGCAGGTCATATTTTTGGGCCAGAGCTCGGATCTGCCGTTCTTCGTGGGGCTTATAGCTGCTGTAGATGGCTTCAATGCCTATGAGGCCGGCCTCCTTCAGCTCTGCGGTGAGGGTATCCAGCCGCTCGTCACTCATATGGTAGAGGATGGGATGGGCGAGGATGGGGATACCTTCTGCTTCCAGGATCAGCTTCACCGCCTGCACCGGCGTCACCTTCTCCCGGGGCACGAAGCAGGGGCAGTGGTCGCCCACATAGCGGTCAAAGGCCTCCTTCATGCTCTGAATATAGCCGTGGTTTAACAGATATTTTGCATAGTGGGCCCGGGTAATCACGGAATCGGGAAACTCTTCCAGCAGGGCCTCGTAAGTAATGTCAACACCTGCATCCCGGAGCAGGCGGCACATTTTCCGGTTGCGGGCAGTGCGGGAATCTACAAATTCCTGCAGCTGTTTCCGGAAGGACGGGTTGTGGTGATCGATATAAAGCCCTACAACATGTACGTCCTGTCCCTGATATTCCGTGGAAAATTCGATGCCGGGAATGACTTCGGGTACCAGGGGAAATGCGGGGCCGTGCTTTATGGCAGAAAGAGTGGAATCTTGCCCTGGGGCCGAAGGCTTCGGGTTTAGATTCCCTTTCTGTTCCCGGAACAGCTCACTGTGAAGTTTTTCCGCATAGGAAATGGCCTCGTCCAGCCCGTCCACCGTGTCGTGATCGGTGAGGGCGAAGGCGGCGAGGCCCTTTTCCATGGCGTAATCTACCAGCTGGGTGGGAGTATAAGTTCCGTCGGAGCGGTTGGAATGTACGTGTAAGTCGATGGGTAGCATATAGGAAGCCTTTCTGCCGAAGCAAAGTGGGAGTCTGCTTAATTATCTTCCTCTTCCTTCTGGGCCGTAAAGACAGTTCTTTTTCTGGCCATTTCATCACTCTCCAGATACTCGTCGTAGGTGGTGATTTTGTCCACGATCCGGCCTCCCGGCAGGATTTCAATGATACGGTTTGCCGTGGTCTGTACAAACTGGTGGTCATGGCAGGCAAACATCGCCACACCGGGAAATTTGATCAGCCCGTTGTTCAAGGCGGTAATGGATTCCATGTCCAGGTGGTTGGTTGGCTCGTCAAAGAGCAGACAGTTTGCACCGCTGATCATCATCTTGGAGAGCAGACAGCGCACCTTCTCACCGCCGGAGAGGATCTTAACTTTTTTGACGCCGTCCTCGCCGGCAAACAGCATACGTCCCAGAAAGCCTCTCACATATGTCACATCCTTTACAGGAGAGTAGCCGGTGAGCCAATCGGAGATGGTCAAATCGTTGTCAAATTCCTCGGTATTATCCTTGGGGAAGTAGGCCTGGGAGGTAGTGACGCCCCATTTAAAGCTCCCCTCGTCAGGTTCGATTTCTCCCATAAGGATCTGGAACAGGGTAGTCTTGGCAAGCTCCTGGCCACCTACAAGGGCAATCTTGTCCTCATGCCCCATGACAAAGGAGACGTCGTCCAGCACCTTTTCCCCGTTTATGGTCTTGGAAAGATGTTCAACGGTGAGTACCTCGTTTCCGATTTCGCGGTCGGGCCGGAAATCGATATAAGGATATTTTCTGCTGGAGGGTCTGATTTCATCCAGCTCGATCTTTTCCAGAGCACGTTTTCTGGAGGTAGCCTGCTTTGACTTGGAAGCGTTGGCGGAGAAGCGGGAGATGAATTCCTGCAGCTCCTTGATCTTTTCTTCCTTTTTCTTGTTGGCTTCCTTCATCTGTTTCACCAGCAGCTGGCTGGACTCATACCAGAAATCGTAATTGCCGGCGTAAAGCTGGATCTTGCCGTAATCTATGTCGGCGGTGTGGGTACAAACTTTATTTAAGAAGTAGCGGTCATGGGAAACCACGATCACCGTATTATCAAAGTCGATCAGAAAATCCTCCAGCCAGGCAATGGCATCCAGGTCCAGATGGTTGGTGGGCTCGTCCAGAAGCAGGATGTCCGGGTTACCGAACAGGGCCTTTGCCAACAGGACTTTTACTTTCAGGCTGCCTTCCAGGTCCTTCATTGTGGAATAATGATATTCGGTTTCCACGCCAAGGCCGTTTAGCAGCATGGCAGCGCTGGATTCCGCCTCCCAGCCGTCCATTTCGGCAAATTCGGCTTCCAGCTCACTGGCGCGGATACCGTCCTCGTCGGAGAAATCCTCCTTGGCATAGATGGCATCCTTTTCCTTCATGATCTGGTACAGACGTTCATTTCCCATGATAACGGTGTCCATGACAACAAAATCGTCGTATTTAAAATGATCCTGTTCCAGCACGGACAGACGCTGGCCGGGGGTGACAACAATATCGCCCTTAGTGGTTTCCAGACTGCCGGATAAAATTTTCAGAAAAGTTGACTTCCCGGCTCCGTTGGCGCCGATCAATCCGTAGCAGTTGCCTTCGGTAAATTTGATATTTACGTCTTCAAACAGGGCTTTTTTGCCCACTCTGTATGTTACATTGTTTGCGCTTATCATTTTTTCTCCCATTCCGCCGGGAAGGGCAGCTTGCGCATTTTCGAGGCGTCTGCTTTCAGGACGCTGGCAGCCGCTGCCATCGGCATTTTCACATAATATTAAGGAACACACTTCTTCCATTATACACAAGAAAACGTAATTTTCAAGGACTTTTGTGGAGTTTCATTGCGGCCGGGCGCAAAGTCTGGTAGAATATGGGTATGCTGTAACATAGGATCGAAACAACAGGAGGTATTGCATGGGATCAAAACTGAATTATAAGAGAACCTTTTTTGTGGGGCTGGCTTTTTTAAGTATTTCCGCGTTTTGGCAGATGTACGACAACATCATTCCTCTGATGATCCAGAACACCTTTGGGCTGGGGGAGACGGTGACGGGGGTGCTGATGGCCATGGATAACGTGCTGGCGCTGATTCTGCTGCCGGTGTTCGGGTCCCTTTCAGATAGGGTGGACACACCTTTGGGAAAGCGTACTCCCTTTATTCTTGCCGGTACGGTTCTGGCGGTAATCTTTATGATGCTTCTGCCTTTTGCGGACAGGCGCCAGAGCCTGGCGCTGTTTCTGGCGGCATTATTTGCCACCCTGCTTTCCATGGGGCTGTACCGCTCGCCTGCGGTGGCACTGATGCCTGATCTGACGCCGAACCATCTGCGCAGCCGGGCCAACGCGGTTATCAACCTGATGGGAGCCGTGGGCGGTGTCTATGCCCTGATTATGATCAAGTTTCTGGTGGGAGCGGGGGACAGGCCTGATTATGCCCCTTTGTTCGTCAGCGTGGCGGCCCTGATGGTGGTGGCAGTGGGTATCCTGCTGATCACAATCCGGGAGAATAAGCTGCGAAAGGAAACAGAAGAGGGGGAAAAGGAAAGAGACAGTAAGGCTGCCGAAGAGGCGGAAAGCAGCGCCGCTTTGGCTCACAAGACGACTCTGCCCAGGGAAGTGAAGCGCAGTATGATTTTCCTGCTGGCGTCCATTTTCTTCTGGTTCACTGCCTACAATGCGGTGACTACTGCTTTTTCCAGATATACCAGGGTAGTATGGAAGATGGAAGGCGGCAGCTTTGCCAACTGTCTGATGGTGGCTACGGTGGCGGCAATCATCAGCTATATTCCCATTGGAAATATTTCCGCCAGATTCGGAAGAAAGAAGACCATTATGGGCGGTATTCTGATCATGGCGGCGTGCTACCTGGCGGCTGTTTTCGTGGGGGCTTATCATCCTGTAATCAACATTGCCTTTGCTTTAATCGGCGTGGGCTGGGCAGCCATCAACGTGAATTCCTATCCCATGATCGTGGCTATGAGCCAGGGCAGTGACATCGGAAAATTTACGGGAACTTATTATACCTTTTCCATGGCGGCCCAGATCTTTACCCCGGTCTTTTCCGGATTTCTGCTGGAAAATGTATCCTACAGAACCCTGTTTCCTTATGCGCTGCTCTTTGCCCTGGCTTCCTTCTGTACCATGACCCAGGTGCGGCACGGGGATGTGAAGCCGGTGAAAAAGAAGAGCCTGCTGGAGAATTTTGATGTGGAGGACTAATTGCGATGAAGATACTGATGATATTGCTGATCTGCCTGCTGACGCTGGCAGTGCTTTATCTGTTGATGATTATGCCCAGGGTGCTGGGAAGGCCGGACACGGCGCCTTTTAAACAGTGGCTGTATGCACACCGGGGGCTGCATGATAACGGACCGGCAGGGGGCGCGAAGGAAGAACTTGAGCACGGCGCAATAGAACTTGCGCACGGCGCAATAGAACTTGCACACGGCGCAATAGAACTTGCGCCGGAAAATTCCCTGCGGGCTTTCCGGAAGGCGGTGGAGGCCGGATTTGGCATCGAACTGGATGTACAGATGACAAAGGATCATATTCCCGTGGTATTTCATGATTTCACTCTTAAACGTATCTGCGGACAGGAGGGAAAGGTATCGGACTATACCTATGAGGAGCTGCAGCAGTTTCCTCTCTGCGGATCCGACCAGAAAATTCCCAAATTTGAGGATGTTTTAAAATGTGTAGACGGAAGGGTGCCCCTGATCGTGGAGCTGAAGATCGAGTCCACAAACCTTTCCGTCTGCCCGGCGGCAGATGCGCTGCTTGCGGAATACCAGGGGTTGTACTGTATTGAATCCTTTAATCCCCTGGGGCTTTTCTGGTACAGGAGGCACAGGAGGAAGGTGGTCCGGGGACAGTTGGCGGAGGGATTCTTAAGAGTGGGACAATACAAAGGGGTGCTCTACTTCCTGCTCCAGAACCTCTTGTTTAATTTTCTGACAAAGCCGGATTTCATTGCCTATAACCATAAGCATTATGATATGCTTTCCCGCAGCCTGTGCCGGGGACTTTACCACAACATGGCGGCGGCCTGGACCATCAAGAGCAAGGAGCAGCTGGAGGCGGCGAGAAAACATTTTGATATTTTCATTTTTGACAGTTTCGTGCCTACCCGCTGAGGAGGTGCGAAGAGGGGTATGGCGGGATGCAGGCAGGTGAAAACAGAATTTTGCTATTTATAAAGCAGCAACTTTCTATTTCATATTTTCTGTCCTCGACTTTTTGTGTTATACTTAGTGTCAGGAGCGGAAACCTGTAACTGGCCTCTGTGGAGTTGGAAAACAATATCGGCCTCTTTTGCCAGTTCGTTAGAGTGGGTAACGACCACAACACATTTTCCCGTTTTATGGGCGCTGTCCTTGAGAATGGATGTAATTTCAGCGGCGGTGTCCTCGTCCAGATTCCCGGTCGGCTCATCGGCTAAAATAACCTGTGCGTCGCTGACCAGAGCGCGGGCGATAGCTACTCGCTGCTGCTGCCCCCCGGACAGCTTCAGCACATTCCGCTTCGCTTCCTCCTCAGTCAGTCCCAACTGTTCCAGGATTGGCAAAGGCGGCAGTTTTGAGGTCAAGGCTACGTTCTCCATTGGGGTTAAGTAGTCGATCAGGTTGTAGCCCTGGAAAATAAAGGCCACATTGCGGCGGCGATGGAGGGCAAGACCAGCTTTTTCAATGTCCTCGCCCTGATAGAAGATTTGACCGCTGGCCGGGCTGTCCAGTCCCCCCAGAAGAGAGAGCAGTGTTGTTTTCCCGCACCCGGAGGGACCGAGAATGGCGTACATTCTGCCCTGCTCTAACTGGGCGCTGACCTCTCGCAGCACAGTGTGTTTTCCGTATGTATATCTGACGTTGATCATTTCTAAAATTGGCATTTTCATACCCTCCTCAACTCAATTTTGACAGGATTTCATTTGGCTTCATTCTCATGGCCGGAATACTCGCGGCACAGACGGAGAGCAGGGCGATCAGCAGCCCCAGGCCATATACCGCCGCGAAAATATCGCAGGTGATCGTAACCGTCAATTCCTCTACCTTCGGAGCGGCAAAAACCGGGCTTAAATCAAAATTGTCGGAAGTAATCGGCATCCCGGGCTGTATTGCATTGGAAGCCGGTTCGGTGACGATCTGTTCGTTGGCCCTTGTCAGCAGCATATTCCCTACGCCGTTTGCTGCCATACCGCTCACAGGGGAGGAAATGCCAAAGGCCAGCACCGCGACCAGTGCAATTTCTGCCATTCGCTGGGCAAGGACTTTTCCCTTGCTCTCTCCCAGCGCAAGCATTACCCCTGTTTCCCGGACGCGGAATTTTGCCCAAATGGAAAGCAGCAGAATTAAAATTGTGATTTCTGCCAGAACAATTATTACAATCATGATACGGATGGAGCTGTTCATTCCTTCCAACGATTTCTCTGCGCTTTGATAATTGGTGTTGTCAAACTCAATTTTGAAACAGTCCCAGTTGATCGCGCGGTTGCTCTGAATATTTTTGATGATCGAGTCCATTTCAGCCGGATCCTCGATGCTGAATGTAACCTTGTTATACCCCTCGGGTCTCATTCCGATGGACTGCAACAATCCGCTCAAATAGGACAGCAGCGTCCGGGAGTCCACAAATACCCAGTTTTGAAGCATTTGCCGCTGACCTGTGAATTGGTTGATCTGCTGCTGCTGTAAAATGTCGAATATTCCGGTGATTTCAAAATCACACTCCTGCTTTTCGGTGGGAAAGTAAATACCCGTCAACTCCTTGTTTATCTCCAATGTTATGTGATCGCCTACGGTAAGGTGGTTCAGTTCCGCAAGCTCCCGGCTGATGACAGCCTTTCCCGACGGTCCGTCGGAGAACATTTCTCCTTGCGTTACCTCCAAAATGCCGTTTGCGAAGTAGGAACACTGCTGCAAAGAAGTCCATCCGTGTATCGACGCATGATGCGTTTGGGCAGAGGAAAAATAATTCTGCTTGTTTTCAACCAGGTTATAATATTGTCCATCATCAGATTTCAAATTGGCTACTGCTTCAATGGTGGCGCTGTAATCGGCAATGCCGGGGGTTTTCAGAACCTCGTCGATCACCGCATTGTCGATGGGATCACCATTATAGTAGCTGGCGGTATATCGGTCTGCGGAACCCATGTTTTGCATATTTGCGGGATTACTCTTGTCGATTTCCAGACTGAACGTCCCGCCGAGCTGTCCCCGCAGGTTTGCCGCCGCCGTGTCGGAGGCTTTCAGGGTGGAAAGGCCAATCAACGCGGAAGTATAGACGGCAAGCAGGATCAAAAAGGCGATCACGCTTTGCTGCCACTTTCGGGCGACATATACAAGCGCCCTTTTTATAAAGTTCATGGTGTGTCCTCCTTAACTCAATTTTGAAAGAATTTCTTTGGGATTCAGCCGCATAGCGCCTACGCTTGAAAATGCGGTAGACAAAAGCAGCACCAATATACCGCATCCGGCAGTTACTGCGAATATCGCTATGGAATAAGCAGTGCCAACCGGCTCTGCTATGCCCTCTGCGCTTCCGTAAATGCTCTTGCCCATCAGCGGCCAAATCAGGAAAATGGAACTGGCGGACAGCGCAAGCGCGGCCACGGCAATCAATACCGTTTCAAGAAAACGCTGCAAAAGGATTTCAGCCTTTGAAATGCCGACTGACAGCATAATGCCCATTTCATGCTGGCGGCTTTTGCTGAACAGGGCTTGTATCAGGGATAGTACCGCTATGCTGGCAGCGACCATGACCGTCAGCAGCGTGCGGGCCAGCCCCCTTATGCTTAACAATGGCCCTGCCGCTTTCTCGTATTCTTCCACGCTGGCAGTCACTGAAAAACAGCTCCACTCGATGCCGTCTATCTCCCTGATTTCGTCAATAGTTTGATTGACTTGCGCCGGGTCACTGACAAAGAAATCCACATAGTCGGCCCCGGCTGCTCCCATCAATGTCATGCCGCTTGTCATGTCAATGAAAATTTTGTTTTCCAGTAAGTGAACAGGTGCCGCAACGTCGGTGTTCGGCTGGTCTGCTTCTACCGAAAACAGTCCGCGGATTTTTACGATAACGGGCTGTCCGGCATGGCCTTTACCAGGAGATAGCTGCATTTCATCCCCAATGTTCAAATCATTCTCTTTTGCCAGCGCTTCGCTGATTATGGCGCCTCTTCCCCCGGATAGCTCACCGGCTGTCAGCTTCACCCGCTCCGTCTGAAATGCCGCGGAAAGCAATGGGGTGGTGGCGGCCTCCACAGACACCAGATGCGCGGCAATGGGATCATTCCGGTATATCCCGTTATAATCAATCAGCCTCAAATCCTCCTGCAGGAGAAGTTCCCCACTGAGGACGGCATTGTGAGCGTTGATCCCGTCTCTGTCCCGAACCGCTTGGATAAGGGCTTCGTCAAGCGGCGCTCCGATGTAGGTAATGCCGGTTTGCCCGTCAGTTTCGGTTATCATGACATTCTCCCGGCTTTGCATATCGGGGGCAATGCGGAAACCGCCGCCCAAATTCTGCCTGGTCTGCTGTATCGCCAGATCGGTGGTGCGGTAGAGCAGCAGCCCGACTATCACGAAAGAAAACAGCAGCAGCATGACGAGCAGTAAAAGAACGGATTTTCCTGTTTTGCGCCGGACATACAGGTATGCCCTCTGCCATACTTGCATTTTGTAATCACCTCCTCGTATTATGACACTTATAAAAATAGCACGTCTGTGTTTCACCAATGTGGAGCGTATATTTCACCAGCGTTTCAAACAAAAAGCTCCCCGCTGGCGAAGAAGCTCCGTCACCCGGCCGACTTTCAGACAGTCCCGGCCCGATTTCCCGCACAGCAGTGCAATTTTGGCTAATGCCATAGCACAAAACTCATCAAAATTTCTGTTTTTGCTTTGACTGGAAAGGCCAATGGCTAAAAGAATATCGTAAAACGCATGCCGCTTTTCCTGTCGTCCTCCGGATGCAGAACCGGTTTAAAGTCATATCGGTATGCAAGGGCATTTAAGATTTTGGCTGTAATATACAGTCCCAGGCCGTTTCCTCCGTCGGGATTCTCGCTCATACTGTTTCTGCTTCTTGAAAAATCCGGTCGATAAAACGGCTCGAAGATATGGGACAGGTCATTTGGGGGAATAGGGGTACATTCATTTTCCACCACAATACTTTTGCCGGCAAAATAAATTCTCACTGTACCTTGAGGCTTTGTATACTTTACCGCATTGGATATAACATTTGACAAGACCCTTTCCATTGCGGATACAGGAAACCTTGCCGAAAAATCAGCCGAAAAATCAGTGACTATCAAAACTCCTCTTGCTTTTGCAATCAGCAAATAGGGAGACAGCAGTTTCTCTGCAAAAGTGTGGAGCATGATTTCTTCAGGCGGCTCACTTTCCATGGAAAAATTCAGCTTTGACGCATCCAGTATTTCCTGTATCATCTCACCGAATTTTGCCGCCATATCCCGACAGACCGGCAGATAAGTTTCCCAATCCCTGTAGCGTCCTATTCCCATAATCATATTATCAAGCATTCCACATAGCGCCGTAACCGGAGTTTTTAATTCATGGGAGGCGGCACGCAAAAGATCGGTCTTTGCGGCTTCCGCCTCAATCACCCGCAGGTTTTCTTTTTGTAAATCATCTATGGTGGCGAGTAGACTTTTATAAAGCGCATTTATATTCTCTGACAGAACTCCTGTTTCATCCTGCGTTTCCACCCTGCACAGGGCCGATTTGTCAAGCTCCTTCATCCGCTCTGTGGTCTTGGAAATATCTGACAGCGGCCTGGTAATTTTTTTGGAATACAGTAATGCAAATATGACTGACAGCGCCAATGACAATATCAGCGTAAAAGGCAGAAAGATTATCACGACACCCTTGGCCTCATTCACCGGCTGGAGGGACTGAAACAGTATTAGAAAGCAGGGCTGTCCGTCCATTGTATGAATGTTGTTTCCGGATGATAGCTGTGAATTGGTTTTCCGGTAAAAATCCTGCTGAAGGGAATGCCAGTCCGCTTCCTCTCCGGCCTGCACACTCAGATAGGACTTAAATTCTTCCCGGATGGCAGTGCCATTGCGGTCCGAGGAGTTCCCATTCCCCATGAAATTGTAGGTAAGTCCTGCATAATGGACAAAGATGTTCATCTGATTTTGCTGTGCGTATTTATTTGCAATACGTTCAATTTTATCTCCGGAAGGGTTTGAAACCGCCTTTAATTCATTAATCAGCCGGGTTTCCACATTTTTAAAAGCAGTTTCCCTCTGACCTGTATAAACAATGGGCATTATAAAATAAAACAGAGCATGACTGACCAAAGCAATTACAGCCATCAGAGAAAATACATAAATAAAAGTTTTGGGGAATAGTTTCATCCTTTTCATGACAGCACCTCAAAACGATAGCCGATGCCCTTTACCGTTGTAATACAGTCAAGGCTCAGCTTTTGCCGTATTCTTCGGATATAGGTATCTATTGTCCTATCAAAGAGCGGGGCGTCGGCTCCCCAGACACCGTCAATCAGATTTTCCCGTGTCATAACCCGACCGGCATTTTTGATCAGCAGTTTTAGCAGCTGTATTTCTTTTGGCGCCAGCTCCACTGCTTGTCCGCCCTTTTCAGCTAAGTAACCATTAAAATCTACCTTTATGTCTTCATATTCCCACACATCCCTTTCCTCCATTTTTCCCGCCCGGCGCAGCAAGGCCAGCACCCGCTTTCCCAATAAAACCATGGAAAAGGGTTTTGTAATATAATCATCCGCCAGAGAATCGAAGCTGTTGATCTGTGTCCTTTCATCGTTTAAGGCAGTCAGCATCAGTACCGGAACCATACTTGTCCTGCGGATTTCGCTTAGCACCTGTATTCCGCTTACGTATGGAAGCATAATATCCAATATGACAAGCTCTACGGGTTCTGTCGCAAATAGTTCCAACGCCCTTCTCCCGTCATAAGCCTGACAGACGGAATGTCCCGCATCATGAAGATAGTCACAGATTAAATTATTAGTGGTCGTATCATCCTCCACAAGCAAAATCAAAGCCATATCTTTTCTCCCTGCCGCACAGATTTATTTCCGCAGGCAGACTTTGCCCACGGAGCAATGAGCGTCTGCCTGATTCAGATACATTATACATCGTATATGTTTCAATAATGTGACGGCGAATACAAATTTTTGTATCCGCGGGCAATGAGCCAAGCAGCCGTGCCTGCGCAGACAGATGGCGAATACCGCGGGGCACTTTCACTGCTTTATACGTGGCAAATTCGAGCCAGTAACCGGAGAGCCGTTCCGTGGCGGGTTATGCCGTGGAAATGTAACTGCTTACAATTATTTTTGTCAGCATTTGTTATTTTAGTGTGAGATATGCCGTACTGTGCCATGCAAAATATGCTAATTTTTACAAAAACCTCCAGTATGTCAATAATTTGTCAATTTCATCTTGCTATTTCAGGACAGACTTGTTAAAATAGGTAAGTACTGAATAGTGGTTCGGCCGGTTTCATAATTTTCAGAGGGTCGAACTGTTTTCGGCTGTTTAAAATCTAATTTGAAAGGGAGAAACACAAGAATGAAAAAATGGGTTTATTTGTTCAGTGAAGGTGACATGAGCATGCGTAACCTTCTTGGTGGCAAGGGCGCAAACCTGGCAGAAATGACCAGCATTGGTCTGCCTGTTCCCCAGGGCTTCACGATTACTACAGAGGCTTGTACTCAGTATTATGAGGACGGCCGCAAGATCAATGATGAGATTATGGGCCAGACCATGGATTATGTGGCGGAGATGGAAAAGATCAACGGCAAGAAGTTCGGAGATCTGAAGAATCCTCTGCTTGTTTCCGTGCGTTCCGGCGCCCGCGCTTCCATGCCCGGTAT
>CANPOY010000071.1 GCA_947575805.1 uncultured Lachnospiraceae bacterium
AGAATCCCCATAATGGCACGGTTCGTCACCGACTTGCCGGACCCGCTTTCGCCCACCAGTGCCAGCGTCTCCCCCTTGTACAGGTCAAAGCTGATACCGCGGACAGCCTGTACCTTACCGCCATCCGTGCGGAAGGAAATCTTCAGATTATTTACCGACAACTTAATTTCTCTATCGTCCATATCAGCCCTCCGAACCACGTAAACTTGGATTAAATGCGTCTCTCAGCCCGTTTCCGAACAGATTAAAGGATAGCATCAACAATGCCAGAAATACCGAAGGAAACATCGCCACAAAGGGCGCCGTCGCCAGGGACTGCTGGCCTGACGCGATCAAAGTACCCACACTGGTCACATTTCCCGTCTCCAGATTGACGATTCCCAGATAAGACAGGCTGGTCTCGGAATAAATCATGCTGGGAATCACCAGGGCACAGCTGGTAACCAGCGTACCGATGGCATTGGGGAAGATATGCTTGAACATCAGACGTTTGTCCGAGGCCCCCAGCGTACGTGCGGAAAGCACATATTCCTGATTCTTGAAGCGATAAAACTGCATCCTGGTCCGGCCTCCCATGCCGATCCATCCGGTGAGAAAAAAGGTGATGAACAGCACCAGTGCCTGGCTGGAACCTCCCATATGGAGCTTGAGCAGGGTAATCACCACCATGCTGGGAATCGCCCCCAGAATATCAGTGACCCGCTCCATAATTAAATCAAGGCGGCCACCGTAATATCCGGTCACGGAGCCGTAAATGGCGCCCACCAGCAAATTGCTCACAGCCACCACAATGGCAAATATAAAGGAAAACCTTGCGCCGGAGGAAAGACATGTGAGAATGTCCTTGCCGGATCCGGTCGTGCCGAACAGGAAATCCGGATTTCCGATACCGTCCTGCAGCACCCTGGAGTGATAATAGGTGTAATACTCATAATAGTTCACCCGCACCTGAACCCCGCTGGGAGTCGTCAGCGCATAGCTGTAATAGCAGGTCTGCCCATCCTTAAGAAAGCCCTCCGGCCCTTCCACCCTGAGGGAATTGTACTGATCCAGGCCTACTCCGTTCTCCATGATGCTGGCGGGATAAGAATTGTACACAGGAATGATATTGCCTTCCTTGTCGTACTTAAACTGCGTCTTACTGGCTTTTTCCTCCGTCTTATAGTAAATATTGCCGTCCGGCTCATAGTCCGGTGCCGTGGGACGGTCCCTCTTGGCCACCATGGGGTAAATTACCTGGATACCGGTTTCGTTCTGGTATTCCTGCAGCGCCAGATATTCTTCAAGAGACAGGTTTTTATACACCACGCCGTTCATGTGGTAGGTATCCAGGCGATAACGGTATGTTCCGTCTTCCGTCACCGTATACTCCTGATTTTTCACGGCATTATGACCGGTTTCCTGCCCCATGGCATAGTAATAAGTAAAGGTTTTGAGATTCGTTTCCATCTCCTTACAGCCGTCCCAGAAATTGGTATTTACAAACAGGCTGCATCTCGGCCGCGTATACGCGAAATAACTATCAAAATAGGAAACCTTATACTGCGTACAAAAAGGGGCAATAATGGCAAAAAGGATCATTATGACAATGATAACTGCAGCAACAATGGCACCCTTATTCTTGGCAAAACGGCGCATGGCATCCTGCAGATAGCCCACCGGCTTGGTTTCCGGCTTCTTATCATGGGAAAGATCCTCCGCCCGCGCAAACTCAAATTTTTCCAGGGGAATATTATCATACACATTCGTCTTTTCCATCTTACTTCGCCCCCATTCTGATCCTCGGATCAATGAATCCGTAGCTGATGTCAATCACAATCCCGGCAAGCAGTCCCACCAGGGTGTAAAAGCCCGAGAGCAGCATAAAGAAATCATAATCCACCGTATTGATAGCATCAAGATACAGCCGTCCCACTCCGGGAACCGAGAACATACTCTCAATAATCATGGAGCCGCTCAGTACGCCGATAAACTCACTGAGAATCGAGGGGAAAATCACCACCATGGAATTGCGCATGGCGTGGCGCAGCGTAGCCTGTCCCCGGGTCAGGCCCTTGGTGCGTGCCAGAAGCATGAACTCGTTGGTCAAAACCTCGGAAAGCTCCGCCCGGGTGTACCGGGCATAACCTGCCACCGACCCCAGACAGAGCGCCAGCACCGGCGGCAGCATGGAGCGGAACATGCTCCAGGTAAAGTATTCATAGCCGGAATTCATGGTAGTAGGGAACCATCCGGCCTTAAAGCACAGGAGATACTGTATAATAAGCCCCATTACAATAGAGGGCATTGAAATCAAAAGGATAATAAGTATATTAATCAGCTGGTCCTGCCACTTATTCTTTTTCAGGGCAGCCAGAATCCCCAGGCCCAGGCCGATGGGAACACCGATAAATGTGGAATACAGGTTAATCAGAATCGTCGGCGGAAGTTTTTCCAGAAACACACTGATAACCGGACGCCCGCGATACGAAGGGATATTTACGCCGATCCCGAAATCGCCGTACGAAAAAATTCTATTCAGATAATTGCCAAGCTGGATCATAATCGGCACACGCTCATAGCTCCAGGTCTGAGTAGCAGGATCCATGACCGCATTCTGAATATATCCCCGCCCCTCCAGCTGGCGGATGATGATATTCGCGTCCTGTCCCATCTGGACAGTGACAGTAATCGGCAAAAGCTTTATCAATACAAAACACATGAACATAATGATCAGAAAAGTGGAAATCATCAGTCCAAGTCTCTTCGTTACATACTTAAACATGTACATAGACAACAGCTCCTATCCTTTACGCTTCCGCGAAGCACTTGATAAATGAATGAAGACATGCTCCTGACGGAGCGGTTTCCTGAAAGGTAAAATTTGAGGCGGACGAAAGGACTCCGCCCGCCTCATTCCCGAGCTTAAGTCAGCCGGTATCATGGAAGCGCCAATGCAGCCGCTTCCAGCACAATTACTCGACTTTCTTATATTCGGCGCTGAGATCATTATTGTTGGCCTTGACAAACTCAGCCCACTCCGCGTCATCGTACATGGGACGCAGATACTGCATACCGCCGAAGATCATAAATACATTATACTCATCGGTGATCTGCTTAAACTTCGCGCCGTAAACGCTTGCGCTGTACTCCGAGGTGGTCATGATGGCATAATACTTATTCAGGAACAACTCCTCCAGCCTGGAAAGCACCAGCAGCCTTACGTCTGCAGGGGCAAAGCCTTCACCCCAGTTATAGGTCTGGGCACAGCCTCTGGACTCCGCAAGACCGTTCAGACAGCAGTACCAGTTATACACGGACATGGTAATCTCCTGCCCTGCACCGTCGAAATCGCCTTCAGGCATGGTATAGGTAAGCATTTCTGAATCCGGATTCCACCACACGGAATACATCAGGCCTCCCGCGGGATCCATGTAGCACTGCAGGAAACCGCAAGGATCAAACGCACCGCCGCTGTAGCCGACAGTGACAGCCAGATCATATGCACCGGCCTTAAAGTCCGAATTCCAGTTTGAGCCAAAGGATGCGTCAAACTGTACCTCGATTTGTCCCTCAAGGGATGTTCCCTCCACCAGCTCGTTAAAGAACTTGGTCATATAATCATAACTGCGGCGGGTATTCGCATTGTCGATGGAAGTACCATACAGTAGGATAATCTTCTTGCTGGAGTCATAGCCGTACTTGTCTGCGTTTTCCGTCAGCTCCTTGTAAGCCGCCTCAACCAGCTCCTTGGCAAGAGGCCGGTTCATGCCGTTCATCACCTCGTAAGCATCCTCATAGGTAGCATACTTGTTGGTACCGTCGGTCCAGGTGCCGTCGTCGTTACGGGTATATCCGTATACCCGTAACAGGCCTTCCTTTGCCTGCTGCGTAGATCTGTACACGCCGCCGTTCTCCACGTCATGATAATAGGAGGGGCCCAGCAGACCGTATAAAGGCTTATTGGAAGTAAACAGGGTCGTATTGAAATCGTCTCTGTCAAGGTACAGGGAAACTGCCTTCCGGAAATCCTCAATGGCCAGGATTCCGTTGTTGCGTCCGTTGGTCTTCAGCACATCCAGGTTAGAATAAATCATGGTGCCGAAGCTGCCTGTGCCGGGAGTAAACAACGTGTACTTGGAATCACGGTAATCCTCCTTGTGGTCAACGTCCAGGCCGATAGCGTCAATCTCGCCGCCCAGGAACTTGATCCACTGGGTAGCGGTCTCAACTACCTGCTCACAGAAGATCTTATCGATCAGAAACTGATCCTTGTATTCCTCCATTCCGTAACCATACCAGTTCTCATTCTTTTCCATCTCATAGGATTTACCGGACTGGAAAGAGGTCAGCTTGTAAGGCCCCCAGCTGGCACTGGTTTCCAGAGAGGAATTGTAATTGGTGGTCCAAAGGTCAGCACCTGCCTGAGGCGCCTGCTTACAGGACTCATACAAATCCTTCTTTACCAGAGGCAGGCTTGCGAAGCTGTATGCTGCCTCAAAAGAAAGGGTTCCGTCCTCCTTCAGGCAACTGATAGGTGCATCCAGGCAAACCACCAGCTCATACTGGCTGGGCGCGTAAAGCCCTACATTCTCAAAAGGTGTCTCGCCGTAGGTCACCTCACCGACCATATACAGAGGAACATTCTCCACAGGCTCATGGCCCCATTCATCCGTATCGATCAGCTTTGCCACCAGTTCAATGGTTTCATCCGTAACCGGTACATGGCCATCCGCATCCGCCAGCTCCTGCAGGGCTGCAAAGGCATCCGCGTCAAGATAACCCATATCCGTCAGATCCGTCACGCTGTAGTCACTGCACTGCTTGAGGATATCCGTCAATGTAAATTTGACAGCGCTGCCATCCGCAAGTGCATAGGTGCCGTCCTCGCCCTTTACAAGATCAGCCACCGTATAACCGGGATCGCCGGTAATACCGTTGTCAACCCATACGGACTGCCCCTGGTACACATAATTCCGGGCACCCTTGATCATAATATTGTTGTAAAAAGTAGATGCACGCATATTCTGGAAATCAGGATCCAGCTGCTGCTGCATGGAATAGACAAAATCATTGGCGTCAATGGGCGTGCCGTCATCCCACTTCAGATCCTCTCTGAGGGTGATCTTCCACGCATAACTTCCTGTCTTCTTCTGCTCGTCGGTATATCCCCACTTAGCATCGACCTCGGAGGTCACATCCTCCAGCTTCGTAGCAGCGGAATACTTGACGTCAAACTCGCCGGGCAGAATTCCCTCCGCATTGACGGTGCCGTCGTCATTAAACTTCTTTCCGTCCTCAAACTTGAAATCATACTCGAAAAAGCCGGACGAAATACGACTCAAAATCTGGGTATCGTTATCGTCCTCATAGGTCAGCTCATTCCAGTTACTGGGCATGACAGAGGTGTAGGTACGGTAGGTAACGGTGCCTTTGGACGCTGCCGGAGTATTGGCCTCCCCTTCATCGGAGCCGCTGCTCTCAACAGGTGCGGAGCTGCTGCTTTCCTCAGACCCGGAAGCACTGCTGCTTTCGCTGCTGCCTTCGCTGCTTCCTGAAGACCCGTCATCTTTGCCGCCGCAGGCCGCCATGCTAAAGACCATGGCTGAAGCCAGCAACAAACTTAATACTTTCTTTTTCATAATCTTCTCTCCTCCTGTTAGATTTACTGCATATGAGTCCCACTGCACACTTCTACGCTTCATTGTTTTAAACCGACGCGTATAACAAAAAGGAATGAAACACCCCTTCACTCCCTTGTGAATACCTGTATACAATTTCCCCTTATGCAATTTGTACAATTTAGTATAAATTATACTTTGCAAATTGTCAAGAAAATTTTGCAAAATCGAGGTATATAACACACCGGCGGCAAAAATGCAGCAGCTTCTTGTCGCCGGTCATTCGAATATATATTCTTCTATTCATTCCTGCGAAACAGCCACATGCCAGGATAATCTGCCGCTGTTTCCAGCTCTTCCTCTATTCTCAGCAATCTGTTGTACTTTGCAATGCGGTCGCTTCTGCATGGTGCACCGGTCTTGATCTGCCCTGCATTCCAGGCCACGGCAATATCCGCTATGGTGGAATCCTCCGTCTCCCCTGATCGATGAGAAATCACTGCCCTGTATCCTGCCTTGTGGGCCATATCCACCGCTTCATATGCTTCCGTTAAAGTACCGATCTGGTTCACCTTCACCAATATGGCATTGGCACAGCCAAGCTTGATGCCGGCATCCAGCCGCTTGGTGTTGGTGACAAACAGGTCATCTCCCACCAACTGGATCCTGTCTCCCAGTCTGGCCGTCAGCTCCTGCCAGCCATCCCAGTCATCCTCCGCCAGCCCGTCTTCAATGGAGATAATGGGAAAACGTTCCGTAAGCTGCTCATAATAAGAAATCATATCTTCCGTGCCCCGGATCACCTCCTTGCCCTTAAGCCTGCTCTCCCCGGGGAAATGATACATTCCGGTCTTTTCGTTATAAAGCTCGCTGCTGGCGGCATCCATGGCAATGCGGACATCCTCCCCGGGAACATAACCTGAGGCTTCCATGGCATCCACCAGGAACTGCAGCACGCTCTCCGCATCCGGCAGGTCCGGCGCAAATCCGCCCTCGTCTCCCACTCCGGTAGAAAGTCCCTTTTCGTTCAGCAGTTTCTTCAGATTATGATAGATCTCCGCACAGATACGCAGTGCCTCGGCAAAATTCTTTGCCCGGACCGGCATAATCATAAATTCCTGAAAGTCCACGGTGTTGGCCGCATGCTTACCGCCGTTCAAAATATTCATCATCGGCATGGGGAGCAGCTTGGTACAAATACCGCCCAGATAGCGGTACAACGGTATCTGCAGTGCGCAGGCAGCCGCCTTTGCACAGGCCATGGATACGGAAAGCATGGCATTGGCTCCCAGGTTCTCTTTACTCTCCGTTCCGTCCAGCTCCACCATCATTTTGTCTATGGCAGTCTGGCAAAGGGCATTTTTTCCCAGCAGTGCCGGGGCAATCTTTTCATTGACATTTTTTACGGCATGCTGTACTCCCAGGCCGAAATACCGGGTTTCTCCGTCCCGCAGTTCCACCGCCTCAAACCGGCCCGTGCTTGCCCCCGAAGGCACCGCCGCAAGGCCCGTATACAGACGTTGATCCACAGGACAACGGACCGTCACCTCTGCCTCTACGGTGGGATTGCCCCTGGAATCCAGTATTTCCCTTGCGTGCACCTTCGTAATCTCAAAATATGCGGACATAAAAATTCCTCCTTGTACAGGTTCTTTTTGGCAAAGTATCCCCGTACAGGGAGGAAAATATACTTATGAACGGCCATTCGGCCGCCTTTCGCGCTCACACGGCTTTACAGCGCCTTGCCCGCCAGGATCTCACAGTAGTCCTTATAATTCTTTTCCAGCAGTGTTGGCGTATCAAGACCATAGGGGCACTTTGCCTTACAACTGCCGCAATGCAGGCAGGACTCGATCAACTTCATTTTCGCCTGCATCTGAGGCGTCAGTTGGGCGGCGGAAGGGGCCCGGCGGATCAGCAGACTCATGCGGGCACAGTTATTGATTTCTATCCCCACCGGACAGGGCATACAGTAGCCGCAGCCCCGGCAGAACTCTCCCAGAAGCTCCTCTCTGTCCCGGGCAATGACCTCTGCCAGTTCTTCGTTCATCACCGGCGGCTTCTCCACGTAAGACAGGAATTCATTCAGTTCCCTCTCCCGCTGCACTCCCCAAATGGGAAGCACATTGTCATATTGTGCAAGGAAAGCATAGGCCGCTGCGGAATTGGTGATCAGTCCGCCGGAAAGAGCCTTCATGGCAATAAAGCCCATGTCGGCCTTCCTGCACATTTCCACCAGCTCTATGTCCTTTTCCCCGGCCAGATAGCTGAAGGGAAACTGCAGAGTTTCATACAGCCCACTCTCCACGGCCTCGCGGGCTATATTCAAACGATGGTTGGTAATGCCGATATGGCGTACCATACCTTTTTCCCTGGCCTCCAGCATGGCCTCATACAGTCCCGTACCGTCCCCTGGCTTCGGGCAGAAGCCAGGATTGTGGAACTGATATAGATCAATATAATCTGTCCGCAGATTGTCCAGCGAGGTATACAGATCCTTCCAGAAGGTCTCCGCCGTCTGTGCCCCCGTCTTGGTGGCAATGCAAACTTTTTCCCGCATTCCTGCAAAGGCTTCTCCCAGCTTTTCCTCGCTGTCGGTATAAAAGCGTGCCGTATCGTAAAATGTGATGCCAAAGCCGTACGCTCTGCGAAGCAGCTTTACCGCCTCTTCCTTGGAGATACGCTGAATGGGCAGCGCCCCGAAAGCGTTCTTTTCCGCGATAATTTCCGACTTACCCAGCCTTACCCGTACCATTCTTCGTCCCCTTCTCTCTGCGAGCTTTGTAACATCCTGCTTTTTATTTTTTGATTAACAACGATTTCCCCGTCATCTCCGCCGGTTGGTCTCTGTCCATAATCTGAATCAAAGTAGGCACAATATCTGCCAGACAGCCACCCTCTCTCAAACCGTAAGACTCGTCATAATTTACCAGAATGAAAGGCACCTGATTGGTGGTGTGGGCCGTGAAGGGTTCTCCGTTCTCATAATCAATCAGCTGCTCGGCGTTTCCGTGATCCGCGCAGATGAACAGGACTCCGCCCGTCTCCTTCACTGCTTCAACCGCTTTTCCCACACACTCGTCAACTGTCTCCACAGCTTTTACCGCAGCTTCCATGACACCGGTATGCCCTACCATGTCGGGGTTCGCAAAGTTGATAATGATAACATCATACTTATCGGAGTGAATTGCCTCACAGAGCTTTTCGCAGACCTCAGGCGCACTCATCTGAGGCTTCAGGTCATAAGTAGCCACATCCTTGGGGGAGTTCACCAGCACCCTGTCCTCACCGGGGTTTGGCTCCTCCACTCCGCCGTTAAAGAAAAAGGTGACATGGGCATATTTCTCCGTCTCCGCGATGCGCGCCTGCTTTAAATTATTTGCTGCCAGCCACTGTCCGAAGGTATTGTCCACCGACTGCTTCTCAAACGCCACCTCCTTATTGGGAATCGTGGGATCATAATCGGAAAAGCATACAAAGGTCACGTCCTTCCTGGATCCCCGGTCAAAGCCCTGGAAATCGTCGTCACAGAAAGCCCTGGTGATTTCTCTCGCCCTGTCAGGCCGGAAATTAAAGAAGATTACGGAATCTCCGTCCTGTACAAGAGCTACCGGCTTACCGCCATCAAGCGCCAGGGTGGGCTTTACAAACTCATCCGTCTCGTCCCTGTCATAGGATTCCTGAATGGCGCAGATGCCGCAGTTTGCAGTCAGTCCCTCTCCCTTCGTCATGGCGTCATATGCCAGCTTAACCCTGTCCCAGTTTTTGTCTCGATCCATCACATAATAGCGGCCCATGACGGAAGCAATCCTGCCTACGCCTATCTTTTCCATCTCCGCCGTCAAAGCCTCCGCATACTCCTTCCCGCTTGAAGGCGGTGTATCGCGTCCGTCCAGGAAGCAGTGCACGTACACCTGATTCAGGCCTTTTCTCTTCGCCAGCTCCAGCAGGCCATACAAATGCGTATTATGACTGTGTACACCACCGTCGGATAATAAGCCCATCAAATGCAGCGCGCTGCCCTTGCGCTTACAGTTCTCCACTGCCTGAAGCAGCGCCGGATTCTCGAAAAAGGTTCCGTCCTGTATTTCCTTGGTAATCCTGGTAAGCTCCTGATACACAATACGCCCTGCGCCCATATTCAAATGTCCCACCTCGGAATTGCCCATCTGGCCCTCAGGCAGTCCTACTGCCATGCCGCTGGCATTTCCTCTCACGAAAGGATATTCTTTCATCAGCCTGTCCATTACGGGCGTCTTCGCCTGAGCCACAGCATTTCCCTCCGCCTGCTCATTCAGGCCGTAACCATCCAAAATCATTAAAACTACCGGTTTTCTGCTCATTTTCCCTCTCCTCACCTGGATTTTTTATAAAATTAAAAAGAATTATAACAATTATAACACCAAAGACATTTTCCATGCAATACCGCTGACCGGGATTTTTCACTTCCTTGCATTTTTCCCTGCCCCCTGATATACTAAAGAAAAAGGAATAAGGATGTCAGTTATGATTACCTTACTGTCTAAATTGTTTATCAAAGATCGCGAAAATACCCGGGATCAGGCGGTCCGCCAGGCCTACGGAATGCTGTGCGGCGGGGTGGGCATCGCCCTGAATCTGCTTCTGTTTGGCGGGAAGCTTGCCGCAGGCCTGATCAGCGGCTCCATCGCCATTATGGCTGACGCCTTCAATAATTTGTCGGACGCCGGCTCCTCCGTCATTACCCTGGTGGGCTTTAAGGTGGCCGGTCAGAAGCCTGACCAGGATCACCCTTTCGGACACGGCAGATTTGAATATGTATCCGGTTTTCTGGTATCCGTCATCATTTTGCTCATGGGAGTGGAGCTGTTAAAAAGCTCCGTGGACAAAATACTTCACCCGGATGAGCTGACCCTATCCCCCGTTATCCTGGGCATCCTCGTCGTATCCGTCCTGGTAAAGGGCTATATGTTCCTTTATAACAGCAGGCTGGGAAAAAGGCTGGATTCCGCTGCCATGAAGGCAGCCTCCACGGATTCCCTGAGCGATATGGCAGCGACTACCGTGGTACTGGCCTCTGCCCTGCTCTCCCGCCTTACGGGCCTCCATACAGACGGCTGGTGCGGCGTCCTGGTAGGTCTTTTCATCTGCTATGCAGGCTTCTGCGCCGCAAGGGACACCGTCAATCCCCTGCTGGGCCAGGCGCCGGATCAGGCCTTTGTACGGCAGGTACAGGATATTGTAACGTCCCACCGGGAAATTCTCGGCATCCACGACCTGATCGTACACAATTACGGCCCCGGCAGAATCCTGCTTTCCCTCCATGCGGAGGTGTCCGCCGACGGCGAGCTTGTGGCTCTGCACGAAGTAATCGACACCATTGAACACGAACTGAGAGATCTCTTAACCTGTCAGGCTGTAATCCATATGGACCCGGTTCGCCAGGGCGACGAAGAAACGGAACGGCTGAAAAGGCTGGTGGAGAGAATTCTTGCCGAGATTGACCCCGCTCTCACAATGCACGACTTTCACATAGCCGTCAAGCCGGATCATACCAATCTGATCTTCGACGTGGCCGCCCCCTATGACTTCCGCCTTCCCGACAAGGAACTGACAGAGCTGATTACCGAAAAGGTACAGACCCAAAACCCCTGCTATTTCACAATTGTCGATGTGGATAAGCATGTCTGCTGAAAGGAAAACACCATGCCCCAAATCATTTATCTCACTCAGACAGAGGTAAAACGCTTAGAAACTCTGGAAAAACGATACCGCAGCGCTGCCCGGATCCGGATTGGACAACGCTGTGCATACTACAGGACCTTAACCGGCGGCAGCTATACCTCCGTCACCATCCGGGATCAGAAGACCCGCTGGGGCAGCTGCTCTTCCCGGGGCACCCTCTCCTTTAATTACCGTCTGATTTTTGCCCCGCCTGAGGTATTGGATTACGTTGTGGTTCATGAGCTCTGCCATCTGACCCACATGAACCACTCCAAAGAATTCTGGAACAAGGTAGGCTCCGTGATGCCGGATTACAATGCCCACAGGAAATGGCTGAAGGCTCACGGGGGTGAGCTGACCCTGGAACATTACCTGGAGTCAAAAGACATCCCCGTAAAGCTGACCTGAAGCATTCGCGTTTCACAAAAATGCAGCCCCATAATATGAGGCTGCATTTTTTAATTACGGCTTTAGCCCGTTGAGGGCATTGGAGTTTTTCGTGTTCCGAAAAATGG
>CANPOY010000072.1 GCA_947575805.1 uncultured Lachnospiraceae bacterium
CCTCACGGCACATGAGAGGTTCTGCTTAGTGCTGCTTTGTTCCCAACCTGACACGGTTCACAGTTCCCATTGCGCGAGACCGAATTTCATTATCCTGCCACGAATATACGGCTTTATTAGTGTATCGGTTTTTACGAAGTTTGTCAAGGGTTTGCAGAACCTTGGAAACAAATCAGGTTTATGATATTATGTATTTGGTATAGTGCGAAAAGATTCTACAAGCGGGCGGCGATGGCTTAAAGGTGATTCCGACAGGGAAACGCGGGGGCGAAATCAGCAGGGTACTGGATATTCAGGCACCGTAAAGCGGGAAAGGAAGGAAAAGAATATGGTAAAGGGTTTCAAAATGAAATTATTTCCGGGGCAGGAGGAGGAATATGAGAGACGGCATAATTTGCTGTGGCCGGAGATGAAGGATATGATCCTTGAACATGGAGGAAGGAATTATTCGATCTTCCTGGACAAGGAGACACTGACCCTCTTTGGGTATATTGAGATCGAGGACGAGGAAAAATGGGCAGCGGGGGCCGACACGGCGATCAATCGCAAATGGTGGGACTACATGGCGGATATTATGGAGACAAACCCTGATAACAGCCCGGTATCCACTGACCTGAAGACGGTATTTCACCTGGATTAAGGCGAAAGTTTCGCCTTGAAGAACCGTCGGGGCGATTCTTCAAGGTTGTTTAGAAACCGTCTTGCGGGGAAAGGATTGAATATGATATACTGATTTTATGTCAGTATGGTTTTCAAACTATTGACTGGTGTATGCGTATAGAGCGCGCAGGAGGTGTGAATATGAATAAGAGTGCACTTTATCAATTATCTTACGGGGTTTATGTGGTCAGTACATGGGATAAAGGAAGGGCTACTGGCTGCACGGCGAACAGTGCCATGCAGATTACTTCGTCCCCGGCTACGGTGGCGGTAAGTATCAATCATGATAATTATACCAATCAGTGTATTCAGGAAACAGGGAAGTTTGCGGTTTCCATTCTCGGGGAACATACCGATCCCGGGGTGATCGGGACGTTTGGTTTCTACAGCGGAAAGGACACCGACAAATTCGAGAAGGTGGAGCCTGTCATAAAGTCCTTTTTGCCGGTGGTGCCGGACGCCTGCGGATACATTGTGTGTGAGGTCATCGATAAGCTGGAGACCTCCAGCCATACCGTATTCTTAGGGAAGGTGGTGGATGCGGATATGCTAAAGCAGGACACTCCCATGACCTACGCATATTATCACAATGTTATCAAGGGAAAGAGCCCGAAGAACGCTCCCACTTATCAGGGGGAAGGTGAGTAATGCCTCTGACCGGCCATTTTCAGCCGATGTCACGAGAATGAAGCGGTACATGAAGATAAAGATCAAATAGATGAACTATGAGGATGTTCCGGGAAAGCGGGAACCATTCCTGATTTTGATTCTTTCCAGCTTAATCGACTTAACGATCGCTGCCACGATCTTGTGTCCCAGGCCATTTCATATTGTCACAATCTCGGCCGGCTTTGTGGGAAAAAGCCGGCTGATGTTTCCGGAGGCCTTTCCCGCGGACTGTCCGAACAGAGTACACCCTGACTGAGCCTGGCTTTATGCAGGCTTCAGGAAACGGAGCAATTGTGTCTTCAGATGCAAATACGGTATTTCCTTGCTGGAGGCCGTGATTATTCTTCTGTTTTCCTGTTGCGGATCCGCAGCTCGACAAAGAAGGTTTTCAGCAGAGTGCTGCATTCCTGTTCCAGGATTCCCCTGTTTACTTTGGCCTGGTGGTTGAATTCCGGCATTTCCAGAATGTTGAGGACGGAGCCTGCACAGCCTGCTTTTGGATTCATGCAGCCTATGACCACCTCCGGGATACGTGCCTGGATGATAGCTCCTGCGCACATCTGGCAGGGCTCCAGGGTCACGTACAGGGTACACCCCTCCAGCCTCCAGTCTCCGATTATCTTGCTGGCTTTTCGAATGGCGGTAATTTCGGCATGGCAGAGGGTGTTTTTATCGGTATTGCGGCGGTTGTAACCCCGTCCGATAATTTTTCCCTCATATACAATAACACAGCCGATGGGCACTTCTCCGAGAGTATATGCTTTCTTTGCCTGTTTCAAGGCTTCCCTCATATATTTTTCCTGGATATTTGTAATAACCGCCATATCTTCCTCCGACACACTGAAAACAGTGTAAGCCTAATTTGACAATTTTTCCGATTAATTATAGTATAAAATGAAAGAGTCCGCACGTCAATCAAAGCGATTCCTGCGGAACCGGAAAGGAAGCATAAGGATGGTATCAATAAAAGAGGTTGCAAGACATGCCGGAGTGGCGATTTCCACGGTGTCAAAGGTGCTGAACGGTTATCCCAATATCAGTGAGGAGACGAAGAAGAAGGTCAACGACGCAATCAGGGAGCTGAATTATATTCCAAATTCTATAGCCTCCGCCCTTTCCTCCAAGCAATTCGGACGTTTGGCCCTGCTCCTGGATCCCAAGCGCCAGACCCAGGCCATTGACCAGATCTTTATGCAGTATCTTCTGGGAGCGTTAGACAAGGCAAAGGAGCTGAACGTGGAGGTGGTGACTGTGTTCGCGTCCATGATCGCCGGAATGGATGCGGAGGAGCTGACAAGATATTTCTTATCTCAGAGCATATCGGGGATTATCATCTATGGACTTTCCAAGGAAGACAAAATATTGCAGAAGCTGATCGAGGACCGAAATTTTGCCTGTGTGGTGGTAGATGCGCCCGTGGTCAACGAGAGGACCACATCCGTCAGCATTGATCATGAGCAGGCACAGTACGATGTGGCGAAGAAGACGGTATTGGACGATAAATGCAAGTCAATTCTGTATATTTCGGGAAAGAAGGATGGCTTTGTCACAGAGCAGCGTATACAAGGGATGAAGCGCCTGGTGGAGGAGCTGAAGCTTTCCATGCTGATACGTCGGGGGGATTTCAGTGAGATGACTGCCAGAAATGTGGCCCTGAAGTATGCTAAAAACAGGGACTGTGTGGTGTGCGCTTCGGATCTGATGGCAATAGGGGCCATGAATGCACTGATTGATATGGATATATTCCGTCCGGTGTGCGGTTTTGACGGCATCACTCTTATGGGATATGTGGGCAAGCAGATGAACACCGTCCGTCAGGATTTTTATGCCATTTCCAGCAGGGCAGTGGAGGAGGTAAAGCTGCTGATGGATGGCGGCGGGGGGCAGCAGGTGGTAATGCCTCACAGTATTGTGAAGATGTACTACAAAGACATCATCTGCTGAATTGCTGAATCAGGGGCCGGGAATTTGTTTATTTTTCACAAATTATAATTTTTCCCTTGCGGAAAACGTTTTCCGGTGATATTCTGGAATTATCAGGGAATTATAATAATACGGTCAGAATGAAAAACAGGAGGTATTATGATGAAGGCAGCTATAATGAGCCTGGAGGGGCAGTTAAGTGAACTGACAGATAAGATGTACAAAAAGACTATTCAGGAGTGTACGGATGCGCAGCTGTACAACAGCGTACTGCAGCTGACGAAGGAGCAGATAGCGGAGAAACCTGTTATCAGCGGTAAAAAGAAGGTATACTATATTTCCATGGAGTTCCTGATCGGCAAGCTCTTATCCAATAATCTGATCAACCTGGGAATCTATGGCGAGTTGGAGGAACTGCTGGCAAAGAACGGTAAGAGTCTTTCGGCGATTGAGGAGGCAGAGCCGGAACCCTCTCTGGGCAACGGCGGACTGGGGCGTCTTGCGGCATGTTTCCTGGACTCTATTGCCACGCTGGGACTGTCCGGTGACGGAATCGGTCTGAATTATCATTACGGTCTGTTTAAGCAGGTATTTCAAGAGCGTCTGCAGAAGGCGGAGAAAAACGACTGGATCGAGAAGAATTCCTGGCTGACCAATACGGGAACCCGCTTTACCGTTTCCTTTGGCGACAGGAAGGTGACCTCCGTACTTTATGATATTGATGTGATCGGATACGAGAACGGCTGCAACAAGCTTCATCTCTTTGATGTGGAGTCTGTTGACGAGAGCCTGGTGAAGGAGGGAATCAACTTCGACAAAACCGCTGTTGATAAGAACCTGACCCTGTTCCTCTATCCCGACGATTCCGACGAGGCGGGCAATCTGCTGCGCATCTACCAGGAATATTTCATGGTGAGCAACGGCGCCCAGCTGATTATCCGCGAGCTGAAGGAAAAAGGCTGTGACCTGTACCGCATGGACGAGTATGCGGCGATTCAGATCAATGACACCCATCCTACCATGGTGATTCCGGAGCTGATCCGTATCCTGACCTGGGAAGAGGGCTTTACCATCGAGGATGCGGTGAATGTGGTGAGCAGGACCTGCGCTTACACGAATCATACGATTCTGGCAGAGGCCCTGGAGAAGTGGCCGCTGGAATATATTGAGAAGGTGGTGCCTCAGCTGGTGCCGATCATCAAGGAGCTCAGCGCCAGGGTGGCAAAGAAGCACAAGGATCCGAAAGTGCAGATCATTGACGAAAATAAGCGTGTTCATATGGCTCATATCGATATTCACTACGGCTACAGCGTAAACGGTGTGGCGGCGATTCACACGGATATTCTGAAAGAGACGGAGCTGAATCATTTCTATCAGCTCTATCCGGAGAAGTTCAACAATAAGACCAACGGTATTACCTTCCGCCGCTGGCTGCTGTCCTGCAACAGAGAGTTGGCACAGTTGCTGACAAGGACAATTGGAGACGGCTATAAAAAGGATGCCGCCGAGCTGGAGAAGCTGCTGGCCAGGAAAGATGATGCTTCTGTGCTGAACGCCATTGAGGATATTAAGATGCAGAAGAAGAAGGCGGTGGCAGCCTATATCCGGGAGAAGGAAGGTATCTCGCTGGATGTGAATTCCATTTTTGACATTCAGGTAAAGAGGCTTCATGAGTACAAGCGGCAGCAGATGAACGCCCTGTACATCATCCACAAGTATCTGGAGATTAAGGCGGGCAAAAAGCCGATCAGGCCCATGACTTTTATTTTCGGCGCGAAGGCAGCGCCTGCATATGTGATAGCCCAGGATATTATCCACCTGCTGCTGGTGCTGGAGGAGATTGTCAATAAGGATCCAGAGGTTAGTCCCTATATGAAGGTGGTCATGGTGGAGAATTACAATGTGAGCTATGCGGAGAAGCTGATTCCTGCCTGCGATATTTCCGAGCAGATTTCCCTGGCATCTAAGGAGGCTTCCGGCACCGGCAACATGAAGTTTATGCTGAACGGAGCCGTTACCCTGGGCACCAGCGACGGAGCCAACGTGGAGATTCACGAACTGGTGGGAGACGATAACATTTATATCTTTGGAGAGAAGAGCGACGCGGTGATCGAGCACTATGCGAAGAAAGACTATGTGTCGAAGGAATATTATAAAAAGAGCCCTGTTATCAAGGCGGCCGTAGACTTTATTATCAGCAAGGAGGCACTGGCCGTGGGGCATGAGGAGAACCTGACGCGCCTGCACAAGGAACTGCTGAATAAGGATTGGTTCATGACGCTGCTGGATCTGGAGGACTATATTGCCGTCAAGGATAAGGCATTTGCGGATTATGAAGACAGGGACAAGTGGAAGAGAATGATGCTGGTGAATATTGCCAAGGCTGGATTTTTCTCTTCCGACAGAACCATTGCCGAGTACAACAGGGACATCTGGAAACTAGCGTGAAAGAAGTTCTAAGGCTCGCAGCATGGGTAAGACATGGAGGTTAGTATGAGAAAGGTATGGAAAAGAAGACTGGCGGCCATAAGTATGGCCGTCATGATGGCGGTCTCTCTGGTGGCAGGACTTATTGGGGTACCGATTACGGCAAGAGCCGATGAAGGCGCTGTCATTAAGCTTCACTACAGCAGGCCGGACGGAGACTATGAGCCCTGGCGGGTTTGGTTTTGGGAGTCAGGCGGTGAAGGCGGCGACTATTATTTCGAGGAAACTGACGGAGAGCGGGTGGCTACATTCAACGTTTCTCCCGGAGTGACCAGTGTAGGTTTTATTGTCCGCACGGAGGAGTGGGCTAAGGACGTGGACAAGGATCAGTTTATTGATATTCCCGAGGTGATCTCCGGTACGGTGCACATTTATGTGGAGTCCGGTGTAGAAGGATTTACCAAGGAGTACGGAGACGATGTAGTGACCGGGATTAAGCTCACGGGCGCCGTATACGATGGCGGCGGCACCGTGGCGGTGGAGATGACTGCCCCGGTGGAAGACCCTGAGAAGGCCTTTGCCATAATCGGCAGGGAGGGTAAAGTAGGGATTGCAGGTGTGGAAGCATCCGAAAGCAGCTACACGCTGACCTTGGAAGCGGCTCTGGATCCCTTCGGAAGCTATGTGATTGCATTTGACGGAAATGAGTATAAGGTCAGTATGCCAAACGTTTATTCCACCGATTCCTTTGAGGCGGAGTACACCTACACGGGAAATGACCTTGGCGCCGTCTGGACGCCGGAAAAGACTATCTTCAGAGTATGGGCGCCTTTGGCGGAGCAGGTTTATGTCAACCTGTACGAATCGGGAGATGCGGCTTCAGAAGACCTGATTGAGAGCCTTGCCATGACAAAAGACGTAAACGGCACATGGGTGTTGGAGGCGGAAGGGGACAGGAACGGAGTCTATTATACCTATAAGGCCGTAAACGGCGATGAGGCGGCTGAGGCTTGTGACCCGTATGCCAGAACCACCGGCGTTAATGGTGACCGGGCCATGGTGATTGATCTGGACAGCACGGATCCGGAGGGCTGGGAGAATGACAGCAACCCTCATGCCGGGGAGAAGATCACGGATGCCGTTATTTATGAGCTTCATATGAGAGACTTTTCCGTGGATGCCAGCTCCGGAATTGAAAATGTAGGAAAATATCTTCAATTTACGGAGAAAGGGACAAAGACGGCAGGGGGAGCGACAACGGGGATTGACTATCTGAAGGAGCTGGGCATCACCCACCTGCACATCCTGCCTATGTATGATTTTGGCTCCGTGGATGAGAGCGGGAGTGGTTATAACTGGGGCTATGACCCGAAGAACTATAATGTCCCCGAGGGCTCTTATTCCACTGACCCCTACAACGGCGCGGTTCGCGTGGGCGAGGTGAAGCAGATGGTACAGGCCCTTCACGGAGAAGGGATCAGCGTGGTAATGGACGTGGTGTATAACCACGTACAGAGCGGTGAGGATTTCTGCTTCAACAGGCTGGTGCCGGGGTATTTCTCCCGTATCAACGAGAACGGAAGCTATTCCAACGGTTCGGGCTGCGGCAACGATACTGCCAGCGAGCGCAGTATGGTGAGGAAATATATTGTGGATTCGGTTTGCTACTGGGCTGACGAGTACCATATCGACGGCTTCCGCTTTGACCTGGTGGGACTTCTGGATGTAAATACGGTGAATGCAATTGTGGAAGAGGTACATAAGACTCATCCCGACGTGATTTTCTACGGAGAAGGCTGGACCATGTCCACACAGGTAACAAAGCCGAATGTGGAGATGGCGACGCAGAGCAATTCCGCCTGGACTCCCGAATTTGCATATTTTAACGACAAGATCCGCGATGGTTTAAAGGGTGGTGTATTTAATGATAATGAAACGGGCTATGTATCCGGTGCCACAGGCTCCATCCATGAGGTGGCAAGGGCATTTGCGGGAAATTCCACCTGGTGTCACAGTCCTGCCCAGACCATTAATTACGCGTCCTGCCATGACAATCTTACCATGTTTGACAAGCTTCAGAAGTCCCGTGCAGATGCTTCCCGGGAGGATTTGATCCGGATGAACAATCTGGCGGCGGCTATATATATGACTTCCCAGGGTGTGCCTTTCCTGCAGGCCGGAGAAGAGATGCTCCGGACCAAGGTGAACGCGGATGGCAGTTTCAACAGCAACAGCTATAATTCCGGGGATGAGGTCAACGGCATCAGGTGGAGTAACCTGGAGCAGGAGGAGTACCGGCAGGTTGTGGATTATTACAAGGGCCTGATTGCTTTCCGCAAGGAGCACGGGGTCTTACGCCTGGACGATGCCCAGGCAGTGAAGGAACATGTGAGGAAAGCGGATGACGTCCCGGACAATGTGCTTGCTTTTAATCTCACCGGCGGTGTGGAAGGAGAGACGGCGGAGGAAATGTTCGTGATATTTAATCCGAACCCGGAAGCAACCGAGGTTGCACTTCCCGCAGGCGGATGGAGCGTGTATGTAGACAGTGAGAAAGCAGGAACGGAAGCCCTGGAAGGGGTATCCGGCAAGGTAAGCGTCGAGCCGATCTCCGCTATGATACTGATCAAAGATGAAAGTGTGCCTGTGACGGAGGAGCCGGATGCGGAGGGGGAAGCGTCAGAGGACACAGAAGACGTTAACAAACCTGCGGCGAAAGAAAGCATGAGCGGTGTACTGATCGGTGTGATTTGTGCAGTGGCGCTGGCAGTCGTAGGAGGTATTCTGATCGTGCTGGGTAACGGAAAAAAGAAATAATTATAAAAAAGAGGGTTAGCCATGAGAGCAAGCGGGGTATTACTGCCGGTTTCGAGTCTGCCGTCGGCATACGGAATCGGGTGTTTTTCAAAAGAAGCATATGACTTTGTAGACAGACTGAAGAAGGCGGGGCAGTCTTATTGGCAGATACTGCCCCTTGGTCCTACCGGGTACGGGGACTCCCCGTATCAGTCCTTTTCTACCTTCGCGGGCAATCCCTATTTCATCGATCCGGAGGATCTGATAGAGAGAGGGTATATCACGAAGCAGAAATGCGGCAGCTTTGATTTTGGAGATAATGCGGAGTACGTGGATTATGCCAGAATTTACGAGAGTCGTTTTCTGCTCCTCAGGGAGGCATGGAAGAACAGCAAGATTGCAAATGAGCCTGCTTTCCGGATCTTTGTGAAGGATAATGCTTACTGGCTGGACGATTATGCGCTTTATATGGCGGTGAAGGCTTCCTTCGGCAATGTTTGCTGGGTGGAGTGGGATGAGGAGATTAAGATCCGCATGCCAGAGGCCCTGGAAAAGTATCGCACAAAATTTGCCGATGAGGTAGAGTTTTACCAGTTTCAGCAGTATATGTTCCGCGTCCAGTGGGAAAAGCTTAAAGCTTACGCCAATCGCAAAGGAATAAAGATTATCGGGGATATTCCCATTTATGTGGCCTTTGACAGCTCGGATGCCTGGGCGAATCCGGAACTTTTTCAGTTTGACGAGGACTGTAATCCCACGGCCGTGGCAGGATGTCCCCCGGATGCTTTTGCTGCCACGGGGCAGCTTTGGGGCAATCCCCTTTATCGTTGGGACTATCATAAGAAGACCGGTTACGAGTGGTGGATGAAGAGACTGGAGGCCTGCTTCAAGATGTATGACGTGGTCCGCATAGACCATTTCAGGGCATTTGACGCTTATTATTCTATTCCTGCGGGTATGAAGACCGCGGAAATAGGCGAGTGGGAGCCGGGACCGGGGGATTCCCTTTTCGAGACGATGAAGAAGAGGCTGGGAGAACGGGAAGTGATAGCGGAAGATCTTGGCTTTTTGACCCCGTCCGTGTTAGAATTGGTAAAGCGAACCGGGTATCCCGGGATGAAGGTGCTGCAGTTTGCCTTTGATTCCAGGGAGGACAGTGATTATCTGCCTCATAATTACGGCAGGAATTCCGTGGCCTACACCGGAACCCACGATAATGACACGACATTGGGCTGGTATTACGGACAGCTTGCGGAAGCCGACAGGGAATTTTGCGACCGCTATTTGAATCTGGGGAAATGCAGCAGAGATGAAATCAAATGGGAGTTTATCCGAGCGGTACTTTCCTGCGTCGCCGATCTGGCAGTGATCCCCATGCAGGATTATCTGGGCCTGGGCTCTGAAGCTCGGATCAATATTCCCTCTACGCTGGGAGGCAACTGGACCTGGCGGATGAAGAAGGGGGCTTTTACCAAAGAGCTTGCCCTGGAAATCAGAGAGATGTCGGAGCTTTACGGGAGAACTCCTAAAAAGGAGAAGGCAAAGAAGAAATCCGGGAATCCGGCGAAAAAGGGCAAGAAGGGAACGAAGGCCTCCGGCAAGGGAAGCAAGCAGGGTTCGAAGACTGCCGGAAAGGGCGGCAAGCAGAAGACGGAGAGCCTGGATCAGCAGAGCAGGAAAGAGTAAGAGTAAATGGAAATTCAAGGATTTCACAAGACAACATTATTGGATTATCCGGGACATGTAGCAGCCACCGTTTTTACCGGTGGCTGCAATTTTCGCTGTCCCTTCTGCCACAATGGGGATCTGGTGCTGCATCCGACGGCACAGCCGAAAGTGACGGAGGAAGAGGTGTTTGCCCATCTGGATAAACGGCGGGGAATATTGGAAGGGGTCTGCATTACCGGCGGTGAGCCCACTCTGCAGCCGGGTCTGGCTGATTTTGTAAATAAGGTCAAAGCTCTGGGATACCTTGTAAAGCTGGATACCAACGGATATGAGCCGGCAGTACTGCGGCGGCTTTTGGCGGAGGGAGTATTGGACTATGTTGCCATGGATGTTAAAGCATCCCCGGAGAATTATGCAAAAGCAGCCGGCTGCCCAGGACTGGATTTTACCCGGATAGAGGAAAGCATTGGTATATTAAAAAACTGCGGAATTCCCTATGAGTTTCGTACTACTGTGGTGCAGGGGCTTCATACTGTTTCGGAATTTACCGCTATCGGCCGGCTGCTGGAGGGCAGCCGGGCCTATTATCTGCAGTCTTTCAGGGAAAATGAAAATGTGATACAGGCAGGACTTGGAACCTTCTCCGAAGAAACCATGGTTAAGATCAGGGAAATTATGGAGAATTATATAGGTGAAGTTTATCTTCGCGGCATAGTGTGAGAAACAAATTCCTATTATGATAGCAGTTCAGTTCCCTTCATCCAGATACACCTGGACTCTGCGGTCAATGATTTCCGCCGCCTGCCTGGCGCTTTTGTCACCAGAAAAATACGCGTCCAGTTCTTCGGAAATAATGTCCATTAAGTCAGGGTGCAATGCAGGCGCAGGAACGCAGCTTTCCAGGAAGGAAATTGCCCGGTGGAGGGAGGTGGATCCATCTTCCGGAACGGACAGCCTTTCTCCCCGCCACAGGTATTCGCCTTCCGGTGACTGCTCGATTTCATCCGCATGGAAGCGACGGACACTTAAAGCAGGGTCTGTCTGTAAATTTATCAATCTATAATTAATTCTCCATTGATTTTTGACCTGTCACTTGTTCGCCCAAAAAATTTGCCATTTTTACAGATAAAATTTCAAGTTATCAAGTTCCTTGCAGACCGCAATTTTGCACTACATATATATCCTCTTATTCAAAAACATATTCATAGCAACAATCCTCTTTTGTAGTACCTTCTATTATACATGTTTTTCCACTACTGCAAAATCCATGAGCTTCATAAAACTTTCTAGCTTTCACGTTATCTTTTATAACCCATAATACTATTTTATGCACTCCTTTTTTCCTTACTTGCTCAATCAGATATTCTATCAAAAGTGTCCCTATTCCCTGTCCCACAAAAAAAGGTTCAACATAAAAATCCGTAATCTCAATTGTTTTATTACCCATGGGCTTTCCATTTATTATCCCTTTGACAATTCCATCATCATATAACAGCATCCCATCTAATCTATCTGGATTATTTTTATAATCTTCATACAAATGAACAACCTGCAACTCATTAAATGACACATAATCATTTTCAAATATAGGTC
>CANPOY010000073.1 GCA_947575805.1 uncultured Lachnospiraceae bacterium
ACCCACGTATCCAGCTTGGAAGGCTGGTGTTCTACCATTGAACTACACCTGCATATTTAATTTTCCATCGAACGAAATAAATATTATCATAGGAAAGAATAAATGTCAACCCCAAAGTTTGGATAATAAAAAATCTTTGACAAACTGCTTCTATACGCTTATACTATATACAGGGGATGGCACCCATAACAAAAAACGGCAAACGTAACTTGTAAATCTGCAATCAGGAAAGAGGGGAGGATACCCATAGCAAAAAACGCAGATTCCGAAAGCAGGAAAACCATCCGCGTCCTGGACAGTGAGGGCAACCAAATTGGTCTGACTTATCCGAAACGGGCAGCGGGACTGGTAAAAAAGGGTCGGGCATATTATGTGAACGACTTCATTATTCATCTGAGTATGTCCGATACCATGTTGCCAGACAACAGACAAAAATCGGAGGTAATGAAGATGGATCAACCTATTAAAATAGACGCTACAAACAAAGAGACAGAGAATCAAGTTATAAAGTTATATTTCGACCCTCGCACGTGGTCCTTTAACAGGGCTTGCAAAGAAAACGTAGGTAACCGTTCCTTTATAACGGGACCAGACGGAGTGCTTGCAGAAAGCTTTACGATTGGCGACTGGTCCAACCATTGGACGGAGATCGTTTCGGAAACTCTCCTCCTGCCGAAAAATACGGACTGCAGCTTTACTTTCTGGCTGAATGGCGGGGAGAATGACAGGAATGACGAGGTATGCCGCTTTGATATTCTTTTTAACAATAATCATGAGCAGCGCTTCTCTTATAATCTGAACCGCAACTATATCCGCCCTGTGAAGAAGCTGAATGGATGGGAGCTGTATGAGATCCCCTTCCGAACCCAGGATAATGAATATACCGAGCTGAGATTTGTTGCCCAGAATGCCTATACAACAATTCTGACAGCAAAGGATGTATCCGCTTATGCGGAGCTGGTGGATCATCCCGATCCTTTTGAGGCAGATAGGCCCCAGCGGCACAACATTGTCTTCAGCGACGGCTTTCCCAGCAATAACTGGTACAGCACGAAAAGCCTCCGTGAAAAACATATGCAGCAAAAAGCAAATAAAAAGTATAGTGCAGACTTGTCAGCCAAGTCTTTGGGAATTCCACCTTTCCCTCACCTTCACTTTGGCCCCGTCGAAAAGATGCCGAAGGGATTTATTCCGGACATAGATATCTCACAGATTACAGCTTCCATAGAGAACCTGTTTAACAAAGTGAGACAGGGCAAATATGCTTCCATTGAAAGTCTTGAAGACGTGATGGAAAGCAGCGGCGATCAGGCGCGGGAGATAATAGAAGACGCTACACAAAAACTGAGCGATGCGCTGCAGGAGATTATCGATGAAATTCAGGCAACCGCAGAAGATCGCCTGGAAGCAGTTTCCGCAAGTCTGGATGCTCTTTCTTCAGCCTGCGATATGCTGGAGGAACTTGACGCGGAAAGTCTTGCGGGCAATATAACGATAAAGGTCACTGGGGGAGAAGCAGAGGATCTGGATGACATTCTATCCGATGTAGCAGACTCCATATCCGATATTGCCGATGATCTTCGTGCCAACATTGAGGAAATATCGGATCACCTTGAGGAGCTGCGGGGTTCACTGTCACTGTAGTCAATATCCATCAAAAATTTCCTGTTTTATAAGGCAGCAAGAGGCTGCTGTGGATTTCTCCACAGCAGCCCTTTTTATCGATCCTCATTACTCTGACTGTAGTACTGCAGCAACAACCTTACCACCCTGCTGTAGCTGACCTTGCCGTCAGTCACACCGTTGACCTTCAGGTTCGTGTCGATAAACGCATCCGCTGCTTTATCAACAAGCTCCGTGTCAATCAAAGCCTTGCCGTTAATTCGTTCCCACTCTTCGTCGGATACAAAGATATTATCCTCCCACACCTGAGCCGATACCCCCGTAAGGGGCACTGCCGCCATTGTCTCCGCAAAGACCTCCGGCTGCTCCCTTTCCAGCTTATACACATCATTATACAGATAATTCAGCACACTCAGATAACCCGCATATCGAAAAAACTCGTCCTCTGCCTGTATACATGCCAGATAACCGATAAAATTGGCCTCGTCCTCAAAGATATATCCCCGCAAATGTGCCAGCTCATGGCACATAGTAGAAGGAATATTCAGAATGTGCATGACATCGTTGTAATTAGCCTCCATGGAAAACGGGAAGTAGTAACCCTGCATATACTGCTGACACATAAAATCCGAAAAGAACATAGCCTTGGGCTCCGGATACCAGCCGTCCAGCTGCGGATACGTGTGCCCAAGCTGCTGCATCAGCTCCCGTGCCTCATCCCCCATTGCATTCAGGCCTTGCTGCCAGTCCCCGCTGTCACGCCGGGATATTTTAATGCCTTCCCGGCCGGTATAGACTGCCATGCCGGTTTCATCCCGCTCCACCACCTGAGACAGCCGGTTACACTCCTCCGCCACCACATTATATACGGCAAACAGCTCCGCAGGCGTGTAGTCCCCCTGCTCCTCTCCAAAATAGCGCTTCGAAAAGGCAGAGGCGTGATACAGGATGAAACAGTTCATTGTCATAATCAGACAGACCATCAGCAGCACCCATGCAAAAAAGCGGTAAAAACCACGGGAAAAGCGGCAGAAACCGCTTGTCTGCCGAGGTCTTCCGTAGACCCACACACCTGCGATACCCACCGCTTCCGAAGCTTTCCGCTCTGCCGCCCGCCTTCCGGCTCTTCTGATGGCACAGACAATCCCTGTTACCACCCATACCACTCCGAGAAGCAGGGCTGCCGCCACCAGGACAAGTCCTGCGGCGATCAGCCATTCCCCCACGGAGAAGGGAAATATTCCCGTAATACGCCCATATGTATTCACCCAGATCGGAAATATATATGCAACATACCAGTCACAAAAGGCCGCACTGCACCAGGCTGCCGCGTTCAGCAGAAGAATAACTGCCATGATAAGCCCAAAAAGCTTTTTCGCCGTTTTATTCCCAAGAAATGTACTTTTCATAATCATCCCAGATACAGCAGATCCAGGTCTTGCCCTGGTTCAGCACAATCTCATTGCCTGACTTGTCATAATACAGGGTAGGGTTAGGGTTAAAGTAATTCCCGTAGCTGGGATCACTGGCGCCCTTACGCTCCCAGGTTGCCTCGATGACCTTACCGTTTGTAAATACATACGCCTTACCGCTGCCGTCCGTCACAAAATCCAGATAATCGCTCTTCGGATTGTCCGGCTCCTTTCTGGATCCGTGACAAACCTTGAAAATAACGTTGGTCACAGCCAGCTGCTCGCCGGTCAGGCCACAGGTATGAGCCGCCCCCCACTGGCTGCGGTAATACAGCCTGTCCTCGGCATTATACTCAAAACAGGGATTATGGCTGCCATAACCGCCGGAATTAGTCTGTGTTCCGCCGGGATAAACCTTTACCGCATCCGGGAAGCTGTCATAGGTTGCCAGATAACCGTCGTCGGCAAATTCAAACGACTTGTCAAAGGTACTTCTGTAATTTGTTTCATACCCTCTGGCTTTCACACCGTCGGCATACTTTGCCACATCCAGATAGCCTGTAAACTCGGTGGCAGCTCCCTGCATTTTAGAGCTGTCCCGCTTAAATGCCTCGTTATAACTGTTGTCAATCACCGGGTCTGTGCTGATATTGTCAATATGTTTGGACTCGATCAGCTTCTCCACCCAGGGAATTGCAAGTCCCCAGTTTACGTAAATAGAGTCAAAGGACATGGCCTCGTGGATATAGTAATCCCGGCTGGAACGAACCGGCCCAACCATATCCAGATCGTCATAATCCTCAATAATCGCCATCAGACGTGAAGTACGCCCTTCCACTGGTGCCTCATAAATAATGCTGGCTTTGGATATACCGTACTGCTTTAAAAGCGGACTGCTGTCTTTATAGCCTGCCCGTTTATTGTTCGGTATCATAACCGCCATGCTTCTTCTGCCGGCAACCGCTTCATCCTTCCATTCTCCGGTAAGATTACTCTGCATCCTGCCGTCTACCACGGTTCGCTTTCCGATGGTATGGGTCTCGCCGCCGGACATCATGCCGTCCCCCAGCGCGGTTCCTCCTATATCCGTCCCTTCGTTCGAATCCGACTCCACAGGCGGTTCGTTTCCAGGATCAGACTCCTTCGTGCTGTCCGTAATAATAGGAGAAGGATTCAAGGTTGAAACGGGGGCTGAAGGCCCTCCGTCCTCGCCGCACCCTGCAAGGACGCCCATAGTCATCGCCATCATAAGTGCTGCTGCTATTTTTTTCTTCATAAGAAAACTCCTGTCCTTTCTTTTTTATCTATTCTATTTTAGCTCCAAAAAGACATTTTGTCTATTTATTCAGCAAAAAAAGTTTTCATTTTATAATGGATGTGATATACTTGAAGTATACAGGAAAACGTGATCCTGTCAGAGGGGGATTCAGTCATGAGATTAAAGGAAACCGTTGATGTATCTTCATTTCTTTCAGCCACGGAAAAATGCGCCGGAGATGTATTTTTCCACACACCGGAGGGCGATATCTTAAACGTAAAGTCCCTGCTTTCACGATATGTAGTAGTTTCCGTCTGCAAACCGGGAGAGCTGCAAAAAGCCAGAGTGGTTTGTACAAATGAGAACGACTATTCCGTCCTGTCCGATTATCTCCGGCCTGACCCGGAAGACGGGGTTTAAATAGAAGAGGCCTCGGGCGTCAATTGACGCCCGGACAGGAATAACTGCTTTCCATCTCCTCCAGAATATGAATCATATCACGAATATTATGGGTTTCTCTGACCTTTTTGCGAAGATACTGCAGCAATTCCAGGTAGCTGATGCGCTCCGGTACAAGTCCGTCCGCTACACCCGGATACAGGTCTTTGACATTGTCCACCATGATTCTCACCAGATGCTTATTCAGGATCGTATCATAATTCGCATAGCAAATTTCCACCGCTTTGTCAATCAGGCTTCGGAAAGTCTGCTTCCCCACCGTCTCTGCCTCTCCTTTAAACAATACCTTGTCATAGGAACGTATCTCGTATTCCATCGGCCCCAGCAGCGAATGGTCTCTGAGCCGCAAAATCGGCATCAGCATTCCCGTGGTTCCCGCCAGCTCCGCTCTCTTCAGATTGACATAATTAGTAGGTACCCCCTCTGCAAAGCAGGGAACCAACTCGATTCCGAACTGCAGCACCAGGGGCTCGGCAATCATGACGTCGCGTATCTCCCGTCCCATCTTCAGACTGCCGTTCTCCACAATGTCATCTTCCGTTCCCAGAAGCTCATTTCCCCTGATCTTTAATACACTGCAGATCCCCGCAAGCAGGCTCACATCCGGCATCCCTGTACCGCACTCCCACTTGCTGACCGCCTGGGGTGTCACACCAATCCTGGAGGCAAAGTCCTCCTGAGTCATTTTCAGGTTCTGCCTGCCTCTGCTGATTACCTCTCCGATACGATTATCTGTCTTCATTTTCCCGCCTTTCCGTCCCGGACGGCACAGAGGTTATTCTCCGCACATCCGAAACCCATATTTGTTGTTTACAGCTGCCGCGTTCTGTATTACCATTTTATTCTCATATAGCGCATCTGTAAAACAACCGCCTGTTGCAAGGCGGCGCAACAGCCCTATTCCACCGGAGGTATCTGCATATCCCCGGCCGTACGGCATTGTTCAATCAGATTATAATAATCATTCCGCAGGATATACGCACTGAACTGGTATCTGTTCTTCACATCCTGCCTTGCAGCCTCCATATAGGCTGTCTGCTCCTCCTCAGTCAGCTCCTTCTTCCAGGTAGTGGTCTTTTGCTGTCGGTCATAGGCCACGGTATCGCTGACAAAGCTCTTGTCCTTAAAAATGACAAGCCCCTCTTGCTCCGAGAAAATATCCCTTCCCGCATACATACGGGAGTCAAAATCAAATCCAAACAGATTCAGCAGCGTAGGCAATATATCCACAGAGCAACAGGCCTTATCCACATAAACAGGTTCTTCCATTCCGGCATTCCACAGAATCAGGCTGTTACGGTATACATCCAGATCCTGGGAGAGATCCTTTCCCGCCAGCTCCTCATACTGCTCCTCCGTCATTCCGTATGGGTAATGATCCGCACTGAGGCAAATCACCGTATTTTCCAGCTTACCCGCCTGTTCCAGCTGGTCCAGCAGATATTCCAGCGCCTTATCCAGCTCAATATTGCAGGCAAGATATGCTCTGGCATTTTCGGACATATCCAGATCCGCCACTGCCGCCTTATTCTTGCCGGACATTCGGTTTCCGGTGAAATTGTAATTCATATGCCCGGATACTGTCATATAGTACACATGAAAGCGCTCGTCATTGATATACTCGCCCAGGGTTCCTTCCATCATTTCAAGGTCGGAGCCGGGCCAGGCATCCGGAGTTGCCACCGTGAACAACTGACCTCCCCATTCCTCTTCCGAGAGACCCTTCCCCAGCTTAATCGCCTTGAAATCATACCCCAGATTCGGATGGGAAAGATGGCGGTCATAATAGGACAGGGTATTATTGTGGTACGCCCGGCTGTATACATTCTCCTTTGCAAAGAACTTCGGCAGGACATACGCCATGTTATTATCGGCACTTGCCTTCATACTGTGCTGTCCGTCCGGAATCAGGCCCGTACAGTTCACATACTCGCCGTCGCTGGTGCTGGTGGCCCAGATCGGGACATAATAATTGCTGAACACAAAGGACGAATTTACCATCTTATACAGTGTGGGAGTCAGATCCTCCCTGACGGCATAGGTGGAAAATCCTTCCGCGGTCAGGTAAATCAGATTATAACCCTCAAACATTCCCGTGTACTCATTGCGGTTCGTCGGCGTCAGCCCGGCAATGTAATCCGCCAGCCATTTCTCCTCCTTACTGTTCTGAGACATCTCTGCCAGCTTTGCCAGATCAATCTCAAAGGCATAGGGCGAAGTATCCGGCTCCGGGTCTTGCTCCGGCATTTCTTCCGCTTCCCGCCGGCCCTCTTCTCCGAAAAGGTTGTCTCCCTCCGTGTCGGAAATGCCGTTTGCAGACACTGTCCCCACCTGTACCGCATCTGCCCCGGCCATGCCCGCTATCATATTTCCGTCGGTGGTGACCTGGGGCTTTTCCCTGCGGTGGGTCAACCTGTCAAAAAGAGCCTGCATCTCATAAAATCCATCCCTCTGTACCATAGCCACGGCTCCCATGCTGCGCATGACTGTCTCAGGATCATAATATTCGCAATAATCTTCGGCAAAAGCGGCTCCCACTATACTGCCGATCATTATGGTACAGATACAGTATGCCAGCGACATCAAACCGATCAGACCCATGCTGAGCTTTCTGATGCCATGCAGCGGCCTGGGTTTAAATCTCCTAAGCTTTCTTAAAACTTCCAGCCCCGCAATCGGCAACACCAGCAGGATCAGCAGCGGCAGCGTCTGCAGCAAGCCTGTCAGCGCCTCGCGCCAATAGCTCGTCAGAGCGTCCCCCCCGGTTTCAAACATCGCCTTCATCTGCAGAGGCTGTTTAAAAATATGAAAATATACTGCCTGAACGGCAAAAACAAGATATTCCGCCCACAGCATGATCCTGGAAGCCCGCTTCTCTCCCTTTTCGCCGAAGCATCCGCCGATAAACGACTGCACTGCGGCAATCAGCGCGATCAGTCCCACCGTAAAAACCGGATTAAAACCCTGCAGGCCGTAGCACCCCAGGTGGAATACAATTTCCATATAAACCAGTATTCCCGCATATACAAGCCAAACGGTCATAATCATCCCTTCATCCTTTGTTCTGTGCGCCTTCTTAATAATTTATGGCACTGCCATTTGCTTAATACATTCTAACTCACATAATTGGGTAAGGCAACTTAAGATTTGCTAAAGTTTTTGCATACTTTTAGCCTCTTATTGCGTAATTCCGTATCCAATATTGGGGTTGACCGCACAATAGGTAATATCCAGCAGGAAGCCCGTCAAAAATACACCGCACAGGATTAAACGCCATTTGCGGGGCAACTTATGGTACAACCTCATGTACATCGGCATGAGATAACAGTTTAAAGCCATACCTCCCAGGCCAAAGCACACGGCCCCCAGCAGACAGACCCGCCCGTTCAGATCCAGGTGATAGCCGCTGTAATCCCACCAGCGTACGCCCCATCTCCATTCCAGGAATACACTGGTAAAATATTCAAGCACCGAGCAGATCCCGGCGGACAGCAAAAAGGTTACAAGGGGCCTTTTACTCAGGCGGTGCAGCAGAAACCACAATAAAAGCCCTCCCACACCGTAAATCGGCAGATAAGGGCCTTTATAGATTCCCCTGTTGATAAAAGCGTGCTTCGTCACCAGGAAAATCCCCACCTCCCACAGCCATCCGCCAAAGGAGACAAGGAAAAATAAAATTACATAAAAGTCAAAGGTTCTTACCGTTTTGTTCACGGACATTTTTTTCTTCATAAGGACAGAATGCCCTGAATTGCTAAAAACCATACGATAACGCGAAATTTACCATGTCGGTATCTGCCATGTCGGTATCTGCCGTTCCTATATTTTCCGCTTTTTCGGCTCCGTCAGGACATAACTCATATGGATCAGGTTTCGGATTTCCTCATCGGGCACGGTACCATTCCCTGTTTTTCTTATGCCGCAGGACCGCGTTGTTATCCTGCCAGGGGTAGTCAGGCTTCGTACCGTAATGCTCCTTCACCCACTGAAAAATTTCCTGTCCGTTCATTTCGGGTACTCTTACAAAGAGCCGCAGAGCAAGTCACTCTGCGGCTTTGTTTCTCATGCAATCATGTTCATCTGATAGGCAAAAGCCGCCTGCTGCATCTGATACCGGGTTGCACCCGTCTGCAACGCCTGTACAGGCTCTTCGTCGGCTGCCGGCTGGGCCGCCCCTGCAGCATCCAGCATCCTGGCCGCCCGAACACCTGCCTCATCCACCGGCCGGCTGTTATCCGGCTCGCTCTCCACCGACGCAAAGCGCTCCGCAGGCTTCATGATCCTGTTCGCATTCATCCTGCCCATCTGCATCTGCATGGCTATCACATCCGCAAAATTAACTGTCTCACCCTTACGCAGAGGATTCAAATTCTGCTCATCCTCTGCCATCCCGGAAAAATCCGTTTTGGATGCCAGTAAATCATCGCCGATAGGCTTAACCTTAGACAGGCTGTTACCGCTCATGGTATTTGTATTGTATATATACGGACGGTAATTGTAAAAACTCACTGCGCCAACTGATCCGGCGCTTCCGATTGCTCCGACCCTCATATGCCGTTCCTTCCTGTTCTCCATAAACCCGCAGGTCTGCACTGCATCAGAGCCTTGCCCATGGCTGCCCTGGGGCTTTGCCCACACCTGCTTTCTCATGTAAATATTCTACCAGACTTTTCTACTTTCCGCAAGCGGCATATTAATGGTTTTCGTTCCTTTTCACCCTGCTCAGCCGCGGCCCCTCAGATCACCGGATGGCACTCCGCCTTTACGTTGCGGACGTCAGAGCGGAAAACAAAAAGATAGCGATCCCCAGAATCACAAGTACAACGCCTGTGGCACGGTTCAGGGTCTTCGGCTCAGCCTTGTTGGCAAATCTGGCCGCGATCCTGGCCCAGATTAAAGTAAACAGTACGCACAGACCCAAAACGGTAAAATCCGGCATTCCACCCAGAGTAAAATGGGATACGGCTCCCGTAAGCGCCGTAAAGGTCATGATAAATACGCTGGTACCAACCGCCGTCTTAAGCTCGTAACCCAAAACGGAAGTCAGTATCAGGAGCATCATCATTCCGCCGCCGGCGCCGATAAAACCGCAGATGAATCCAATTAGAATACCGCAGATCACAGACTGGATCATCCGCTTTTTGGAGGAGACTGCCTGCATGTCTTCCTTTGTGGCCATAACCGGGCGGACAATGAATTTGACCCCCAGAAGAAACGTCATGAACACGGAAAAATTCCCCATAGCCCGGGCCGGAACAAGCTTGGAAACATAGCTTCCCACCACGGTAAACACCAGAACACTGGCCATCATCACGAGCCCGTTTCTTATATCAAGATTCTTGTTCTTACCGTAGGTATAGGCAGAAACTGCGCTGGCCAGTACATCGGAAGAAAGAGCGATGCCCACCGCCATATAGGGATCCATATCCAAAAAGGTGATCAGCATGGGACTGATCACCGCCGCGGCACTCATGCCGGCAAAGCCTGTTCCAAGCCCGGCTCCCATACCTGCAAAAAATGAAACCAAAATGATCCATACTATATCCGGCATATATTGCTCCCTCCCTTTTGCCCTTGTCAGCCTCCGGTGAATTTAGTCTATGAATCTAGCCTATATACTCCGCGTACGCATCCTTCCAGCCGCTTTCTGCCCAATATTCCGATCCGTCCTTAAGCCTTCCGATCAGCTTATATTGGAACATTTCCCTGCGGATCAGTTCTATATCGCTGAAAGCAATGGAGGCTCTAATGATTTCGTTGATTTCCTTTTCCGTATATTTCCTGTCCATATTTACTTTTTCCGCTATCTTTATCAACGCGATGATTCTTAATGGTTTCTTAGAGGGATACTGCATAAGCTTTCCGTCGCCGTCATAATAGTGCTGCAGCTTTTTATTGTATTCCTGAACAGAGTTTTCCATGGTAGTCCCCTTTCTAAATTTAATGTTTTCAATCCGAAATACCATAATGCCGCGACTGTCTTTAGCCGCCTGAAATCAATTCTATCATGGGTTTGACGCAGATACCATGAAATACCAGAAAATTTTATGTAAAATTTATATTGTCTGTTTTTTCAGACAGTAATATGATATACTGCAAACGGAATTTATCAAAGAGTCCTGTAGGAAAGAGGGGAACATGCCAATGACCGGCTTTCGGAAAATTACGGAAGACAACTTTGCGGCGATTATACAGATGAAGCTTATATTATAAACTCAGGCTTCAGTCCCTCACTGACGAACATACCTGCATCCTGGAACGATGCTCCCTTACCTCCCCTATCAATAAAGTAAACCCATCATCAAACTTTATCAGTGTAGTCAGCGCCATACGGTTCACCGGGGTATATCCGGTGTTTCTGTATAACGGAATGTGCTAACCCTGAAGCAATTACGGGGATATTGAGCAAAGAAAAAGAACCCACCTCAGCGACGACTGAATCAGTGGATTCCTTATCAATTAATCATGCTGGTAGCCGGACTTGAACCGGCACGGAGTTGCCCCCGAGAGATTTTAAGTCTCTTGTGTCTGCCTATTCCACCATACCAGCGGAGTATGGATGGGGGTGGATTCGAACCACCGAAGCAATTTGCAGCAGATTTACAGTCTGTCCCCTTTGGCCACTCGGGAACCCATCCAT
>CANPOY010000074.1 GCA_947575805.1 uncultured Lachnospiraceae bacterium
GCCTCCATCTTATCCATATCGGTAGCCATATAAGCGGAAATATATCCTCTGTCGAACTGCATACCTTCCACCAGGTCAAGCTCCGTCTGCATGGTCTTGGACTCCTCAATGGTGATAACGCCGTCCCCGCTCACTTTCTCCATGGCATCCGCAACCAGCTGTCCTACGCCCTCGTCACCTGCAGAGATTGCCGCAACCCTTGCAATGTGCTCCTTGCCGTTCACCTTCTGGCTCATGCCGGAAATAGCTTCCACCGCACAATCGGTAGCCTTCTTCATACCCTTTCTCAGGATAATGGGATTAGCGCCTGCCGCCAGATTCTTCATGCCCGCATTCACCATCGCCTGGGCAAGAACGGTAGCAGTAGTGGTGCCGTCTCCGGCAACATCGTTGGTTTTGGTAGCTACTTCCTTTACAAGCTGTGCGCCCATATTTTCAAAAGCGTTCTCCAGCTCAATCTCTTTGGCAATTGTCACACCGTCATTGGTGATCAGGGGAGCGCCGAAAGACTTATCCAGCACCACATTTCTTCCTTTGGGTCCCAGCGTAACTCTGACAGTATCAGCCAGCTGGTTGACACCCTGTTCTAATGCCGCACGTGCTTCCGCACCGTATTTAATTTCCTTTGCCATAATAATCTGCCTCCATTTTTCTATGATTTACAATTCGGGCTGTCTCCCGGCCCAGGGTTCTGTCCATGAAATAACTGTCGTTTGCAAATTCTAGCCGGCAATAATTGCCAGAATGTCGCTCTGCTTTACAATGATATACTCATCCTCGTCCAGCTTCACTTCCGTCCCCGAATATTTGGAATATATGACCTGGTCGCCTGCCTTGACCTCCATCTTGACTTCCTTGCCGTCCACTACGCCGCCGGGGCCCACTGCAACCACCTCCGCCTGCTGGGGCTTTTCCTTATTCTGTCCGGGCAGCACGATACCGGACTTTGTTGTCTCTTCCGCAACCAGCTGCTTTAATACGACTCTGTCGCCTAACGGTACTAATTTCATAGTAATGCCTCCTTATATCATTCATAATTTGTTGTTAGCACTCATTTAATTCGAGTGCTAATCATCAAGACATATATTAGTTTCATATGCAGAGTTTTTCAAGCATATTCTCGTTTACTTAAATATTATTTCCTTTATTTATCTCTTGTTTTCTTTCATTTTCTCTTGTTTTCTTAACTATGGCTTATGAAGAGATTTTATATTTTGTTTATAAAACCCGTTGAAACAAGATTACCTGTTCTCAAAAAAGGACCCCGGAAGCATCTGCCTCCGGAGTCTCCCTTCAAGCTCAAATCATACCGCCGAATCAGTTCGAGCTGCTGTTGAAGCCCAACGCCGAACCGATCTTAACCATACGACCCTCTTCCCTTTTCTCCTTTACCTTGGAAATAACAGTAGGAACCGCTCCCAGCAGGAGGAAAACATACAACAGCGCCAGGTTTCCGATGTAAACCGACATTTCCATGGCTCCCTGTTCAATGGCAAAGGGCACCAGACGGTAGCACTCAAACAAATTGTAGCCTGCATCTGCGCCTCCCCCGTCTCTCCACAGAAGAATTGCGGTATCAATCCTGTCTCCCACGTAAGTCATAATCAGCATAATGACAATACTGATCACAATACCCTTCTTTGTCAGCCTGCCGCCCAGCAGCTCGTATCCCTTTAATACACCCACTGCCATGATAGCACCGGAAAGAGCCGCCACATATCCCAACTGGCTAAAGAGGACAATGCACAGCACGCCCACCAGCGAACCAAGCAGCGCACCCACGATACCGCCTGCCACATTCTCCTTCTTCTGCGCCTTCTTTTGCTCTTCCACTGCCAGATTTCCCCGCATGTTAGCTTCACAGCCCGAACAAAGATGAAAATAGCTGCCCGCGGACACGTATGCGGATACGTCCTCCGGCTGTCCGCAGATACTGCAGCAGGGTTGGCATCCCCGGTTCCGCAGGAAGGAAACCAAACCGTTCATGGCCTCCGGCAGCTTACTTCCGAGACTGTCCCGAAGTTTTTTCTGGTTGATGGAGCCCACCACGGAAACCGTAATATGATTCCCCTCCTGTTTCCCCACCCCCAGAGCATCCACAGTCTTGCTCAGCTCCTTGAACTCATCCTTTGTAAATGCCGCCCCGGTAGGCGTCTTTGCCGCAGTGTGAATGGTCAGCGCATAAGGCGCCTGACTGTCCTCTGCGTAGACCACCATATCAAATCCGTCCTTCTGTCCGTAAATCACGTTATTCACCTGATCATAGCGCATTCCCGCCGACGCTGCCAGCTGTGAATAAACGTCTGTCAGTTTACTCATCTCTCTTCTCCTTTGTAAAATTTATCAGCACTTGATTTCCAAATATCCAAGAAGCTTGGACATATCATACTCCTCCAGCACGCCCAGATTGGAATCATAGTACTTATCGTCATAATGCACCAGATAATGGCAAAAACGCCCCATCTTCTCCATCATAATACAGCACTTGGGCAAAATGGCATCCCGCCCCTCCGTATACACAATAATATCGCTGTGATCCAGACCATAATAATTCAGCGCGGAAATCACCCGCCCCATGGTAGCCTGCCATTCTCTGCAATCCATGACGCTGATGACCTCCGCGATGGTCACCCCCGCCAGCATCGCCACACAGGCCTGGCCGCACAGACCGTCCTCAGGCTGAATGATAACGTTCACGCCGTCGATCGTGCGAATGGGATGATCAAAGCTGTAAGGACTGTTCTGATCCATACGGATCAGGGAACCGTTCACATGCAGCAGGATCTTGTGGACTTCCCCCAGCTCCACGCTGACCGCATCTTCATCCTCAATGTGTATCTCGTAATTTCCTTTTTCAATAGGAAGCAGCTCGCACTCAATGATCTTGTTGTCCAGGACGATCTCCGCCTGGATCACATCACGCTGCTTGCAGACCTCCCAGATATTAAAGGGAATGGGGATCATATACCCCTTCTCCTTCTTCGTAATCCTGGACTCAAAAAAATATCTCATATATTGATACCTCCGTTAAATATTTTAAGAAACAACCCTGACTAAAAACAGTCTTTCAGGCTTTTTTCCTGGCCTGGGAAGGAGAGATGCCATAGCGCTTTTTAAACAGCTTGCTGAAATGATAGGCATCGTCATATCCTACGGACGCCGCCACCTCCTGAATACTTCCGGCGCTGCCGCCCGCCAGCCGTTCCCTGGCCTTTTCCAGGCGGATGTTGATCAGATGCCTGATCGGTGTATCTCCGGTCTCGCTCTTAAAGATCTTGGAAAGATAAAACGGACTCAGATACATATTCTCCGCCATCTGCTCCAGGGAAATCTTTTCGCTGTAATGGTCTTCAAAATAATTTACCATCTGCTCAACCACATTCTTCTTATTTACGGATTCCAGCGCCGCTCCGTCTGCCTGATCCAAAGGCCTGCATTCCTCCCGGATCACCAGGAGAATCATCTGCATCAGATACGCTTTCAGCATAAAATAACGCCCCTGCCTGCACACCGCCTTTTCCGCTTCCATTGCAGAATACAGCTTAAACAGCCTCTGCCACAATTCTCCGTCCGTGTGCAGCACATGTCCTCCATCAGGCACGGGCAGCGCATTTTCGGGGCAGCCGGAGAAATGGAAATCCGTAGCTCCCGTAAAAAACTCCGTGGCCGGCGTCTCCGCCTCCGGACACGCCAGGGCCTGATGCTTTACTCCCGGATTAATAATGATCACGTCCCCTTCCTTCACGCAGACGATACCATCCTCGAAGCGGTATCTCCCTTCCCCGGAAAGAACGAACGCCAGCTCCAGGTGGTTGTGGCTGTGGTAAGTAGCCTCATCTCTGCTTTTATCCCTGGTCCCCTTCCATGTATACAGGAATGTAGGGTTCAGCTCGTCAATTAAAATACATCTGTTATTCTTACACTCTTCCACAGCAACACACTCCTTGCTACGCAATTCCCAGAATGATGATCGCAAACCTGAAATATACCAGCAGTGACAGCGCGTCCACAATCGTGGTGATGAAAGGACTCGCCATCACCGCCGGATCAAAGCCCAGTCTCTTTGCCCCGATCGGCAGCAGACATCCCACCAGCATGGCCATCAGAACCGATGCCACCAGGGTCAGACAGACGGTCAGGGCCACCGGCACTCCCACCCTGTCAAACACTATCAGCTTGGCAAAATTCGCCACAGCCAGCGTCAATCCGCAAAGCACGGACACTCTGATCTCCTTCCACACCAAACGGGGGACATCCCGGTACTCGATCTCTCCCAGAGACAGCCCACGAATCACCGTCACGCTGGCCTGTCCTCCCGCATTCCCCCCCGTATCCATGAGCATGGGAATAAAGGCAATCAGTGCCGCATATACACTCAGGGCATCCTCAAAAGAACTGATGATGGCTCCCGTAAAAGCCGCCGAAATCATCAATAAGAGCAGCCAGGGAATCCTTTTCCTGTAGGTTTCCCACACTGTGGTCCTCATATAAGGCTTGTCGCTGGGAAGGATGGCCGCCATCTTTTCCATATCCTCCGTGGCTTCCTCCTCCAGTATATCCACAATGTCATCCACCGTAATAATACCCACCATCCTGTTCTCATTATCCACTACAGGCATGGCCGTAAAGTCATACTTTTTAAACTGGGCCGCCACCTGCTCCTGATCCATATGGGTATGAATGGAAATAACATTCTCGTGCATGAAATCCCCGATAATCTCATCTCCGCCGCTCAACAGCAAATATCGGAGAGCCACCGTTCCCACCAGCCGGCGCCTGGCATCCAGTACATAACAGATATTGATGGTCTCACTGTCCAGACCCACCTTGCGAATATGCCCAATGGCCTCATCCACCGTCAGGCTCTCCTTCAGGGAGACATACTCTACCGTCATGATGCTTCCGGCGGAATCCTCCGGGTAACCCAAAAGCTGATTGACGGCCTGCCTGGTATCCGGCTGTGTATTTGCCAGCAGCTTATCCACCACGTTTGCCGGCATTTCCTCCAGCAGGTCCGCTGCATCGTCCGCCATCAGGTTGTCGATGACATTAGCTGCCTCTGTTTCCGAGAGGGAACGGATGATTACCTGCTGGTTCTCCACCTCCAGGTAGGAAAATACGTCCGCCGCCAGATCCTTGGGCAGGATTCGATATACCTTCAAAAGGTCCTCTTCCTTCAGTTCCTCCATCAGTACGGCGATGTCCGCATCGTTAAGCCCTGACAAAAACTGACGCAGCCCGGTATACTGTTTTGTCTCAAGAAACCTCAGCAGTTCCTCCAGCTCGTTTCTTTTCTCCATGGCATTTCCCACCACCTTTCGAAATGCCGTTTTCTCAAGTCATTATATTCTTTCCGACCGCTCTTTGTCAACGAAATAGAGCTCTTTTATTTTTTCAAATTTTACCTGCCCGCCGGTCACTTCCACGATCCTTTTCTGCAGCTCCTCCAGTCTCTCTGCGGAAACTGCCAGCCGCAGGGACGCCCTGTCCGTGTACTCGCTGGAAAGCGGTTCGATTCCTTCGTTTTTCAGCAGATACAATATTTTCCCGATCCCGCTGTAGTCCGTGGTCACCGACAGCTCCGCGCCATAGCGCATCCGCCCCAGGGAGCAGTGCCTTAAGCCCTCTTTCACTGCCTGGGTATAGGCCCGCACAAGCCCTCCCGTCCCCAGCAGCACCCCGCCGAAATATCTGGTGACCACCACCGCCGCATTGCGGACGTCTGCTCCCAGCAGCACCTCCAACATCGGCCTGCCAGCCGTCCCCCCCGGTTCCCCGTCATCGCTGCAGCGGGTCAGCTCTCCTCTGTCACCCACGCAGTAGGCATAGCAGTTATGTCTGGCATCCCAGTACTTCTTTCTCATTTCCTCTATAAAGGACGCCGCCTCGGCCTCGCTTTCACATTTCCTGACCGTGGCGATAAACCGGGACTTCTTTTCCTCATATTCCCCCACACCGCCCTCCAGCAGAACACGGTAGGAATCTGCACTTCCCTTATTCATAACATCCGTTATCTCCATTCGCTGCATTTCCTGTCTCCAGAGTAGCATATTTTGGCCGAAATGTGAAACAATTATTAAGATGAAAAGAAAATCTTTATTTACATACCAATATTTGCTATAATATGGTGGGTAATGTCTAAGATACAGAAAGGCGTGACAAATGAACTACGGAAAAAAGGGAATCCGCGCACAACAGAAGGCGCTGAATTCCAAAGCAGGAAAAATAGAAAGAAAGATACTGGTGGGGTTCGCCAAGCTGACACTGATCGCCCTGGTCGGTATCTGCATATGCGGCGCTGCCGCAGGGATCGGCGCCTACAATGGCATTCTGGCCTCCACCCCCACTATTCAGCTGAGCTCCATCATTGCCTCCGGGGAGGCGACCATTGTCTATGACTGCGCCGGCAACGAAGTAGACCAGTACATCGGCATTAACTCCAATCGTCTCCGTGTGGACTCCATGGACCAGCTCCCCGATTATCTGGGAAAGGCCTTTGTGGCCATCGAGGACAGGCGTTTCTACCAGCATAACGGCATTGATTATTATGCCATGGTTCGTTCCGGCTATCAGTTTATAAAGACCCGTTTTAAGGCAACCCAGGGCGCCAGCACCATCACCCAGCAGCTGCTGAAAAATACCGTCTTTACCAGCTGGACCTCCGAGGGCAAGAACATGATCAAAAAGATCAAGCGTAAGCTTCAGGAGCAGTACCTGGCGGTAGAAATTTCCAAATATTACGAAAAGGATGAAATTCTGCTGGAATATATGAATGCCATCAACTTAGGGCAGAACACCCTGGGCGTGGAGGCGGCATCCAAGCGATATTTCGGAAAATCCGCCAGCGAGCTGACTGTCTCCGAGGCGGCGGTGATCGCCAGTATTACCCAGAACCCTTACGGCTATAACCCGATCAGTTTTCCCAAGGAAAACGCCAAACGCCGGAAACGCTGCCTGGATGATATGCTGGAGCTGAACTTTATCACCCAGGCCCAGTATGATGAAGCCATCGCGGATTCGGATGCCGTCTATGACCGCATCGGCAACTACAATATTGACTATAAGGAGAGCGCTACCGCCACCTACGGCTCCTACTTTTCGGATGCCCTGTATGAGCAGGTGCGGAACGACCTGATTGCCGCCGACTACACTGCCGCAAACGCCGAAAGGCTGCTGACCGCAGGCGGACTGCGTATTTACTCTACCCTGGATCCTACAATCCAGGCCATTGCCGACGAGGAAATCGCCAATCCCGAGAACTTCCCGGATAATGTGGACTGGTATCTGAACTATGCCCTGACAGTAAGAACCGCAGACGGCACCGCCCATAACTACAGCAAGGAAAATATGATGACCTGGTTTAAGAAAAACGGCAAACCCAAGTTCAACCTGATCTTTTCCTCCCAGGAGGATGCCCAGGAGGCAATCGAAACCTACCGTGCCGCAGTTCTGGACGAGCTGGGGATCGACAATGTGGAGGGCAACTACGATGAATCCGTCAGCATGACTGCCCAGCCCCAATCCGCTGTCGTTATCTCCGACCAGTACACCGGCTACGTGGTGGCAGTCGTGGGCGGCCGGGGCGCCAAGGAAGGGAGACGGACCTTGAACCGCGCTACCAATTCCACCCGGCTGCCCGGCTCCACCTTCAAGGTGCTGGCAGCATACGCTCCGGCTCTGGACAGCGCGGGCATGACCCTGGCAAAGGTATATAACGACGCCCCCTTTAACTATGACGACGGAACTCCCGTGCGGAACTCCTATTCCAGGACAAGCACGCCCTACAGGGGCATCCAGTCCGTGCGCAGCGGAATCAAGGATTCCATAAATATTCTGGCCGTGAAGATCACCACAGTTATCACACCTCAGCTGAGTTATGATTATCTGCTGAACTTCGGCTTTACCACCCTGACAGACGGCGAGGTCATCAATAATAAAACCTATACGGATGTCCGACAGCCCATTGCCCTGGGCGGTCTGACCAAGGGTGTTACTCCTTATGAGCTGAACGCGGCTTATGCGTCCATTGCCAATCTTGGAACCTATGTGGAACCCAAGCTCTATTATAAGGTAGTGGATACCGACGATAATGTGATTCTGGACAATACCACTCCCAGAACCAAACAGGTCCTGAAGGAGACTACCGCATATCTGCTGACCAGCGCCATGATGGACGTGCTTACCTCCGGTACAGGCACAAGGGTAAAATTCAGCAATACCATGGCCACGGCAGGCAAGACCGGTACTACCACAGGCCCGACGGATGTATGGTTTGCCGGATTTACTCCCTATTATACCTGTACGGTCTGGACAGGCTACGACAACAATGTTGACCTGAAGGATTCCAATACCTCCAAATACCTCTGGAAAGCCATTATGTCCAGAATCCACGAGGAGCTGCCTGACCGGCAGTTTACCGTACCGGAGGGACTGGTTCAGGCACAGGTTTGCAGCCGATCCGGTCTGTTGCCGATTCCGGGACTATGCGACGAACACATCAGGACGGAGCTCTTTGCGGAGGGAACCGTTCCCACCGAGAGCTGCAATATCCATTATGAAGGCAATATCTGCAACTACGACGGACTGCCTGCCACCCCTCAGTGTCCCTTCCCGGTATACGGCAGAATGGAACGCAAGCTGATTGAAGATCCTGCCCTGCTCAGCGGTTCTACCATGATCACCACCAACCCTGACGGTACCCAGGTCATCTCGGCACCTCCTACTGCCGAATACTGCCAGCATAATGACGAATTTTACGCCAATCCCAACTGGCAGGCCATTCAGGCCACCCAGCAGATGGAGATCGACCAACGAAACGCGGCGGCAGCGCCTCCGCCCCCTGAAGGCACTGCACCGGTACAATAAAAACTTCTTCCCTGCATTATACAAAAAAGAAAGCGCCATGACTGGTCCGATGCCATGGCGCTTTCCCTTTTATATGCCTTTTATCTCTTCGATCTTCCTGTGCAGCTCCTCAATACCCTTCTGTGCATTTTCTATCGCCCGGCACTGCTTCTCCAGGAATTCCTTCGGTTCTTCATGATACCGCTCATAGTACAGCTTTCCGATCTCCGTGTAATTCTTCCTGATTACCTCTTCACAGGTTGAGATCTGATTTTTCAGACTGACAAGCTCCGCCGTTTCCTTCGCCTTATCGGCAATCTTAGCTCCAGTTTCCGTTATGGCATCCCCCAGCTTATCAAAGAAATCCATATAATACTCTCCTTCCGTTTTTTTATAGTAAGCTAATTCTACCACACAAAATTTTCCTCGTAAAGTAACGATGTACGCCATTGCACATTTCCGGGTATATATGATATAATGAATGTTAGCGGGAAGAATATGCCTGCATATTCGGCGGGCGGCGAATGCCGATTATGAATGACAGATTCCTGAAATAATGTACTCAGGAATCCAGCCGCTTTGCGACTGCCATATCTTTAAAAATGAGGTGACATCATGGAACAGCCTTTGTATACTACCTTAAAGGTGAACAATGAAATTGAGCTCTGCGAAATATCCGATCTTGAATGCAAGCAGCTCATTGAGCGCCAGCTTCTGAAGGAGCGTATCTCCTACTTTATCCGCTGGGTAAAGCCCTCCATCTTCCGCCGTAAAAAGAATTTATGTATTATCTGTGTCAATGAGAACATGGTGGATGCTGCCGAGGATGTAGTCCGCTCTATTTGCGACGAAAAGGGATACCCTGTCAGGTTTCTCATGAAAAAATCTCAGAACATATATTTTTAAGGCTGCTTTCTGCAATACTATTACGCCGGTTACCTGGCCTGTTTTTTCAGTAGTTGCTGAAATCGGCTTATATCTGACTGCTTTTGAATTCGGATACTCTACAGGAAGTAAAGATAACGGTAAACCACAAAGGTAACCTCCCTCAGCCTCACAAACTGAACGGTTACCTTTGTTAATCTCAACAAAATTCAATTTATTATACTCTTAACCTTTTCCATTTTAAAAAACTTGCAGCCCCAATTTCCTAATTCTTCGCCAAAATAACTTTGCAGGCTGCTATTGGTTATGGATAACTGCCTGATAAATCAGAGTTTATTTTTCATCATCCAGTAATTGAACAACTTCGACCTGTTGCATCTTCGCAGGGTATGTTTCAAGAATTTCCCCTGTAAAGGTAATGGAAATATGATCACCCACATCCAGATCTTCTATTGAAATATCAGTATATCGCCATGTAATTTTCGTTTCTTCTACAATAGAAAAGCAAAATTCTCCTCTGAAGTTCATGTCGTTTACTTCCATTCCCGTTACCTTGAACGTATTACCCTGAATGTCAGAAATCGTAGCATAAAATGTTTGGGGAAAACTGCTTGGCGCGGCGTTTTCCATGCGGTCACAAGCGGCCTTATATCCAATAAAGCAGAATGCCCCTGCAAGCACTGCGCTATAACAAAGGATAGCAGCAACAAATCTAATCATTTTTCTATTCATGATTATACCTCCTGTTAAACGGTTTCGTCGAACTCATTTGATTATATAGACGTCAATTCCTCTAAAAAGTTTCCTTTAATTGGCCGAAAGTATCATCGCATTCTTTAAAAAAATAGTGTAATCCTATTTATGCCTGCTCCCTGCAATTTCTGTACGGGGTATGAAAAGGTGTGATTTTCTCCCAAACACCTCTCTCCTCAAATCCTACACAAACAAAAACCCTTGAAAATCATGATTAATAATGATAATGAAGTATTCACAACAACTTATCATCAACGCTGACAAACAGGATGCAAGCAAAAGCAGAGAACCTATCACTTCCATTAGTGGTCGATTCTCTGCTTTTCTGTTACGCAATAGAACGCCGTTTTTATGAGTAAACATATAAAGCCCCCCCGCGCGATAGGAGATGGACTGCTGGGCGGACATTTCCGCCTTGTTTTTTCGTCTGCTTTTTTGTTCTTTCATTCAATGCCTCCCTTCCCGCCTGCCCGGTAAAGGGCGCGTAGATGTTTTCCGTCCTGTAGGGCCTTGCGCCGGGGCGCAGGAACCTGGCCCGGAGGATGTTCTTCACCACCTTTTCCGGCGGCAGGCCGTCTTTTTCATACATCGCCAAAAGGAACGCCGGGAGCATGATGCCCAGCATCAGGAAAAGCGCCGCCGTGTTCCCCAGCCCGTTCCGGGTAAACAGGTAGGAGGAGACTCCCACAAGGG
>CANPOY010000075.1 GCA_947575805.1 uncultured Lachnospiraceae bacterium
GTCATGATTAAAAGCCATATCATATCGGCTTTTTATCATAAACAACATAACTATGATTAACAGGACAACACCTGCTATTCCCACACCCAAAATGCAACGCTTTTTTTTCATACACCCTCTCCTGACCCAAAAAAGAATTTATAGTGAATAGTGTCCTGTATAAGTTATCGTACTGTCTGAGTAGTTAAGAATAGCAAAGCTATATGTTGATGTTGTAAATTCAGAAGTTAATATTAGTTTTCCATTCCATCCGTTTGTACTTTTAGTATCAGCAAATTTTCGAACTTTGTCCGCAGCTGTATCATATAATCCCAAGTAACTAGTACCCTCCTGACTCACAGCTATCGAAACGCTTATTTCGATACCTTCTCCCAAAGTATAAACATTTTCACCATACGAAGATTTCTGTGGTGCTATTGTCCAATTAATATTTACGCCATACCTCGGCATCACAGCATTAACGTTCTCTTTTCCGTAAGGCTCATAATAACCAAACATAACTCCTTCTTCATCTACAAGAAGGTATACTTCCACCCCCGCAGCTACCTTTTCCAGATACTCCTGCATAATATCACTATCTGCATTTTCGTGTGCTGACGTTATTTGATCAGTTGTCAAAAATAAAGCCACACATAAACAAACAGCCACACATCTTTTCACCTTTTTTATCATATCTCTCATAGAAATTCTTCCTAACTTCTAAATCTACATTTTTTTAGCATTTAATATTATCGTATTTATAATATAATGCCTTTTTCCGCCACTGTCAAGACTTTTCTAACTGTTCCCAGACTGCCATGCCATTCATAAGCCATCGCAAAAACATTGATGGCTTATTTCATGTCGGGCGGCCGCCCTATAGAATGAATCGCTCTGTTTGTTGGCCGGGAGCAAGCTCCCGCACACAAACAGAGCGATTCATTCTGCATGGCAGTCTGTCAGATCTCCATCTTGTAAAAATTCAAAGTGGCAATTACCATAAATGCCCCGGTAAACACGAGCAGTACCAGCGCCATCATACCGTAAGCAAGTGTAGTACCTCCCATCATATTCCCCAGCACTGCACCCAGGACAGTTCCCGAAATGACAAATCCCTGGATAAACAACTGAAATAACTGCTTTCCCATGGTTCCCAGCGTTCCTCCCACGGCAATTTCCGCCACAGCCAAGGCATACAGCTTGTTAGCGGAAAACAACGCGCAGGCTATGACGCAGAGTGCCGCCGTCACAGGCGGCATCCCCATCACCACCGCTCCCGGCACCGTGATCAGCAGCCCGTTGATCAGCGCCTGGATCAACTGGATTCCCGTGGCGTTCACCAGCTTGTTAAAGGCGGAATCGGGTATCATGTAGGTATACGGCGACTTCAGCTCTTTCGCCCATTTGCCGTTCAGCGTGGTAAAGATAAAAGTGATATACGCAGACACCATTGGTATGATATAATCCCCAATATCTTTAAAGCTGCCCTCCCGAACGTACAACCATGCAAGCACAATTCCCGCAATCAGAGCAAACAACGTATTCACATCAAATATAAAATAACGCTTCTTCTTATATTCCAATAATTGCCGGTAAAAGATCGCCTTTGCTCCCGTTCCCTTCCATTTCACACTGGCTTTGCCAAACTTTTCCTTCTTGCCAATGCGCATTTTAGTGCCGCCCTGCCGCTGGTTGGCCAGCACCTCCTCATAGTCCTCTGCAAACTTAGCAGCATCCTCGTAAAAGGCACCCGTGCACTTCATGCGCAGCGCTGCTGTCACTACCACCGCCAGCAGACAGAAGTAGAGAACGGCTCCCACAATACTCACAGTCGTCATCTTGCCAAACAACAGATGGAGCACCGAGATATACCAGCCCACTACCGGCACCATCTTCACCGCATCGCTGCTTAAAAAGGCGGCTGCCATTGCACCATTCAGTCCCCGCTGCAAATAATACCAGAAACCGATGACCACCAGAATTCCGATCAATCCATATACGGCGGCAACGATCCATTTCCGATGCTTCTCTTTCAGCCGCTCCGACCCGTAAAGCAGAAGCATCAGACAGCCTTCCATCACATTTTCCACCACCAGGGAGAAAACCGCATACAACCCCAGCCTCCAAATCTCCACCCGAAACATAATCACGCCACAGACTACGACAAAGAGGTTGATCAACACCTGCAGGAACAACGTCTTGATATTCGCATACAGCAACACCCGCTTGGGACTGACCGGGGCAGGAAACAGGAAATGCACATCACTGTTTCTGTAAATCAGCCCCTTCCTCTTTGCATAGGCCACCAGATTGGCCGGAACGACCCAAAAGGCCAGAACCGTCAGTACCAGCGTCATCCCCTCCGGGGAATTGATTTTGAACTGCTCCGCCACGGTGCTCAGGGAAATGGGCACAACGGACAGATAAAATGCTATAAAAACCATGTAAACATACGTAATCGGCTTATGAAGCGCTCTTTTCAGCCAATTTGCCCAAAGCCGCCGATATAAATACCCTATCGCCCCCATACCCTACCTCTCGGCCTCCTGTTCCACCGTTTCTTTCTGTTCCTCCTGCCCCGTAACCTTAAAGAACAGCTCCTCCAGATCCTCATTCGCAAGATCCTCTTTCACATAAGTCCCCAGAATATGCCCTTTATCCATGACAAAGGTCACATCCCACAGCTCCTTTACCATCTCCAGCATATGGGTACTGATGAGGACGGTACAACCCTGACTGCGCAGCTCAAGAACCACCTCCTTCAGCTCCTTGATAGCAGCCGGATCCAGCCCCACCATGGGCTCATCCAGGAGAATAACCTTTGGTTTGATGGCAAGTGCACAGCAGATGCTGACCTTCTGCATCATTCCCTTGGAAAGCTCATTCCCCAGCTTATCCTGCTTGTCTTCCATCTCAAACTTCTCCAGAAGCTGCCTGATCTCCTCCTCCGTGATGTCCGCCGCATAGGCCCGCCTGACAAATTCTATATGCTCCCGCACGGTCAACGCTTCATACATATTCGGGATCTCCGGCACATAGGCAAAGCATTTCTTGGCTTCCGTCTCCCTGGAGTCTATCCCCTGGATGCGGATATTTCCCTGATACCGCAGAAGTCCGGCGATACTTTTAATCACCGTTGATTTTCCCGCGCCGTTAGGCCCCAGCAGGATGCCTATGCGCCCGTCCGGCACAGTAAAGCCCACGCCGTCCACTGCCAGCGTCTTCCCGTATTTCTTTGACAGATTCATGATTTCTAACATACTCTTTTCTCTCCCTCCGTAACAATCCTGTAAGCAATCTTTCGCGTGAAGCTTCAAAAGTCCTTCTCACACTGCTATCCATCCCATCCCCATGGCCCAGCAGATCAGCCAGAGCAGGAACAAATGCAGCGGGTAAAACACATAGAAGAAATATTTCATCTTTATGCCCCGCTCCCCATTATAAAGAGCTATGGGAATCAGCGTTAAAAACGCCGGTATCTCGCTGAGGCTCATAACCGTCAGCGTGACGCAGCCCCCGGTCATGGAAAGCACCTTGTTATTCCGCAGGGCATACATTACAGCGATGGTCAGTACGCCCATTCCGCCATAATCCGTACACAGCAGATCAGCCCCCGCCATGGCCACGGCCAGGATCGCCAGGTCCCCGCATATTCTCCAGGCTTTGTCGCCTCCCAGTATCTTCCGAAAAGTCAGCCACGCCTTCAGCATAATTCCCGCCAGCACCAGGTATATCCCTGCGGATACGAGCAGGTCACTCTCATACCGGCCCACTGACTTTCCCATAAATTCTCTCAGAAATGCCTTCACAAATCCTGACATAAATTCGCCAACCGCAAACGTTCCGTATAAGGCCGGAAGCAGAATACCTCCTGCAATCGCCAGACACCGTATCCCTTTCGCCGGCTTCAGGCGGGAAATGATCTCAAAGGCCCACAGGATCAGAATACCGGCCAACAGAGTAAAATATACATTCTGGTATCCCGGATACCACACCTTGCCGTTGAACGCCAGATCAAAGGGAACCTCCGAAATCAGGGCAAACAACCCCAGCCGGAAAGCATACTTTTTCACGCTGCGGGTCTTCTGAAAGCCTTCCACCAAAAGGAAACAGAATATGGGAAAGCCCAGCCGCCCGACGGAGCGCATCACAGTCATCAGGGCATAAAGCCTTCCATGCTCCGCCATCCAGCTGCGGTAGCTTTCCGCGCTGACCATCGCATGATAGTAGCCTCCGACTGTTATCATTCTGGTCAACAGAGCCGCCGCCACATGGTCGATGAGCATCGCCGTCACCGCGATAATCTTCACTGTACTTCCGGGAATCCCCTTCTTCCGCTGCATAGGATTCCAAGATACCGAGGCGTTAGATTGTGCTCTGTCCATTTCTTTTTCTGCTCCCGTTTGTATTATTCATTTAATACAATAGAGTATTTTGGTCTATTTGTCAACCTTTTTGTGCACGCTTTACAGACAAATATAATCAAGCGCGGCCCACCGGACATCCCCGAAAAAAGACCCGGAAGCTCCTGCATTCCGGGTCTGCTCTTGTATGATTAATCTTATCCCACCTTATAACCGTTGCCCCATACCACCTTCAAATACCTGGGCTCTCTGGGGTTAGCCTCAATCTTCTCACGGATATGGCGGATATGCACGGCAATGGTATTTTCCGCACCAATGGCCTGCATATTCCAAATGCTCTCATAAATCTGGCTGTTGGAAAGAACCCTCCCCCTCTGCTGCACCAAAAGCCTCATAATTTTATACTCAATGGGAGTCAGTCTTACATTTCTGCCCTCCACCGTAACCTTGCGCTGCATGTCGTCAATCACCAGACCGTCTACCTTATAGATCCGGTCTATGCTCACACACATATTGACTAGCTGGATATATCTGCGTATCTGGGATTTCACTCTGGCCAGGAGCTCCAGCGGATTGCAGTCCGCCGTCACATAATCATCCGCGCCGGCTTCCAGCGCCATGATCTTCGCCGTTTCCAGAGACTGCCTGGAAACCACGATCAAAGGAATACTGCTGGCCTTCCGCAGTCCCACGATCATCTCGATTCCCCTGTCCCAGACTTTTCCTCCCAGCTCCACATCCACCAGCATCAGCAAAACCTCTTTATCCTTCAGGAGCCCATGCAGATCCTCCAGATTAGCCGCTTTCGCCATCTGCAGTCCCTCACCCACGAACAGGGGCTCCATTTTTTCCGCAATTCCCGTCTGATTGTTGTACACTAATACTTTTCTCATGAACCTTCCTCCTCCGTCATCTCGTCTAATATGATATATGTCAAATCCAGCCTGAAAATATTTCTGTATTAAAACTTCTCGAACATTCCCCCTTATGAATAGCATCATTTTACAATGCACTTGTATCAAAGTTGCAACAAAAACAACAAAATAGAGAGTGTTTTCACACTCTCCATACTAGATAGACGATTTTTTTCCTAAAAGGTTTCACTATTTTTCTTTTTTATGAAAAATTTTTTTATGACCCTGCTTCTTGGCCTCCCGCCGGGCCTGCTTCTCCTGCATCTCTTTCCGTCGCTGCTCCTCCAGCTCCCCGGTAGTCTTCTCCTCCCGCCGCTGCATTTCCTCCACCTCAAACAAGTCCTCCCCGCCCAGGCGTCGGAAACGGTTAATACCCGCCACCAGGATCAGCACACTGTTCTGCGTAGTCTCAAATGCTCCTTCCTGATACATGGAATAGAGCAAAAGCCCCGCCGGTACCGCAATGATCATACCGATGACTCCTCCCACCTTATAGCCGATAAACAGGAGGAAAAGTGTCGGCAGAGGTGGTACACCCATGGAATCTCCCACGATCTTGGGCTGAATCAGCTGCCTTGCCAGCTGTCCGCCCCCCCAGATAATCAGGAGCCATACTGCCATTTTATAATCCGCGGTCAGGATCTGAATGATTGCCCAGGGTATCAGTACCGTCCCCGTTCCCAGAAAGGGCAGCAGATCCAGAAAGGCAATACCCAATGCAATCAGTGCAAAATAATTGACACGAAGCGCCCCCAGGCCCACAAGCAGCAGCAGGTACATCCAGACCTCTATCTTCAGCTGCGCTTTAAAATATCCGCCCACAGAACTCATAAGGCTGTGGCGCACCGTCCGGTAACGCTTTTGCAGTGAAGCCGGCGCATGATTGCGGAACCATTCATTGATCTGTTCATTTTCCGCCACAAAGAAATAGGAGGACAGCAACGCCATAATCATACCGATGAAAAAAGTAGGAAGCCACTTGGCAAAATTTCCTGCCGCAGCTATGGTCGGTGTGCCTAATTTCCCGATGAAATCACCGACCACGGCTCCGATCTGTTCCAGCAGATCATCCAGCTTCAGTTTGGTACGGTTTTCTCCGGGCAGTTTTTCCAAAAACACATTCAGAGACTTGCCCACATTTTCCAGATCCTGCTCCAGACTTTCCCACATTTCAGGTAATGACTGGATCAAACCGGCCACCTGATTCACCAGCTGGGAAATCACCAGATAAATTAACAGCACCACCAGCCCGATAATTACGATAATAACAAAAGCGCTGCCTGCCTTGCGCTTTATTTTGAGCTTTTCTTCGAAAAAACGCACAAGCGGGCTGGCAATCAAGGCAATGATCCAGCCCACCACGAAAGGCGCAAAAAAGACCAGCGCCCAGGGCAGGAATATGATAACTGCAAAAAACAACGCCACAGCCACGGCAATGTTTACCAGTGCCTTACTGTATTTTCTCATACTTATCCCTCCTGCTGTCCCATAATGGCGTCCAGTATTTCATAGATCTCTTCTCTGCCCTCTTTTGTCTGTGCGGAAAAGGGAATCAAAGTGATTCCCTCCTTCGCGCCCAGCGTATTTAAAATCAGCTTCTTCTGCTTCGAAACCTGGCTCTTTTTGATCTTATCCAGCTTCGTGGCGATCAGGATCGGACGATAGCCGTTTGCACAGATCCAGTCATACATCATTTGATCATTTTCCGAAGGGGCATGCCGAATATCAAGAAGCAGGAAAATGGCCTTCAGCTGCACTGACTTCTTCAGGTAACGCTCCACCATTTTACCCCACTGCTCCTTCACACTGCCGCTTACCCTGGCAAACCCGTAGCCCGGCAGGTCTACAAAATAAAGAGCGTCATTAATGTTGTAGTAATTTATCGTTTGAGTTTTCCCCGGCTGCGCGCTGGTTCTGGCCAGAGCCTTGCGGTTCATCAGTGCATTGATCAATGATGATTTCCCCACATTACTCTTTCCGGCAAAAGCTGCCTCAGGATAAATATTATCCGGAAGCCTGCTGGTGATGCCGCACACCGTTTCCAGACTCACCTTTTTGATGACCATACAGAAGTTATCCTTTCACTAGATGGCTTCACCCAGTCGTTTTCTTTCCTCGCCCTTGCGGATCACCACCGGATCACTCTCGTTTTCCACCACAGGCTTGGTAATGATACATTCCTCAATGGAGACATCGGAGGGTATCGTGTACATGGTATCCATCAGCACATCCTCCATAATGGAGCGAAGCCCTCTGGCACCGGTCTTCCTCTCGAAGGCCTTCTCGGCAATGGCCGTCACGGCATCCTCCTCAAAGGTCAGCTCCACATCATCCAGATCAAAAAGCTTCTTGTACTGCTTGATCAATGCGTTCTTAGGCTCCTTCAGAATGCGGATAAGCGCTTCCTTATCCAGACCCTGGAGCGCGACGCAGATAGGCACACGGCCGACAAATTCGGGAATCAGCCCAAATTTTACCAGATCCTGGGGTGTTACTTCCTGCAACAGCTCTCCCAGCTCCTTTGTGGTCTTCTGTGTCACCTCTGTATTAAACCCGATAGCCTTGCGATCCAGCCTGGCTTCCACGATCTTTTCCAGCCCGTCGAAGGCTCCTCCACAGATAAAGAGAATATTGGAAGTGTCAATGGAAATCAATTCCTGGTGAGGGTGCTTCCTGCCTCCCTGGGGGGGGACGTTGGCTACCGTCCCCTCCACAATCTTTAACAGAGCCTGTTGAACGCCCTCTCCGGACACATCCCTGGTAATCGATACATTCTCACCCTTCTTGGTGATCTTATCTATTTCATCAATGTAAATAATGCCGTACTGAGCCCGGTCCACATCATAGTCTGCCGCCTGGATAAGCTTTAACAGGATGTTTTCCACATCCTCACCCACATAACCGGCTTCCGTCAGCGTAGTAGCGTCCGCAATGGCAAACGGCACATTAATGATTTTTGCCAAGGTCTGGGCAAGATAAGTCTTTCCGCATCCCGTAGGGCCCACCATGATGATATTGCTCTTCTGAAGCTCCACATCATCCAGATCCTTGGGCGCCGTCACACGCTTGTAATGGTTGTAAACCGCTACTGACAATACTTTCTTTGCCTCATCCTGGCCGACCACGTATTCATCCAGGAAATTTTTGATCTGCATCGGCTTCAGCAAATTAATTTCCGAATGGGCGGTCTCCTGTATTTCATCGTCTTCCAGTTCCTCCTCCAGAATATCCGCACAAATGTCAATACACTCATCGCAGATATACACCCCGGCAGGACCCGCAATCAGCTTGCGGACCTGGCCCTGGGTCTTGTTGCAGAAAGAACATCTTATATCGTTTCCGGTCATTTTGGATGCCATTTTTTTACTCCTAAAATTTATTTTGTCTCATGGGAAGTGATTACCATATCAATCAATCCGTAGTCCTTTGCTTCCTCCGCACTCATCCAGTTGTCACGCTCGGTATCGGCACAGATTGTCTCATAATCCTTACCTGTCTTCTCTGCCAGAATATGGTTCAGCTTCTCCCTTGTCTTCAGTATATGCTTGGCCGCAATATCGATTTCCGTCGCCTGTCCCTGAGTGCCGCCTGCTGGCTGGTGAATCATGATTTCCGCGTTGGGCAGGGCGAAACGCTTGCCCTTTGCTCCTCCCGCCAGCAGGAAGGAACCCATACTGGCAGCCATGCCGATGCAAACGGTGGAAACGTCACACTTAATATAATTCATGGTATCGTAGATCGCCATGCCGGCAGTGATTACGCCGCCGGGGCTGTTAATATACAGGTGAATATCCTTCTCGGGATCCTCTGCTTCCAGGAACAAAAGCTGGGCCACCACAATGCTTGCGGAAGTATCGTTTACCTCCTCGCCCAGAAATATAATCCTGTCCTTTAAAAGTCTGGAATAAATATCATAAGACCTTTCGCCCTTGCTGGTCTGCTCAATGACATAAGGCACCAAACTCATATTCATGTCCTCCATTTTGTCTGTTATTAAATAACGTTATTATATCTTAACTATTCCCGTATTTCAATGTATATCGGGGAATTAATAAAAACTTAAGCACCAGCCGCTACAGGGAACGGCTGTCCCCGCCATCCGGAGTACAAACCGTTCCCTGTGCTCTGGTACTTTAAGCTTCTCCTTCGGTATTCTCCGCAAGGCTGTCTGCCGCCTGCTCCTCTTCGGCAGCCTCTTCCTTTGCCTTCCTGGTGGTCTTCTTTGCCGTGCCCTTCTTAGCGGCAGGCTTGTCCTCCTTGGCATTCTCTATCAGGAAATCCACTGCCTTCCTGACACAGATGTCCTCCATTACCTGCTTTCTGCCGTTCTCACCCAAAAGCCCTCTGACTTCGTCGGCTTCCTTCCTGTAGGCTTCCGCCATGGTCTTTACCTCTTCCTCAAATTCCTCTTCGGAAGCCTCAATCTTCTCGGCAGCCACAACCGCCTCCAGTACCAGTCTGGCCTGAATCCTCTTCAGCGCCTGGGGCTTGACCTGCTCCATCAGCATCGGGACTGTCATGCCTGTAAACTGCATGTACTGCTCCATGGAAATCCCCTGGGACTGCAGGCGTTCCGCATAATCCTGCACCATCTGCCTCTGCTGGGTATCTACCATGGCATCGGGAATATCCATCTTTGCATCCGCAATGACAGCGTCAATGACCGCATCCTCCTTCGCGGTCTTTGCATCTGCTTCCTTTTTGTCAGCCAGCTTTTTCTTTATTTCTTCCTTATATTCTTCTACGGTATCGCTCTCCTCGGAAACCTCTTCCACAAAGTCCTCATCCAGCTCGGGAAGCTGCTTTTCCTGAAGCTTGGTCACCGTGCACTTGAATACAGCCGCCTTGCCTGCAAGCTCCGCCGCCTGATAGTCCTCGGGGAAGGTGACATTCACGTCCGTCTCCTTACCTGTCTCCGCGCCGATCAGGGCATCCTCAAAGCCAGGGATAAACGCACCGGAACCTATCGTCAGGGGATACTCCTTGCCCTTGCCGCCCTCAAAAGGCACACCGTCTATAAAGCCTTCAAAGTCAATGGTTGCCACATCACCCTTCTGTACGGCCCTGTCAGTCACCTCAACGGTTCTGGAATTCTTCTCACGCTCCCTGTCGATCTCCGCATTCACCTCTTCTTCGGTAACGGCAGTATCGGCCTTTGCCACCTTGACCCCCTTATATTTCCCCAGGGCCACCTCCGGCTTCAGCGCTACCTCAGCCGTAAAGATAAAAGGCTTTCCCGCCTCCAACTGCACCACGTCGATCTTCGGTGAGGATACGATCTCCTCCGTACACTCCTCCAGCTCCTTCTCGTAAGCGTCGGGAATCAGGATATTCGCGGCATCCTCATAGAAAACCTCTTTGCCGTACATCTGCTCGATCATCCTGCGGGGCGCTTTGCCCTTGCGGAATCCGGGGAGACTGATTTTATTCCTGCTCTTCTGATAAGCCTTTTCAATCGCCTTCTCCAACTCCTCGGCGGGAACCTCTATGGTCAGCTTCGCCATGTTGTTTTCTAATTTTTCTACCTGTAAACTCATTACTACACTTCCTCCTTATTTTATCTGCTCCCCCATTAGCCATTGCACTATACGGACACAGTCGCAGTCATTTTAATATTATAACATGAAATCAACAGGAACACAAATGAAATGTTTTATTTTACCAGCATTTTACCGCTACTGTTTTCCCAGGGCCCGGACCTTCCTGCGATAAAATACCACCGAAATCACCATGGCCACCGTCCAGCCTACAGGCCATGCACACCATATTCCCAGTGCCGAGCCCGTATACGGGAGTTTGACAGCCTAGCCTCATAAAAATCCCTTCAAAGCTTTTGCTGGCTTT
>CANPOY010000076.1 GCA_947575805.1 uncultured Lachnospiraceae bacterium
GAGCAACCGGCTCATAACCGGTCGGTCCTGGGTTCGAGTCCCCGAAGGTCCACTAGAGAGTAATCTCACCGCAAACTCAAGCCGTAAAGTATGCAGAGTTGTTTTATTGCTTTTCGGCGGAGAAATATTTGGCCCAGTGGCTCAGTTGGTTAGAGCGCCGCCCTGTCACGGCGGAGGTCGTCGGTTCGAGTCCGATCTGGGTCGTTAGCTGTCAGTTGTATAAAAAATAAAAAGGGTCGTAGGTTCATACCTATTGACTTTTTTTTATGACTGAGGGAGATGCTGCATTTTGCTGGACAGGCATGTTAAACGGAGGTTAGCGGGGGTGAATCCGGGGAATGATCTTACAGAGGGTTCCATTTATAAAAAGCTGTTGCTGTTTGCATTGCCCATCCTTGTGGGACAGATTTTTCAACAGCTTTATAACACCATAGATTCGCTGATTGTAGGACATTTCCTGGGTGATCAGGCATTGGCGGCGGTCAGCTCCTCCGGCAGTCTGATTTTTATGATGGTGGGCTTTTTCCAGGGAGTGGCGCTGGGAGCGGGTGTTATTATCGCCAAGGAATTCGGGGCGAGAAATTACAAGAGCATGAATCTTGCGCTTCATACGGACGTGGCCTTTGGCCTGGTGGCAGGAATTGTCCTGACGGTGGTGGGTGTGAGCTTTACCCCTACGATCTTAAGATGGATGAATACACCGGTGGATGTACTGCCGGAGTCGGTGCAGTACTTTCGAATCTATTTCTGCGGCGCGGTTTTCTCCATTATGTACAATATCTTTGTGGGTATCCTGCAGGCAGTGGGAGACAGCAGGCATCCTTTGATTTACCTGATCATTTCTTCTATGACGAATGTGGTGCTGGATCTGGTGTTCGTGGGTGGATTTCGCATGGGTGTAGGCTCTGCGGCGCTGGCCACCATTATTTCCCAGGCACTCAGCGCGTCGCTCTGCCTGTTAAAGCTGGTCCGGGCGCCGGAAGAATATCGGCTGGTGGTCAGAAACGTTCGTTTTCACAAGGAGAGCCTGAAGAATATAATTCGTTTCGGGCTGCCGTCGGGAATCCAGAATTCCGTTATCGCCCTGGCAAATATTGTGGTACAGTCCAGCATTAATTCCTTTGGGGATGCCGCCATGGCGGGATGTGGTTCGTATTTCAAGATAGAAGGTTTTGCTTTTCTGCCGGTGACCTGCTTTGCCCAGGGACTTTCTACTTTTGTGGGGCAGAATCTGGGAGCGAAAAGCTACGAACGGGTAAGGAAGGGAGTGCGGTTCGGCATTCTCTGTTCCGTTTCGCTGGCGGAGGTGATAGGGGTTATCGTCTGGGTATTTTCCCCGACGCTGATCGGTCTGTTCAGCGATACGGCGGGAGTGATAGAATTCGGCGTGAGGCAGGCTAAGGTGGAAGCTTTATTTTACTGTATGCTGGCGTTGGCGCACTGTATAGCGGGAGTCCTGCGGGGGGCGGGAAAGGCCAGGGTGCCTATGATCATTATGCTGAGCTTCTGGTGTGTGCTGCGGGTGTCCTATATTACGGCGGCACTGCATTTTTATCCCTGGATTGAGGTAGTGTTCAGCGCGTACCCGCTGACCTGGAGTACCAGCTGTATTGCTTTCCTGCTGTATTTCTTTAAGGCGGATTGGCTGCACAGCTTTGAGCGGCTGGAAAAGAAATGATATATAAGAAATAGTGATGGAAGAAAGGAATAGAGAGGGCAATGAAAGAGATTATTCAGCAGTCATTAAAAGGCGAGAGGGCATTATTTGGAACCCATGATGCCCGGATCAGCTACTGTACCTTCGCAGAAGGGGAGTCCCCATTAAAGGAAAGCAGCAATCTGGAAATAGACAATTGTCTTTTTAAATGGAAATATCCTCTTTGGTATACGAAGGACGTAAAAATGACGAACTGCACTTTGTTCGATATGGCCAGGGCAGGCATCTGGTATGTGGACAATATTTCCGTATCTGATACGGTGATCGAGGCACCGAAGAATTTCAGACGTGCCAGGGGAGTCAGGCTGCAAAACGTTGATTTCCCCAATGCGTCGGAAACTCTGTGGCATTGCCAGGACATCGAGATGGTTGATGTGACCGCAAAGGGAGATTACTTCGCCATGAACTGCAAAAATGTGCGGGCGGAGCATTTTACCCTGGTGGGCAACTACAGCTTTGACGGCGGGGAGAACATTGAAATTCGAAATTCCCGTATGCTGTCCAGGGATTCTTTTTGGAATGCGGAGAATGTGACCGTTTATGATTCCTTCATTTCAGGAGAATATCTGGGCTGGAATTCCAGGAATATTACTTTGATAGACTGTACCATTGAGAGTCTTCAGGGAATGTGTTATATTGATAATCTGGTAATGAAAAATTGTCGTCTGATCAATACGAACCTTGCCTTTGAGTATTCCAGTGCGGATGTGGAAATCGTAGGGCAGGTGGACAGCGTATTTAATCCCAAGGGAGGCGTCATACGGGCCGACAGGATCGGAGAGCTGATTATGGACGGACGTAAGGTTAAGATTGACCAGACAAAGATCGAGGCGGGCGAGATCGGCAGGACTGCCGACAGGGCTGAATGGGAAGTGTGAAAAGATTTTCCAAGTCAGTAAAGTACACTGACTTGGAAAATCTGCTGTTAGCGGTGCGAACCCTTTGCACACAGAAGAATTGCCTTAAGGCAGTTTTTCCCGGGATTCAGCAATTGTCTGTGTCGGCTGCAGCGGCACTGCCGTCACAGGCGGCATGTCAGGAAGCGGGGTAATGATATGTATGATTTTGATAAAATGACGGATCGGCGGAATACAGGTTCCTTAAAGTGGGATGTAGCGGAGGGTGAACTGCCCATGTGGGTGGCAGATATGGATTTCGAGACTGCACCCGGGATCCTGGAGGCAATCCGGGAAAGGACGGACCATGGAATCTTCGGCTATCATGTGGTGACGGAGGACTGGTACCAGGCATACCGGGGCTGGTGGAGCCGCAGACATCATTTTGAGCTGGAGAAGGAATGGCTGCTCTTTTCCACAGGAGTGATTCCCATCATTTCCAGTACGGTGCGGAAGCTGACCACGCCAGGTGAAAATGTGCTGATACAGACACCGGTATACAATATGTTCTCCAATTCCATACTGAATAACGGGCGGAATATTCTGGAGAGCCCGCTGGTATATGACGGAGAAGGATATTCCATAGATTTTGAAGATCTGGAAAAGAAGCTGGCCGAACCTCAGACTACCCTGATGATCCTGTGTAATCCCCACAACCCGATAGGAAAAATATGGGACAGGGATACTTTGGCCAGAATCGGGGAGCTGTGTGTCAGGCATCATGTGACGGTAATTTCCGATGAAATACATTGCGATTTGACGGATCCCGGATATGAGTATGTGCCCTTCGCCTCCGTGTCCGAGAACTGCCGGGACAACAGCGTGACTTGTATCGCGCCCACGAAGACGTTCGGCATTCCGGGGATTCAGACGGCAGCGGCGGTAGTGCCGAATCCTGTTCTGCGTCATAAGGTGAATCGGGCCATAAATACGGATGAGGTTGCGGAACCAAACAGCTTTGCGGTCTGCGCGGCAGTAGCGGCCTTTGAGAAAGGGGAAGCCTGGCTGGAGGAGCTGCGGCAGTACCTTGCCGACAACAAGCAGCTGGTGCGTGCTTTTATAAGCGAGCATCTGCCGGGAATCAGGGTAGTGCCTTCCCATGCAACATATCTGCTCTGGTTGGACTGCAGCGGGGTGACGGAGGATGCCGCAGAGCTGGTGAGCCGGATCAGAAGGCAAAGCGGCCTTTACCTCACGGAGGGGGAAGAGTACGGCGCCTCCGGGAAGAAATTTATCCGCATGAATCCGGCCTGCCCCAGGGCCAGGCTGCAGGAAGGCCTGGAGCGGCTGGCGGCAGGCATAAAGGAGGAATGCTGATTGTCAGCAATCCCCATTGCCGGAGGCGTAAAACGCTTCCAGCTTCTTCAGGTGTTCGTAGCGTTGCTTTGCCAGGCAGGCTGCTTTGGTGAACAGTGCTTCGGCTTCATCGGGGCGGTATCTTTCCAGAGAACCGTATCGTATTTCCCCTTCCAGAAATTCCCGATAATTGAGAGAGGGCTCGCCGCTGTCCAGGGTAAAGGGATTTTTGCCCTGCTCCAGCAGGGTGGGGTTATATCGGAAGAGATGAAAATAGCCGGAATCCACGGCTTTTTTCATTTCATGGCTGGATGACCCCATGCCGGCTCTCACTCCGTGGGCAATACAGGTGGCATAGGCGATAACCAGGGAGGGACCGTCATAATTAACCGCTTCGGTCAATGCCCGGATGGTCTGGTTGAAATCGGCACCCAGGGCGATCTGTGCCACATATACATTGCCGTAGGAAAGGGCCATGCCGGCCAGATCCTTTTTGCGGGTGGTCTTTCCTCCGCTGATAAACTTTGCAGTGGCGCCCAGGGGTGTGGCTTTGGAGACCTGGCCGCCGGTGTTGGAGTACACCTCCGTGTCCAGGACCAGGAGGTTGATATTACGCCCTGTGGAGAGAACGTGATCCAGACCGCTGAAGCCGATGTCATAGGCCCAGCCGTCGCCGCCGATGACCCAGGGAACGGGGGAAGGGCTGGCATTTCCGGAATGTTCGGGAGATTTGTTCCGCTGCTGCCGTACCTCTTCTGCCAGCAGCATCCCCAGTCCGAACTCCGCGGCGTCCTCGAAGAGGGAATTTGACCAGGCAGGTCCATGACCGTTGTCATCCACAGTGTAGGCGCAGGAAGGGGCGGAATTTGCCCAGATAGAGCTGCAGCCGGTGGCGTTGGCAATGTAAATATCCGGGCCGAACAATTGAGTCAATAGTTTTACATAAGGCGTTTCACCACAGCCCGCGCAGGCTCCGGAGAACTCCATCAGGGGGCGGCGGAACTGGCTGCCCTTGAGGGTGTGGATACCGAATTTATCCATTGCCTCCTTGCAGGGCAGCAGGGGCTTGGCATAATCGAAACATTTCTGGGCAAGGGAGTCCTGCGTCGGTCCCATTTCCAGTGCTTTCTTCCCCTGCTTTCCCGGGCAGACGGCGGCGCAGGAGCCGCAGCCAGTGCAGTCCACCGGGGAGATGACAATGGAAAAGGTATGATCGACCAGGCCGGTCATAGGAATTCGCGGCATCCCTTCCGGTGCATCCGCAGCCTGGGTTTCATTCATGGCGGCAGGACGAATCACTGCATGGGGGCAGACGAAGGAACAACGGGTACACTGGATGCAGTTTTCCGGAATCCAGGTGGGAATTTCCGTGGCAACATTCCGTCGCTCATGGGCAGTGCTTCCGGGCGGAGTACTGCCGTCGGCGTAGGGAAGGAAAGCAGAAACAGGCAGCTCGTCGCCCCGTTGGTCAGTGACGGGCTGTTGGATGTTTTTTACATAGTCCGCCAGAGCCTCGTCAGCCGGCAGAGGGGGATTGTCCAGAGGAGTCCGGGCAGCCGCCCCACCTTCTGCGCCGGCGTATTCTTCGGCGGCCGGATCATTGGCCGTAAGCCATTCTTTTGGTACGGGTATTTCCTGTACCTCCGAAAACCCTCTGCTGACAGCCTCGTTATTCATCCTGAGAATGGCATCTCCTTCTCTGCCGTAGCTTTTGGCGGCGGCAGCCTGCATCTGCTCCAGTGCCTTTTCCCGTGGGAGCAGCTTTGTGACTGCGAAGAAGGCGGCCTGAAGAATCGTGCTGATTTTATTATTTAAGCCGATTTCCTTGCCGATTCCCAGGGCGTCAATGACATAGAAGCGGATGTGGCGTCCGGCAAGCCGGCGTTTTGTCTCAGCCGGAAGATAGTCTTCCAGCTCTTTGCCGCGGAGAGAAATATTAAGAAGAAAGATTCCGCCGTCCTTGATTTCCTGCACCATTTCATATTTATGCAGATAAACCTGATTATGGCATGCAACGAAATCCGCGTTGCGGACCCGATAGGCGCTGTGAATGGGGGACTTACCGAAGCGCAGATGGGATATGGTAAGTCCTCTGGATTTTTTGGAATCATATTCAAAGTATCCCTGTGCGGACAGCTCCGTATTGCTGCCGATGATTTTGATGGCATTTTTGGTGGCACTGACGGTGCCGTCGCCGCCAAGTCCCCAGAATTTGCAGGCTGTGGTGCCTGCAGGAGCAGTATCCGGCAGCTCCGGAACCGGCAGGGAAAGGTTTGTCACGTCGTCGGTAATACCCACTGTGAAAAATTTCCGGTCCATGTTCTGATAAACGGCGGCGATCTGTTCGGGGGTGGTGTCCTTGGAGCTAAGCCCGTAGCGGCCGGAAAAGACCCGGACAGCGGGAAGGGGAGCGCCCTGCCCGGGGCTGCTTACCGTCAGCCGTCCGGCCTGTTCCAGGGCTGATACCACGTCCAGATAAAGAGGTTCGCCTGTCGTACCGGGCTCTTTGGTGCGATCCAGTACGGTGACATGAACTGTGGTGGGAGGCAGCGCTGCCAGGAGATGATCGGGACTGAAGGGGCGGTATAGGTGTACGTTGATCAGGCCGTATCGGTCGTCGTTGGCGTAATCCAGATACTCCCGTATCGTCTCACAGATGCTGCCCATGGCGATGATGACATGCTCTGCCCGGGGAGAACCGTAGTAGTTGAACAGACCATAGTTCGTGCCCAGACGGGTGTTTATTTTGGCAAGCTGCCGTTCAACGATGCCGGGCAGGGCGATGTAAAGGGGATTGGAAGCTTCCCTGGCCTGGAAAAAGATGTCGGGATTTTGGGCAGAACCGAAATTCCTGCCGTGGCTCGGATGCAGGCAGCGTCTGCGGAAAGACTCAAGGGCTTCCGGGCTGCCCATGGCTTTCAGCTCATTGTAGTCCCATACCTGTATCTTGTGAAGTTCATGGGAGGTACGGAAGCCGTCAAAGAAGTTGAGGAAAGGAAGCTGCCCCTCCAGGGCGGCCAGATGAGGAACGGGGGAGAGATCCATGACCTCCTGAACGCTTCCGCAGGCAAAAATGGCAGCACCTGTCTGACGGCAGGCGTAGATGTCGGAATGATCGCCGAAAATCGAAAGGGCATGGGTGGCGATACTGCGGGAGGCCACGTGGATGACTCCGGGCAGATGCTCGCCTGCCAGCCGGTAAATATTGGGAAGCATGAGCAGCAGTCCCTGGGAGCTGGTGAAGGTAACTGCCAGAGCGCCTGCCAGCAGGGCGCCGTGGAGGGCTCCTGCAGCGCCTGCCTCAGACTGCATCTGCACCACCCGCAGAGGGCGGTCATATATGTTCTTTTTTCCTTCGGCGGCCCAGCGTTCGCAGAGCTCCGCCATGGGGGATGACGGGGTAATGGGATAAATTGCAGCGGCTTCGCTGTAAGCGTATGCGACGTATGCGGCGGCCTGATTGCCGTCCATTGTCTGATATTTTCTGTCTATTTGCATAAAAAACACCTCCGCTGCTTATTTTCTCTCGGAGGTGCTTTTTTATGCGGTTATTTTAAAAATCCGTTGACAATCTGGGCCTCGGCTTCTTCCTCGGTGAGTCCCAGGGTCATGAGCTTGGTGATCTGTTCTCCGGCGATCTTTCCGATGGCCGCCTCATGAATCAGCTGGGCATCCAGGTGATTTGCGGTAATTTCGGGAACAGCGCTTATTTTCGCATTGTCCATAATGATTCCGTCACATTCGGAATGACCGGCGCAGCGGTTATTTCCGTTAATCTTGGACAGGAACATCTGGGTGGAATCATCTCTTGCCACGGAGCGGGAGATGATATTGGCGCTGGAGCCTTCTCCGTCCAGGTCCACCTGAAACGAGGTTTCGGCAGTCTGACTGCCGTGTGTCATAAGCTTCTCCGTGACGATGAGCCTGGCGCCGTTACCCAGTTTTGCGCTGGTAGAGCGTTTCGTGGAATCAACCCCTTTGATCTGCACGGTCTCCATTTCCAGGAAGCTGTTCTCTCCCAGCTCCACCACCGTTTCGGGATTCATGATGCGTCCGCCTTTGCCGTCGCCGCTTCCATAGTGTTTTTCTACGTATTTAACATGGGAATTTTTGCCTATATAAAAGGAGTGAACGCCGTCGTGCCTGCTGTCCTCACTGCCGCCGTTGTGAATGCCGCATCCGGCGACAATAGTCACGTCGCAGTCGTCACCCACGTAAAAGTCGTTGTAGACCATTTCGGTCAATCCGCTTTCGCTTAAGACCACAGGGATGTGGACGCTTTCGTTTTTGGTGCCGGGTTTGATCACAATATCGATCCCCTGCCTGTCGTCCTTGGATACAATGTCAATGTGAGCGGTGGTAGCCCGATCCACGCTTTTTCCGTCGGCGCGGATATTGTAAGCGCCTGTCGGCATCTCATGCAGGCCGGCCACCTGTTCCAGTAAGTTTTTTTGTATTTCGTCCATTTTCTGCCGCTCCTTTCCTTAGATTTGCATGTCCGCGCCATAGGCGCGCTGGCAGCTTTCCGTTCCCCGCAGAAGCTCCGGAAGAATTTCGCTCTTTCGGCCTCTGGCCTGTACGGTTCCGCCTGCAAGCACTATAATTTCGTCTGCGATATTCAGAATACGTTCCTGATGTGAGATGATAATCAGGGAATTCTCCCTGGACTGGTGCATTTCCTCAAATACCCTGATCAGGTTTTGGAAGCTCCAGAGATCGATGCCCGCCTCCGGCTCGTCAAAGACTGCAAGAGGGGTATTGCGGGCGATGATGGTAGCAATTTCAATCCGCTTCAGCTCGCCGCCCGACAGGCTGGCGTCTACGTCCCGGTTGATGTAATCCCTGGCGCACAGGCCTACTCTGGAGAGATAGTCGCATACATTGGGAAGTTTGACCTGGCTTCCGGCGGCGAGGGTGATCAGATCTTTGACCTTAATGCCCTTAAAGCGCACCGGCTGCTGAAAGGCAAAGCTGATTCCCGCCTTTGCCCGTTCGGTAATGTCCAGATCGGTAATATCCTTTCCGTTAAAAAGTATCCTGCCCGAGGTGGGGCGTTCGATTCCCATTATTAGCCGGGCAAGGGTAGATTTGCCGCCGCCGTTGGGACCGGTGATGGCTATGAAGGTATGATCCTCAAAGGTGAGATTTATGTCACGTATAATTTCCTTTTGATCCCGGTCGTCGCCGGGTACCTGAAAGGAAAGATTCTGCAGCTCAAGCATGATTTTCCTCCTGACTGATAAAATGGATTTGCTACGCGGAATTATTATACCATGGCGTCAGCAGAATCGCCAGACTCATTTTTTGAATGAAAGGGATATTTCGGCAGTTCATAAATGACATGCCGGAATTGGTTCCTTTTGTGGCATAATTAAATATTGAGGGAAACCGAAAAAAGTGATATAGTTATTACCAAAACAAATGAAAAGTTAAGGAGGAAACACCGGTGAACGAGAAATTTTCCGAGAAAAGCTATGTCAACCGTATAGCGTTAATGGGGCACACGATTATAGGAATGATTCTTTTTGTGGCATATATGTTGGAGCTTTTGAAAGGATCAAGGACAGTCGGGTATTTTACGGTGTTTTCATTAATGTGTCTGACGCCGGTCATTGTGGAGCAGGTTCTCTACAGAAGGGATCATGAAAACAAATATATTAAACATATTATGGGGATCTGCTACGGTATTTTATACATTTTTGCCATCTTTACCACCAACAGCCTGCTGACCTGTCTGTATGCTTTCCCCATGTATATGGTCATCGTCCTCTATATGGATGTGCGGTTCTGTATCCTGATTGGCTGCGGAGCTTTTCTGGGAAATGTGGCCTGTATCATAAAAGACGCACTTATTACAGGCTTTGCTGCCGAGGAGATTCCGGATGTGGAGATCAGGCTGGCCGCCGTATTGATGACATCGGTCTATATGGTAGTGGCGACCATCGGCGTCAAAAAGGTAAACCAGGTAAAGCTGAGGGATATACAGAAGCAGACAGAGTCGGCAAATGCGCTGACAGACAGTGTGCTGTCGGCTTCGGGAAATATGATTTCCAATATCAGTGATATGACCGAAAAGGTGGCACAGCTGGGCGAGTCTATGGATAGAATCCATACTTATATGAGTGAGGTTTCTTCCGGAAGCACGGAATCTGCGGAATCGATACAGCAGCAGATGCAGAAAACGGAGGTCATTCAGCAGCATATTGTCAGAGTAAAGGATACGACCCTGCAGATCGAAGAGAACATGAGTGGGACTGTAAATAAGGTCGAGGATGGCAAACGTCAGATGGATGCACTGTCCAGGCAGGTAGTAAGCTCCATGGAGGCTAACCGGCAGATACTGGAGCAGATGAAGGAGCTCGGTGAATATACCAGTCAGATGAATACGATTATCGAGACCATCACCAGTATCGCCAACAGTACCGGTATGCTGGCCTTAAACGCGAGCATAGAGGCAGCGCGGGCAGGAGAAGCGGGAAGAGGCTTTGCGGTGGTGGCAGGACAAATCTCGGGACTGGCCAATCAGACAAAGTCGGCTACCGTGAATATTACGGAGTTGATCGGAAATATTAATCAGGGCCTGGAAGGAGTGACCTCTGCAGTGGATGTGGCTGCGGAAAGCAACAAGGCTAATGCCGAGAGCACCCGGGTCGTAACTGCTAACTTTGAAGGCATCATTCAGGGTACGGAGGATGTAGGTCAGCAGACCAGGGAGCTGAAGGAAATTGTGGAGGAGCTCGAAAGTGCAAATGCGGACATCGTGGAGAATATCCAGACCATTTCTGCCATTACGGAAGAGGTTTCCGCCCATGCAAATGAAACCTATAATGTATGTGAGGACAATACCCGTCTGGTGGATTCCGTAACCGGTATGGTGGAAAGTTTAAGCAAGGAAGCACAAAAGTTACAGAACAGCAGGTAATAATAAAAAATTCTACTTGACTTTTTCTCAAAAAGCGGGTATTATATCTAATGTTGTAAGGAATAATTCAATTATGCCGATGCAACATGGAAATGTGTGTTTAGCTCAGCTGGATAGAGCGTTTGGCTACGGACCAAAAGGTCGGGGG
>CANPOY010000077.1 GCA_947575805.1 uncultured Lachnospiraceae bacterium
GGCATTCGCAGCACGAAACCCCTTGTGTGGCAAGGATTTGAGCCACTTTCTGAACAACATTTTTCATGTGCGGTTTTGAAACGCAACCAGCCTGTCCTGAAACGCAGCCTTCTGCTTCTATAATCGTGATCTGTTCATCACGGATAGCCTCTGTCTCTGTGAGAGGTAAATCTTCCGGAGTGTGAATGGGAACCTGAAATGTCATGGAAATTTCCTCCTTGTCGATCATTACGTCACTGATATTGAACATGGTAGACAAATAGCTGCACAGGTAGATGACGCTGCCATGCCTGCCGGTAAACGATACCAGTGAAAGATATTCTTTGTCCTGCAGTTTGTTTAAGATGCGGCTTACCGTTGATTTTGAGATGCCCCAGCGCAGGGCAAGGTCACTGAAACTTATCAGCGGGTTTCCGGTGCAGTTGCGGAAATAAACCACAGGCCCCAGTTCAGACCCCTGCACCTGACTGTCGTTGTAAATGGTATGTACCCATAAGTCCAGCACAATGTCCATCTCCGAGCATTTCCCCATGCTGATCAGTTCATGGACGGCTGCAACCGGGAAAAAGAAAAAGCCCACATCCTTCAGACATGGGTAATTGTAGTCGAGCGCCGTATTGTGCTGTTTCCAGCCGTTAATTGTGAACTTAATCAGATGGTTTCTTCCAAGTCTGGTGTAAGTGATGTAATTCTGCTCTTGCAGGAAGTCAAGAATGGCGACTGCCTGATGCTGGAAGCGTGTGCGGAACCATTCCGCCAGTTCCGAGGTCTTGCAGATCCACTCACCCGGACCGACCAGATAAGAGATACCCTCTATCCGGCGGTAGGAGGAGCGGAAGTTGGCATAGGAGCAGAGTGTCATGTAATAAAAAAGATAGGAACTTCCGTTTGTACGGATGTCCCTATCTTCCATAAGGCTGCGGAGGAACTCACGGTAAATGCGGCACCGTGGGTAGTCCACAATTTGTTTTAGTTCTAATTGATAATCCATAGATACCTCCTGAATTACAAAATGCCCCGTAGAAAGTTACGGAGCATTAGGAATAAATAACTGTTGTAACGTGATTGTTCTCTGTTGTATAATGTTAAAGCAGGAGAACATTGATTCGGTTTTTGGTTTCATGTGTTCTGACGGCATATGAAACCACGGTATTATTACGTGAAGCAAGTACATTTTATTGATAGGTTTTTCTTGATGTAGAGTTAAGTCTGCCTATAAGAAACCGCACCCGAGTGCGGCTTTCTTTCCAACAGCAGGGAAGCGGATAAGCTTTGCTCCGACGAGTACCAGGAGGAGTTGGCCTGGGCCATACATATGGGAGTTTTGCAGTATTTGAATACGAAAGACTAAGTCTTTATCTTTTCCGATAAGTATGTTATACTGAAATAGAAGCAATACTTAACATTAACTCGGAAAGCGTCAGTTATCATGAATACAGTGACAGTAAAGATCAGGCCGGAAGCGGAGAAATTTACGGCGGAAGAGGATGCGGCGCTGCGCCGCGCGGGCAGCATCATACAAAGCGGCGGGCTTGTGGCATTTCCCACGGAGACTGTGTACGGACTGGGCGGGGATGCCCTGAACAGGGAATCCGCCCGGAAAATATACGCCGCCAAGGGAAGACCGTCGGACAATCCGCTGATCGTCCATATCTGCAGACTGGAGGATCTTGAGAAAATTGCCTGCCGGATACCGGAGGAAGCGTTTCACATTGCGGATGCTTTTTGGCCCGGGCCGCTGACGATGATTCTGCATAAGACCGCCCTGGTTCCGTCGGAGACTACCGGGGGGCTGGATACGGTGGCTGTGCGTTTCCCCTCGGACAGAATTGCCGGGAGGCTGATCAGGTACAGCGGGGGATTTGTGGCGGCTCCCAGTGCCAACCGCTCGGGACGGCCCAGTCCCACGTATGCCAAATATGTGCTGCAGGATATGGATGGAAGGATAGATATGATTATAGACGGCGGTCAGGTGGGGATCGGACTGGAATCCACGATTCTTGATCTGACTGTATCGCCGCCGCAGATCCTGCGCCCGGGTTATGTGACCGGAGAAATGCTGAGAAAGGTTCTGAAAGAAGTTGACACGGATGTCACGATACTGGGCGACGGCGATGGCGATGGACAGGCACCGAGAGCGCCGGGTATGAAGTACCGCCACTATGCGCCGGCTGGGGAGCTGACGGTGGTAGAGGGCAGTCCCGGGGCGGTGCTGGCTTATATCAACAGGCAGACCGCGGAGGAGGAGAAGGCAGGTGAGAGGACGGGGATTCTCTGTTCCGGTGAGAATCTTTGCCGGTACCGTGCCGATGTGATCAAATGTGTGGGCAGCCGGGGGGATGACGAGGGCATTGCCAGGCATCTTTTTGCGGTTCTCAGAGAGTTTGATGACGAAGGTGTCACAAAGATATACGCGGAGGCTTTTGACACAGCGGGACTGGGACAAGCCATTATGAACAGGCTGCTGAAAGCGGCGGGGCATCGTATCGTGAAATTATAATATTTAAATTTTTACAGAAACAGGAGGAGAAACATGATTGCAATCGGAAGTGACCACGGCGGCTTTGAACTGAAGGAAAGCGTGAAGCATTATCTGGAGGAAAGGAACATTCCCTTTCGGGATATGGGGTGTGACAGCAGGGAATCGGTGGATTACCCTGTCTATGGGCGGGCGGTAGCAGAGGCGGTGGCGGACGGAACCTGTGAAAAGGGAATTGTCATCTGTACCACCGGTATTGGTATCAGCATGGTTGCAAACAAGGTGCCGGGGGTACGATGTGCACTCTGTTCGGAACCCCTTTCCGCAAAGATGACCAGGCTGCACAACGACGCGAATGTGCTTGCGCTGGGAGGCGGGCTCCTGGGCGTCAACCTTGCTCTGGACATTGTGGAGACTTTTCTGAATACGGACTTTTCCGGGGAAGAAAAGCATCAGCGCAGAGTGAACATGATAGAGGGAGGAAAATAACATGGCCAAGGTAGTAATTATGGATCACCCGCTGATCCGGCACAAGATCGGCTTCATCCGCAGGAAGGAAACCGGCACCAAGGATTTCAGACAGACCATCGGCGAGATTGCCATGCTTATCTGCTATGAAGCCACCCGGGACCTGAAACTGGGGGATGTGGAAATCGAGACGCCGATCTGCCGGACGACAGCGGAGGAGCTGAGCGGTAAAAAGCTGGCTGTGGTGCCGATCCTGCGCGCCGGACTGGGAATGGTTGACGGCATACTGGATCTGATTCCGGCGGCAAAAGTAGGGCATATCGGCCTTTACAGAGATCCTTCAACCTTAAAGCCCGTGGAATATTACTGTAAGCTTCCGGCTGACTGCGCGGATCGGGAGGTGTTTGTGGTGGATCCCATGCTGGCCACCGGCGGTTCTTCCGTGGCGGCAATCCAGATGCTGAAGGACAGAGGATGCAAAAACATTCATTTCATGTGCATTATAGCTGCGCCCGAGGGTATCAGGGCTATGGAGGAGGCTCATCCGGACGTGGACATGTATGTGGGGGCGCTGGATGAGCGGCTGAACGATCACGGCTACATTGTTCCCGGGCTGGGGGACGCGGGGGACCGTATCTTCGGAACGAAATAGATAACCGTACCAAGGAGGAAGCAAAATGGGAAAACGGGAGGATTATATCAGCTGGGATGAATATTTTATGGGGGTAGCGTATCTTTCCGGCATGAGGTCCAAGGATCCGAATACGCAGGTGGGAGCCTGCATTGTGAGTAACGACAACAAAATTCTGTCGATGGGCTACAACGGTTTTCCCAGCGGCTGCTCGGATGAAGAGTTTCCGTGGGACAGGGAGGGAGAGGGACTGGATACAAAGTATCCCTTTGTCACCCATGGAGAGCTGAATGCCATTTTGAATTACAGAGGAGGATCGCTGGAGGGAACAAAACTATATGTTTCGCTTTTTCCCTGTAACGAATGTGCGAAGGCGATTATCCAGGCGGGTATTCGGACAGTGGTGTACGACGGCGACAAGTACGAGGGAACGCCGGGAAACCGTGCATCCAAGAAAATGTTTGACGCGGCGGGAGTCAGTTACATTCCGTATTCCCGCACGGGCAGGCAGATTAAGATTCAGGTCTAGAAAGGCAGGTTCCAGCAGTTGAAAGGATGGAAGAAAACCGCTGTATTGATGACGGCGGTATTGGCAGCAGGATTGATTTCTCCCGATCCGCCGAAAACGGATGTCACAGGGTTTGCCGGGATCAATTTTATTCCCGGTACACTTGTGGTGTCTGCGACTTCAAGCACCCAGCAGAAGATTGACGAGGCCGAGGAGAGACGGAAGCAGCTGGAAAATGAGAAAAATAAGCAGGAAAATGAGCTGAATCAGCTTCAGGGTGAGCAGAAGGGTCTTCGCAAGGAGCTGAATAACCTGAACGCACAGCTGAATCAGGTGGTGGCGAATCTGGAAGAGCTGGAGCAGCAGATCAGGGACAAGGAGCAGGAGATCCTGGAAACCCAGGCAGCCCTGGAAGAAGCGGAGGCCACTGAAAGATGGCAGTATGAATGTATGGTGGAACGTGCCAGGGCGCTCTACGAAATGCAAGACGAAAGTTATGTGAATGCACTGCTGAAGGAAGGCAGTATTGCCGGAGTATTGAATGCGGCGGATTACATTGAGAGAGTGGCGGCGTATGAGCGGCAGAAGATGGACGAGTATACGGCTACCCGTGTCTATATTGAGGAACAGGAGGCCAGGCTTCAGGGAGAAAGAGAAGATCTGGACGGTTTGAAGCTTCAGGCGGAGACAGAAAAGGATAAGGTGCAGGGGCTGATCCGACAGACCGCTAATGCCATTGCAGATTACGGAGATCAGATTGCCGATGCGGAACAGCATGCCAGGGAGGTTGAGGATAAGATCAAACAGGAGGAGGAGAACCTGGAGTCTCTGCGCAAGCAGCTGCAGGCGGAATTGGCCTTATCCAAAGCAGCTGCCCAGGCCGCGTGGCGGGACATTTCCGAAGTTAGCTTCAGTGAGAATGACCGTTATCTGCTGGCAAACCTGATTTACTGTGAAGCGGGCGGAGAGCCTTACGAAGGAAAGCTGGCAGTGGGAAGCGTAGTGATAAACCGGGTGCTCAGTGCCAAGTTCCCGGATACCGTGCTGGGGGTTATTTACCAGAATAAACAGTTCTCACCGGTGGCAAGCGGCAGGCTTGAGCTGGCCCTGTCTGTGAACAAGGCTAACGCAGATTGCTACAGGGCGGCGGACGAAGCGATGTCCGGTTTGACAAATGTGGGAAACTGTGTTTTCTTCCGCACCCCCATTCCGGGTCTGACCGGAATCAGCATCGGAGGCCATATCTTTTACTGAGCAGAACGATTTGCCAATACAGGGCGGACTGCGGGAGTACGAAGTGCGGAATAATCCGGAGTTTTCCCCGATAACGGTGCGCGGGGGTATTAAAGTCCCAGCCCGTCAATATGAGACCGGAGCCGGTCGAACTTATCCCGGTAGATTATGGTGAGCAGATGGTCCAGCCTGCGTAGGCAGGTGATCATCTGCTCCTGCGTTATCAGGGACGTCTCCAAAGCCTCCGCCAGCTCATCCAGGTCTACTACCTTCATAAGACCCTCCGGAGAGAGGATGACATCCGCCAGCAGGTCAGTGACTGTCATGGAAGAGTCTTCGGGGTTAAAGCTGTACTCCACAATATCGCAGTACCAGTGCAGAAGCGAGCCGTCCGCACGGTATATTTTGCTGACCTTAAGGCCTTCCTGCAGGAAATAGCAGGAGCAGCCGTGGGAGAAATCTGCCCTTGGATGCAGAGAATTCCATTTGGTGACAATGACCTCGTCGTTCTGTTCCACAATAATGTCATCTTTCAGCGGTATACATTCCCGGGGAATTAATCTTCGCCGGTAAAGCAGGGAAACTTTGTTCATGCGAGGACTCCTTTCTGCTGTCCGGGCCATGTTTCGCGCAGTCTGGGAAAAGGGATGAAAGGCATGGGAGGAACCGTGTGTCGGCACAGTTCCTTTTCCATCCATATCATATCATACCATGTATCCTGTTTGAAACCTGATTCATGAAAACGGGCCACGGTTTTGTAGCCGAAACGTTCATGGAAAGCAATGCTTTCGGGATTGGGGTAAGCAATGCAGGCGCAAAGATTACAGATATGCTGTCTGCACAGAATATCCTCCAGCGCCCTGTAAAGTGCCGTGCCGATTCCTCTGCCGGCAAAAGATCCGCGCACATAGATGGAAGTCTCCACGGACCAGTCGTAAGCGGCCCGGCCCTTAAAGGCGGAGGCATAGGTATATCCCAGAGGCAAACCGTCCTCTTCGGCAATCAGATAAGGGTACCTTTCCAATGTGTGCCGGATGCGGCGGGCAAATTCTTCCGGGGACGGAACAGTATACTCAAAAGTGACCGCAGTGTGCTCCACGTAAGGGGCGTAGATACCCAGCAGTCCGGGGGCATCCTGTGGCGTGGCGGTGCGGATCTTCATATTTGCCGGCTCCTTTATATATAATGTATGGTAAAATGCGGTAATATTTAAACTGGTCGATACCAAAATATTATAACCGTTAAGACATGGAGTCAATGGCAAGTTGTAAATATTTCTAGACTTTTTTTCAATAATTAGATATAATGAAGAGCATGAAGCACCGAAAGGATGACAAAAGGGAAACATTCAGAATACTGCCTTTGATTACGCAGCTCGGACTGGTCATGATCTCTTCCGTGGGAATGTCTACCGCGCTGGGACTGTGGCTTGACCGCAGGCTGGGGACCTGGTTTTTTACGGTGATCTTGTTTTTTGTCGGCGCCATAGCAGGATGTCAGGGGATCTACCGCCTGGTGAAAAAGACGGACAGGGATGAAGACGGGAAAGATGATGAAATATCTGAAAAAGATAGATAGGACGCTGCTGGAAATGCACACGGGTATGCTGCTGTTCGGTTTTGTGTGCCAGCTCGTGGGGGCCTTTTTTGCAGAGGAGCAGCTTAGATTCGCTTCGAGCCTGTGGTTCGGGGTTCTTTTCGCGGTGATAAACAGTATTCATATGGCCAGGACGCTGGACAGGGCACTGCCAAACGGCGAGGCGGCTGCGAAGATCATTACCAGGGGATATGTTTTCCGTTATCTGATGGTAATTGTAATTCTGGCCGTGATTTCGGTTACGAATGTGATGAATACCCTGATCGTCTTTTTGGGATACATGAGCCTGAAAATTGCGGCATATCTGCAGCCGTTTACTCATAAGTTTTATAACATGTTGTTTCATGAGACCGACCCTGTGCCCACGGCGCTTCCAGACGAGGAAACCCGGGAGCCGGAAGAAGCCTCTTAGGGAGGATCATAAATACTCCCCATAAACAAAATACGAGAGAAGAGGAGGTGAGAGTATGGAGCATGGGATTTTGTTATCCGGCGGAGGCGATGTGGATTTTATGATTCACGGCGTCTTTCAGTATTCCTTTTTCGGTCATACGGTCTGGATAACAACTACACACGTATGCGTATTCATTGTCATGCTGATTCTGATCGTCTTTGCTTTCGCAGCGAAGCGTTGTATGGCAAAGGCGTCCGAGACGCCGGGCAGCTTCCAGAATGTTGTGGAGCTGATCGTGGAAAAGCTGGATGGTATGGTGGATGTCTCTATGGAGGCGTCGGCGCCGAAATATTATAATTATATCGGCACCGTCTTTATCTTCATTTTGGTCAGCAATATATCCGGCCTGTTCGGACTGCGTCCGCCTACTGCGGATTACGGAGTAACGCTGCCGCTGGCCCTGATTACTTTCCTGTTGATCCGTATCAACAAGTGGAAGTATCAGAAGCCGCTGACAATCTGGGAAGATTATTGTTCTCCTCTTCCTAAGTGGCTGCCGATCTGGGTTCCGATCAATGTGATCAGCAACCTGGCCGTCCCGGTTTCGTTATCCTTGCGTCTGTTTGCCAATGTCCTGTCGGGAACGGCAATGATGGCGCTGGTGTACGGTCTGCTGGGCTGGTTTGCAACCCTTTGGCCTGCTGCGCTGCATGTGTATTTTGATTTGTTCTCGGGAGCAATTCAAACGTATGTATTCTGTATGCTGACTATGACCTACGTTGCAAATGAAATAGGTGATGGGACGCGCCGTTAAAAAGATGGAAAGAATTGATAGTGCTTGAAAAGACAAAACATAACAAATTCTAAGTTTCATCTACAAGAATCACTAAAGTGATTTTTGAAATATCAACACATATTTTAGGAGGAAAAAAGCTATGGATTTCAATGAAAACTTTATTTTGGGCTGTTCGGCAATCGGTGCAGGTCTGGCGGTTATCGCCGGTATCGGACCTGGAATTGGACAGGGTATCGCAGCAGGACACGCTGCAGCAGCAGTGGGACGTAATCCCGGTGCGCAGTCACAGATCAGAACCATGATGCTGCTTGGTCAGGCAGTGGCCGAGACTACCGGTCTGTACGGTTTGCTGATTGCGTTCCTTCTGTTATTCCTGAAGCCCCTTCTGCCCTGAGCTTAGGCGGAATACCGATAAGCTTATAAAAGGCAGAAAGGAGGCAGAGGATGATACTTTTAACGGAAAGCCCGTCGCTGTCAAGACTTTTTGACCTGGACTGGCAGCTGATCGCTGATGCCTGCCTGCTCATCATAGCAATGTTTGTGCTGTTCTTCGTGATGAGCTATGCGCTGTTCAACCCCGCAAGGAAGATGTTGAACAATCGTAAGGATAAGATACGCTCCGAGTTGGAGACGGCCAGGCAGGATATGGAAGAGGCGGGACGCCTGAAAGAAGAATATGAAAGCAGGCTGAGGGAGATCGATAAGGAAGCGGAAGGCATCCTGAGTGAGGCCCGGCAGAAGGCTTTGAACAACGAGAGTCAGATCATTGCTCAGGCGAAGGAGGAAGCGGCCCGTATTTTGGAGCGTGCAAAAACCGAGGCTGAGCTTGAAAAGCAGAAGATGTCCGATGAAGTAAAGCGGGAAATTGTTGCGGTCGCGTCTATTATGGCCGGGAAGGTGGTAGCCGCTTCTATCGACACTGCTGTACAAAACCAGCTGATCGATGAAACCTTAAAGGAAATAGGAGATAAGACATGGCTAAGTTAGTATCCAAGACATACGGAGAAGCCTTGTTCGAAGCTGCTATGGAATCCGGCGAGGACAGGGCTGGAGAGCTGCTGGAGGAGATAGATGCCGTCAGGAAGATTCTTGCGGAGAATCCCCGGTTCGATGAGATGATGGAGCATCCGGGGATTACGAAGCAGGAGAAGCTGGAGGTGATCGATGCGGTCTTTGGAGGACGCGCCAGCACGGAGCTGGCGAATTTTCTGAGGATTATTATTTCCAAGGAGCGGTACCGGGATCTGCCCGCGGTTTTCGACTACTTTACCGCCAGGGTAAAGGAGCAGAAGAAGATCGGTATCGCGCAGGTGACTACCGCGCAGGAGCTTTCGCTGTCTCAGAAGTCTGCGGTCAAGGCAAGGCTTCTTGAGACCAGCGGGTACAGAGAGATGGAAATGTATTTTAATACGGATGCTTCCCTGATCGGGGGAATGGTCATCCGCATTGGTGACAGAGTTGTGGATAGCAGTATCCGCACGAAGCTCGACAGTTTGACAAAACAATTATTACAGATCCAGCTGGGATAACCGGCTGGAAGAAAGGTGCGACAGATCCATGAATTTAAGACCGGAAGAAATAAGTTCAGTTATCAAGGATCAGATCAAGCGGTATGCGTCCACGTTGGATGTGTCAGACGTGGGTACTGTTATCCAGGTGGCAGACGGTATCGCCCGTGTGCATGGACTGGAAAAGGCCATGCAGGGTGAGCTGCTGGAATTCCCCGGCGAAGTGTACGGCATGGTGATGAATCTGGAAGAGGATAACGTCGGTGCGGTTCTGCTGGGCAGTGCCAGAAACATCAATGAAGGTGACACTGTTAAGACTACCGGGCGAGTGGTTGAGGTTCCCGTGGGTGACGCTATGCTGGGACGCGTGGTCAACTCGCTGGGACAGCCAATTGACGGCAAGGGTCCCATCCAGACAGACAGCTACCGCAAGATTGAACGTGTGGCAAGCGGCGTTATTACCAGACAGGCGGTGGATACCCCGCTTCAGACAGGAATCAAGGCCATTGATGCCATGATCCCTATCGGCAGAGGCCAGCGTGAGCTGATTATCGGAGACCGCCAGACAGGTAAGACGGCGATTGCTATCGATACGATTATTAACCAGAAGAGCCAGAATGTTAAATGTATTTATGTGGCGATCGGCCAGAAGGCCTCCACTATCGCTAATATTGTGAAGACCCTGGAAGAGCACGGCGCCATGGCATACACCACCGTAGTGGTGTCAACGGCCAGTGACCTTGCCCCCCTGCAGTACATTGCTCCTTACTCAGGCTGCGCCATCGGCGAGGAGTGGATGGAGAAGGGGCAGGATGTGCTGGTAGTGTACGATGACTTAAGCAAGCATGCTACCGCATATCGTACACTCTCTTTGCTGCTTCGTCGTCCCCCCGGGCGTGAGGCATATCCCGGCGACGTATTCTACCTGCATTCAAGATTGCTGGAAAGAGCTGCCAGGATGAGTGCTGAGTACGGTGGAGGATCGCTAACCGCGCTTCCCATCATCGAGACTCAGGCAGGCGACGTGTCTGCATACATCCCTACTAACGTTATTTCCATTACAGACGGACAGATTTATCTGGAGACGGAAATGTTCAACTCCGGATTCCGTCCCGCCGTGAACGCGGGTCTTTCCGTATCCCGTGTAGGCGGTGCGGCACAGATCAAGGCGATGAAGAAGA
>CANPOY010000078.1 GCA_947575805.1 uncultured Lachnospiraceae bacterium
TGCATCAGGCCATCGAGGCCAAGGAGCATGTGAAGGTGAAGCGGGAGAGCAAGACTCTGGCTACCATCACTTTCCAGAACTTTTTCAATCTTTTTGACAAAAAATGCGGCATGACCGGTACGGCCCTTACCGAGGAAAAAGAATTCCGTGAGATCTACGGGATGGATGTGGTGGAGATACCTACCAACCGTCCGGTGATTCGTAACGATATGCAGGATGCCGTTTACAAGACCAGGTCGGAAAAACTCAAGGCCATTGTGGATGCGGTGGAGGAAGCCCATGCGAAGGGACAGCCGGTGCTGGTGGGTACGATCACCATTGAAGCCAGTGAAGAGCTGAGCCGTCTCCTGCAGAAGAAAGGAATCCGGCACAAGGTCCTGAACGCGAAGTTCCATGAAATGGAAGCCGAGATTGTGGCGGATGCCGGCATTCACGGTGCGGTGACCATTGCCACCAACATGGCCGGCCGTGGTACGGATATTAAGCTGGATGAGGAGGCGAGAGCCGCAGGAGGCCTGAAAATCATCGGCACGGAGCGCCACGAGTCCAGACGTATTGATAACCAGCTGCGGGGACGTTCCGGACGTCAGGGAGATCCCGGTGAGTCCAAGTTCTATATTTCCCTGCAGGATGACCTGATGAGACTGTTCGGCTCCGAGCGGCTGATCAGCATCTTTAATACCCTGGGTGTGCCGGAAGGCCAGGAGATTGAGCACAGTGCGCTGACGAATGCCATTGAATCTGCCCAGAAAAAAATTGAAAACAACAACTTCGGCATCCGTAAAAATCTGCTGGAGTATGACCGTGTTATGAGTGAGCAGAGAGAGATCATCTATGAGGAGCGCCGCCGGGTGTTAAACGGCGAGAGCATGAGAGATTTTATCTACAAGATGATCACGGATATTGCGGAGAACTGTGTGGATATAAGCATTAATGATGATGCGGAGGTAGATGAGTGGAATTTCAATGAGCTGAATACCCTCCTGATCCCCACGATCCCTCTGCAGCCGATCACGGCGGCGCGGGTCCAAACGCCTAAAAAGAACAGCCTGAAGCAGCAGCTGAAGGAAGAGGCCGTGAAGCTCTATGAGAGTAAGGAGGCAGAGTTCCCGGATGCTGAGGCGATTCGTGAGCTGGAGAGAGTCATCCTGTTAAAGGTGATTGACCGCAAGTGGATGGATCATATTGACGATATGGAGCAGCTGCGGCAGGGAATCGGGCTGCAGGCATACGGACAGCGTGACCCTCTGGTGGAATATAAATCCAGCGGTTATCAGATGTTTGATGAGATGATACAGAATATCAAGGAAGAGACGGTTCGTCTGCTGTTCCACATCAGGGTGGAGCAGAAGGTAGAGCGGGAGCAGGTGGCGAAGGTTACCGGCACCAACAAGGACGATAGTGTGGCAAAGGCGCCTGTAAAGCGTGGAAACGCAAAAATATATCCCAATGATCCCTGTCCCTGCGGCAGCGGTAAAAAGTATAAGCAGTGCTGTGGACGCAGGGTATAATGTGAAAAATATAGAAAGCAGGTGACGAATGTGGTAGAGCTTGACCAGATGAAAACCGAGATTCTGACCTATGAGACGCCTTTGAACGAGGTGCGGGATTCTCTGGATTTGGACAATAAATCAAAGCGGATTGAAGAGTTGGAACTGGAGATGGAGGCCCCAGGTTTCTGGGATGATCCCGACAAATCCAATGCCAAAATGAAGGAACTGAAAAATCTGAAGGGTACAGTGGAAGAGTGCGGCGGACTGTTTCATCAGTATGAGGATATTCTGACGCTGATCGAAATGGGATACGAGGAGAATGACGATTCCATGGCGGCAGAGATCCGGCAGGAGTTGGAGGAATTTAAAACAAAATTTGACGCGCTTCGTGTAGGGACTCTTCTGTCAGGAGAATATGACAAGGACAACGCGATTCTGAAGCTGAATGCCGGGGCGGGCGGTACGGAGAGCTGTGACTGGTGCAGCATGCTTTACCGTATGTATACCAGGTGGGCGGAACGTAAGGGCTTTAGTGTGGAGGTACTGGATTTTCTTGACGGGGACGAGGCGGGTATCAAATCGGTGACGTTTCAGATCAACGGCGTCAACGCTTACGGATATTTAAAGTCCGAAAAGGGGGTACACAGGCTGGTTCGTATTTCTCCCTTCAATGCGCAGGGTAAGCGCCAGACATCCTTTGTATCTCTGGATGTCATGCCGGATATAGAGGAGGATGTGGATGTGGAGATCGACGAGAAAGATCTGCGTATCGATACCTACCGAAGCAGCGGCGCTGGCGGGCAGCACATCAACAAGACTTCATCCGCCATCCGCATTACCCATATTCCTACGGGAACGGTGGTGCAGTGCCAGAATGAACGCAGCCAGTTCCAGAATAAGGATAAGGCGATGCAGATGCTGCGGGCAAAGCTGTATTTGTTAAAGCAGGAAGCCAATGTGGAAAAGCTTTCCGATATTCGCGGCGAAGTGAAGGACATTGCCTGGGGAAATCAGATTCGTTCCTATGTGCTGCAGCCCTATAAGCTGGTGAAGGATCTGCGGACGGATGTGGAGACCGGAAATGCCGACGCCGTACTGGACGGAGCGCTGGATCCCTTTATCAACGGATATTTGAAATGGATCAACACGAAGGAGTCGGTGTCTTTTTCGGGTTAATCAGATCCAGATAAAATATGGTGTAAGTCATGTGTATATAGGGCTCCAGCCATAGCTCGCCCACGCCGAGTGTCAAAAGGCTCAGCAGCCGGAGCGGGATAAAGCTCAGCTGCAGGAGGAACAGGCGCCTGCGGCTGCCTTTTATCAGGCGGAAGCTGTCGCTGACGATTCCGGCGGCATTTTTGTCAGGGAAGTCCAGCAGGAGGAAGTAGGTTATATCCAGGGCCAGTGCCAGGGGAACGTAAATGCAGCAGCCGGCCAGGCAGACAAGCAGGGTCGGCCAGAGCGATGAAATGCCGTGTGTTTCCTGCCATGCGTCTGTGAAATATTGAAAGGGCAGACTGCAGATGCGGCAGAGTGCCAGCCTGATGGCAGTGAGCAGCAGGGTCTTAAGCAGGTTCTGCCGCTGAAAGCCATAGAACACATCCGTATAATAAGCAGGCTGTCCGCAGGCCAGCTTCAGGCAGAGATAAGCAGTGCCGAAGCCGAGAAAGCCTGACAGGAGATGGGCGATGATAAGCCCGACCTGGAAGATACGGAGAGCACCGACGCTGTAGGCGCCGCCGGTGTAAAGAGATGCCAGCAAGGACAGAAAGAGGCCGAAGCCGAACAGAAAAAGGACAAGGAAAATGATCAGCGAAAAGAGGAAGCTTCCCAAGATCAGGGTGCCGTAGTTTCCGCTCAAAGCGTCCTTTGCCTTGTCCTTTAATTCATATCGTTTTGCATATTGATCCATTCTGATTTCCTATACCGCATAATCAGCATTCATACCGCTGTATTTTGCCTGATCTGCAGTCTTTAAGCCCTTCTGATAAGGATTATCCTCATTATAGTACTTGATCTGGGTATTGGTAGTACCGCCGGATACATAGGTCCTGCCGCATTCCGGGCAGACTGCGGTGTGGATGGATACGGAGGCAGAAATTACCTTGCCGTTTCCCTGCGCCGCTTTTTTGTAGGCATTGGAGACGTGCTCCTGCTCATGGGCCCTCACTCGTGCTCCGGCGCTTTCCGGTGAAATATGGGCAGCGCTCTTAAAGGAAACCATCTCGTCGGAACCGTCCTGATATTTCCGGTTTTTGCAGGTCTGGCATTCCTCTGCGGGGATCTTTTTCCCGGAGGGGCTGTTTTTTTCGCGGGGTGCTTTTACTCCGCTGGGATCGTTTTCCTTAGTGGGATCATACTTTTCCACCGGATCCTCTATCCCCATAAGCTCTCTTCTTTTTTGCTCCTGCTCTTCCTCCCGGGCTTTCTCCGGAGCAGCCGGAAAACCGTTCTGTATTCCGCCTGTTCGACCTGTGTAAATGTCGCCGGTGCCAATTGAAAGATTCATAAGCTACCTCCTGACGATAATTGTCTATCTATATATTTGTTCATAAATCAGCTGCATCTGCTGTACAAATATCGGATCATGCAGGCTTCGCAAGACCTGGTATACCAGATTCACGGATCCATAGATACAACCGAAAATGCTCAGACAGAGTCCTGTTCCGCAGTTATTGTTCATGGGTCTTTTCTTTCTGCGGCACAGGACGGCAAACAGGATACCCATAGCGCCCAGCGGCAGAGAAAGAGAGCAGCAGCCCAGAGTGATGGAAAGTATGCCGCACACAATGGAAGCAATGGAAAAACCCTGGTCATAAGGGGGATGTGTCGGCTGATTGTAATAGCTGCTTTGGGAGGCATTGCTGTTCCATTTGTCCCAGTTCTTTTTTTCCTGTTCTTCTTCCCACTTTTCCCAGTTCTCACGGGCGTTTTCCCAATCGTTTCGGCTGTCGCCGTTATGCTGTTCCTGCCCGTTCCGGTCAAGGCCCATGAATCAGTCTCCCCTCCGTTTGCTTTTCCCTTGCATTTATTACATTATACTACAGGATATGAAGGGCAGTCAAGTGAGGTTACGGTCACATTCGGCGCTGGCGGGCAGCTGTCATATGCAAGGCTGCGGGGGCGGAAAAGTAACCGGATGTAAGAACTACAGGCTTGTTTTATACCGAAATTCTTGATACAATAATGTAAGTCGGCAAATATATACAAGCAGCCAAAACAGGGCGGAAAGAGAGCAGTGATGAGCGATTCTCAGAAATACTACGAGGAATTACATTTCAGCAGCGGTGACGGAAGACAACTTTTGCCTCAGAACCAGGATGCTATTATCGAGCTTTTGGATAAAAACGGAGCCGTAGGAATAGTCGGTGTATACGATGAACCCGGATACCCCATCTATTTTATTTCGGGCTTTGCATTGACCGCCATCGGCTACAGCTATTCGGAAATGATGAATATATCGGAGGGAAAATTTATCAACCTGATCTTTGATAAGGACAAGGCGGATTTTACCGAGAGCCTGGAAAACAAGGAGCCGGTCAGCCATGAGTTCAGAATGGTGAATAAGGCCGGTAATCATGTATGGGTTAATTCCTTTCGGAAAGCATCCGTGTCCATGGACGGCCGGGGCATCATCATCGCATCCGTCAGGGTGGTGGAAGACGCCCGACGGCGTGAGAGTGAACTTTTAAATGCCCTCACCAGAGGGTATAACCGAATTATTTATGTAGATATGAACCAGGGACGTTACAGGGTCATTAAAAGTGAGCGCAATGACCTGGATGAACAGGTTTGCGGCACCATTGAGGAACTGGACGAGCTGCTGCAGCAGTACGGGCAGGAATATATCAATCCTTATGACCATTCCTTTGCGGAAATACTGAACAAGCTGAATTTTTTTGCCAATCCCGGGGAAAGAGGCGGGAATTACCAGGCTACCTACCGGGCAAAGGTGGGAGGGGAATACCAGTGGGTTCAGTTCCAGGCATTTTACGGCGGCGCAATGAAGCTGGAGACAGGACATATTATACTGGCGTTCCGTATTGTAGATGAGGAGAAAAAAAAGGAGCTTGAGACCAATCAACTGCTGTCGGATACGCTGGCAAGAGCAGAGGAAGCAGGGCGGGCTAAAAGACTGTTTCTGTCCCGCATGTCCCACGATCTGCGGACGCCCATCAATGGGATTGTAGGCATGCTGGAAATAGCAAAAAAGAGCAAAAATGATCCCAGGCAAATCGATGAGTGCCTGAAAAAGATTTCCATATCCTGTGATAATCTTATGAGTCTTGTGCAGGACGTTCTTGATATGAACAACCTGGAAAACGGCAAGATAGAGCTGATGGATGAGACCATTAATCTGCCGACGTTTCTCACGGAGGAGCTGGTCAATATCGCGGACAGGGCCGAGAAGGAAGGGCTTACCTACGCATTCATTCCGGGAGATTTTCCTCATCCGAATATTACAGGAAGTCCAAAACATATCCTGCAGATTTTCGAGCATATTCTTGATAATGCAATCAAATATAATAAGCCTAACGGTTCGATTATTCTAAGCGGCCGGGAAATATCCGGCAATGAGCAGATGGCTACCTATGAATTCGTGGTGGAGGATACCGGAATCGGTATGGCGCCTGAATTTGCAAAGAATATTTTTGAACTTTTTGAACAGGAACACAATGAGGCAAGGACGGAGTACATGGGAACGGGTCTTGGTATGTCCATTGTCAAGCGGCTTGTGGATCAGATGAATGGCGTGATTACGGTAGAAAGCGAGCCGGGGGAGGGTACAAAAGTCATGTTCACCATTCCCTTCAAGGTGTGCGGGGAAGAGGTGGACACCGAGCTCGGAAATGTGGATCTGCGCGGGCTGCATGTATTGCTTGTAGAGGATAATGAGCTGAATATGGAGATTGCCAGATTCCTGCTGGAGGGTGAAGGCATGGTAGTGCTCTGCGCAGCTAACGGGCAGGAGGCTATCAATGTTTTCCGGCAGACGGAATATAATGCCATAGACGTGATCCTGATGGACATTATGATGCCCGTAATGGACGGGCTGGAGGCGGTGAGGCAAATCCGGCGGCTGGATCGTTCCGATGCGGAAACAGTGCCTATCATAGCGTTAAGTGCCAACGTCATGGATTCGGACGTTAAGGAGACGAAAATGGCGGGAATGGACGGGCATTTGTCGAAGCCCATTAATGCCAGTCTGCTGCTGGGGGCAATTGCCAAATGTGTACATAAATAACAGGGAGGAAATATGGATATTATACTGAAAATCAAGGAAGAGCTGAAGGTGGAGAAATGGCAGGTGGAAGCGGCGGTTAAGCTGATAGATGAGGGAAATACCATTCCTTTTATTTCCCGGTACAGGAAGGAGGTTACCGGCTCACTCAACGACGAGCAGCTGCGTGATCTCCATGAACGTCTGGTATATCTGCGCAGTCTTGAGGATAAGAAGGAGCAGGTACTGGGCAGTATTGAAGAGCAGGGAAAGCTGACAGAGGAGCTGAAGGCCAGGATATTGGCGGCGGAGACGCTTGTGGTGGTGGAGGATCTTTACCGCCCCTATCGTCCCAAGAGGAAAACCAGAGCCAGTGTGGCCAGGGAAAAGGGGCTGGACGGGCTGGCAGAATATATTCTGGAGCAGGCAGCCAAGGCGCCCTTGTCAGAGGAAGCCGCGAAGTATGTTACGGCTGAGGACGTGGAAGAGGAAAAGAAAGTAAAAACGCCTGAGGAGGCTCTGCAGGGGGCAAAGGATATTATAGCGGAGAGTGTTTCCGACAATGCGGATTACAGAAGCTATATCAGAGAGCTTACAATGGAAGAGGGGATCATCACCGGCACGGCAAAGGATGAGAAAACCCAGAGTGTGTACGAGACCTATTATAATTTTGAAGAGCCGGTGAAGAAGATAGCCGGACACAGGATTCTTGCACTGAACCGTGGAGAAGCGGAAAAGATACTGACCGTAAAGGTGAATGCTCCCACAGAGCGTATTTTAAGGTATCTGGAAAAGAAGACGATAACCTCTGACAATCCATATACTTCGCCGGTTCTGCAGGAGGTGATGGAAGACAGCTATGAACGTTTAATAGCACCCGCTATCGAAAGGGAAATCCGGAATGCGCTGACCGAAAAGGCGGAGGATGGCGCAATCAATGTATTTGGCAAAAATCTGGAACAGCTCCTGTTGCAGCCGCCCATTGCCGGAAAGGTGGTTCTGGGATGGGATCCTGCTTTCCGCACGGGATGTAAGCTGGCGGTAGTGGATCCCACCGGGAAGGTGCTGGATACTAAGGTCATTTATCCCACAGCTCCGCAGAATAAGGTGGAGGAAGCTAAGGCAGAGCTGAAAAAGCTCATAAAAAAGTATAACGTGGATCTGATTTCCGTGGGCAACGGTACGGCATCCAGAGAGTCAGAGCAGGTCATTGTGGATTTACTGAAGGAGCTGGACAGACCGGTACAGTATGTGATTGTCAACGAAGCGGGGGCCAGCGTCTATTCCGCCAGCAAGCTTGCCACGGAGGAATTCCCTAATTTTGACGTGGGACAGCGGAGTGCAGCATCCATAGCCAGGCGGCTTCAGGATCCATTGGCCGAACTGGTCAAGATAGATCCTCAGTCCATCGGTGTCGGCCAGTATCAGCATGATATGAATCAGAAAAAGCTGAGTGAGGCGTTAAACGGTGTGGTGGAGGACAGTGTGAACAAGGTGGGCGTGGATCTGAACACTGCTTCCGTGTCCCTGCTGGAATACATATCCGGTATCAACAAGACAATTGCCAGAAATATTGTGGATTATCGGGAGAATAACGGCAGATTTACGAATCGTAAGCAGCTCTTAAAAGTTGCCAAGCTGGGTCCCAAGGCATATGAGCAGTGCGCCGGCTTTATGAGGATTCTGGACGGAGATAATCCCCTGGATGCCACCAGTGTGCATCCCGAATCCTACGAAGCTGCCATGAAGCTTCTGGAGAAGCTTGGTCTGACCATGGAAGATGTACGAACAATGCAGAAGAAAGCGGCAAAGTCCGCACAGGGAGCGGGTTTTGGGAAAACGACATTGGTGTCAGGGGACAACCTGACAGGCAAAACGTCATCAGTGTCAGGTTCGGGGAAGACACTTCAAAAAGGTACGGCACAGAAAAAAGGCATACAGGTGCGCAACACAAATACCGCTATGGGCAAGGCGCTTGCCGCGGCCATGGTATCTGCGGGAAGCACGGTTCCTGAAGGCACAAACGATAGGATCGGGAAAGACGGCTTTGGCGGAGTTGCGGGAGGAAGCTCCGAATCCGGCTCCCACACTGGTACAGCGGTATCCGGCCTGGAGAAGCGCATTCGGGACAAGAAAGGGCTGGCGGAGGAGCTTGGGATCGGAGAAATCACGTTGACTGATATTTTAAGGGAGCTGGAAAAGCCCGCCCGTGACCCCAGAGACGATATGCCCAAACCCATTCTGCGCAGTGATGTATTGGAAATGAAGGACTTAAAGCCGGGGATGGTGCTGAAGGGAACCGTACGCAATGTTATTGATTTCGGAGTGTTTGTGGACATCGGCGTCCATCAGGACGGGCTGGTGCATATCTCCCAGATTACGGACCGTTATATCAAGCATCCTCTGGAGGCCGTCAGGGTGGGAGACATTGTGGAGGTTCAGGTGCTATCCGTGGATGCAGCCAAGAAGAGGATTTCCCTGACAATGAAGATCAATCAGGATCAGAAGTAGTCGGGATTAAGAAGCAAATCAAATGTAAAATCAGGCGCAGGGGCAGGGAAGTAAAATGGCAGAGAAAAAGAAACGGCTGTTATCAATAGTGGGACTGCTGGCAGGTTTTGGCGTGCTGCTGGCGCTGGCTACGGCCTTTGACCTTCAGGTGAGTCTTATTCTGACAGACGGGAATCTGACGGAGGGGCATTATTATTCCGTCGATTTTCTGTGTAATCTGGTGGAGATCCTGGGGGCATGGCCGATCTGGACTGCCGCGGTTTTTGCTGCTTCCGTGCTGACGGTTTACTTTGAAACAGGGGGAGGCGCGAAGCGGGTATTCGGCGTGTTCTTTTTCATCCTCTCCACGGCATCCGCCGCACTTCTGCTGCGGGACGGGTTAAAGTATGCTTTTCGAATCTATGGCAGGGAGGAGCTTCTGGAGGGACCGGGAACCTGGCTGGTATCCCTTGCCTTCGGCCTGATTACGGCGGCAGCGGTCCTGAGGCTGGCCGGGAAGCGGATCAGGCGGAATCTGGACAGTCTGCTGCCCTTCGCATTGGCCATTGTATGCAGTTGCTGCTGTTATTTTATTATTGAGATGATCAAGGCCCCTATGGGAAGAATGCGCTTTCGCGGGATGCACCTGTTGGGTGACTATTCCTGTTTTACCCCATGGTATCAGGTAAGCGACGCGGGAGAGCTGCTAAGGGACAGCGGCCTGGTGCGGGACTGTTTTAAATCGTTTCCATCCGGCCATACTTTTTCTGCGGGAATGTCCTACATTCTTATTATGCTGCCGGAGGTGCTGCCGGAATGGAGGACGGGCAGGGGTAAGGTACTGTCATATATGATACCTGTCTGCTATACGGGATTTGTGGGATTTTTCAGGATTGCGGCGGGAGCGCATTTCTTCAGTGACGTGCTGGTGGGAGGGACGTTGGCGTATGTGGCAGTGCTGGTTTTTCGGCATGTGTTCCTGCGCAGGAGTTCCGGAAAAGGACAAAAAGCGGCAGCCGCTTGAAGATGTATGCGGCTGCCGCTAATAAATTACGGCTTTAGCCCGTTGAGGGCATTGGAGTTTTTCGTGTTCCGAAAAAT
>CANPOY010000079.1 GCA_947575805.1 uncultured Lachnospiraceae bacterium
CAAATATCCGTGTCACTTCTGCATCCTTGCCCTTCCGAGATCCCGTTTCCGAATGTCAATGGTTTACTAATAATACTGTTCGATATAACCGTATGCCTTGTCAAATACCTCTTTGTCCTTGATCTTATATTTCACCCAGACCACACTGCGCAGTGCTTTTTTTACCTCCTGGCGTCCTGTGTTTGTATTCTGCCATCCGTCAAAGCGCACAATCTTGACAATATCGTCAATATCTGCTACAATCCGCTCCACAATAACCGGCGTATTGTCATTTTTAACCCCGTTAAAAAGCTCTGTGAGTGCCGCTTTTCCTCTGTCGATTTCCTCCATCGGCACCACCTCTTTTTCCGCCTGTGCAGCCTCCCTTGCCAGCTCCAGCAAAAGCTTCAGAAATTCGATGCTGTTAATAAGCCCCTGCTCATGCTGCTCCCTGAGCTTTTCCAGCTTATCTCCCAGCTTCATAAACTTCGGATCATCACCGTGACTCTGTATCCTTGCCACCAGATCAATCTCTATTTTCTTTGCCAGCTTCTTTTGATCCTGCTGCCTTGCTATAAATTCATCTATCAGGTTCGCATCCAGAGACAGAATATCCATGTCGTCGTGAACGACTCCCACATCCAAATTTGCGTGGACGATCTCCATTGTCTTCGCGCCAAGGGCGGCCCAAATCAGCCCTCCGCTGCTGTTAGTAGGCTTTACGGACTCGTACACCTTTGACAGCCATATGTAATCCGCCTGAAAGGATGTCAAAAACGGTTCCGGTGACAAAGCATTCCACGCCTTGTTCAAAACGCGGTAATCTGCCCCGAACTCGTCCTTCTCTCTGCTGGTCGGCAGACATTCCTGTGCCACCATAAGCCCCTCCCAGCCGTCGAGCGTCCGATCCACCCCCATAAAATAGCTGAGACACTTTTTCAGAAGCGCCGGCACCTTCTTTTTGACCTCTTCAATATTGGTGATAATTTTTTTCATACTCGATTCGTCAAAATTCAGCGCCTTTGCCACATTGTCGAAAATACCGATATAGTCCACGATCAGTCCGTTTGTTTTCCCGTCATCATAGGTGCGGTTGGTGCGGCAGATCGCCTGCAGAAGCGTGTGATCCTTCATCGGTTTATCCAGATACATCACCTGCAGAATCGGCGCGTCAAAGCCGGTGAGCAGCTTTGATGTGACGATGACAAGCTGCAAGGGGTCCCTGGGGTCACGAAACCGATCCAGCACTTTTGCCTCTTCTTCCTTGCTGCGGCGATAGGGTTTATATTTATCCTGTTTGTCATCATTTGTATCCATGACAATAGTAGCAGCCCTCTCCCCCAGAAGCTTGTCCAGTTCTGCCTTATACTTCAGGCAGCATTCCCTGTCAAACACTACAACCTGCCCTTTATAGCCATTTGGCCTTACCTTTTCCGTATAGTGCCTTGCAATATGCGCGCATACCTTGTGAATGCGCTTCGGGTCATACATAATCGCCTGCATGTTTACACGCGAAGACAACTCCGCGCGTTCCATGTCGTTCAGCCCTTCCGTCAGCACATCAAACTCACGATCCAGCGTATCTTTATCAACACGCATGTCAATGGACACCGGCTCAAAATGTAAAGGCAGCGTTGCACTGTCGCGTATTGAGTCTGAAAAAGAGTACTTGCTCATATAGCCGCTGCGGTCCTCCGCAGCGCCGAAAGTATGAAAGGTATTCTTGTCAATCCGGTTGATCGGCGTTCCCGTCAGACCAAAAAAGAAGGCATTTGGAAGCGCCATACGCATTTTCGCGCCAAGCTCTCTCTCCTGTGTGCGATGCGCCTCGTCAACCATGACAATGATATTATCCCTCTGGCTGAGTTCTCCCTCCACGTCCCGAAAGCGGAAAATCGTGGTTATGATAATCTTCCGGATGTCCTGCCGCAGCATTGTCATCAGCTGGTCCCTCGACGCCGCGGACTCAAGATTTGGAATATCCGACGCGTTAAACGTAGCCGTTATCTGCGTCTCCAGATCGAGACGATCATCCACAATCAGAACGGTGGGATTCCTAAGCTCCGGATGCATCCGCAGCTTCTGCGCCGCAAAAACCATGAGCAGCGATTTACCGGAGCCCTGAAAGTGCCAGATCAGCCCTTTTTTGGGATACCCTGCCCTCACACGGTCAACGATCCTGTTAGCGCCTTCATATTGCTGGTAACGACAGATAATTTTATATTTTTCGTACTTTTTATCCGTAGCAAACAGGGTAAAGTACTGAAAAATATCCATCACCTGAAAGGGCGTCACCATCGCCTCAACACTCATCCGAACATCCGAAAGACTTCCCTCCGTCTTATGATCCTCCGTATGCCATGGCCCCCACCTTGCCGCCGGCATATTAATAGAACCAAAACGATATGCCCTGCCTTCAGTGGCAAAATTAAAAACATTCATGGTGAACATTTCCGGTATACTTTTTTCGTACTCCAAAATGTCCTGCGCCCCGTCAAGCCATGTCACCGCTGCCCGCACCGGTGTCTTAAGCTCTCCTACCGCCAACGGAAATCCGTTGACCAGCAGCACAATGTCAAGCCGCTTTCCTCCTTCCACCTTCGGATACACCCATTGATTCGTCACCACATATTCATTTCGGTCAAGCTTACCATTGATCTGAGTTCCAAAGAAATCAATGGGCACCTGCTGCCCATCCTCACCAAAGGGCCAGGAATTGTTATCAAAAACCAGCATTCTGAACTGCTCGTTCTGTGTCACCAGGTTGTGTTCATTTGTAGAAAGAATCAATGTACGCAGCTTGTAGATCACCTCGTCTGCTCTGGACTCATCCTCCGCTATCTCCGGATTCAGCCGGATCAATGCATCCTTTACCATGGACTCAACCATAACGTCCTCCGGTCTTCGCGGCAGATTCTCCGGAGCAATATAATTCCATCCGCTCTTTATCAAAGTTGCCAAAATCATCTGCTCTGTTGTATTGCCTTCATGAAACATAGTACATCTCCCTATGGTAAATTGACATAGTCTTCCGGTTACGAGAAATGGTGATACTGCGTCTGTGTTGACAGTACTAATTTAGCCAAGCCTGTCAGCAAGTATCTTTTTGTAGGTAACGGTCAGCTCGGAGAGCGTCTGCTCCAGTTCCTGCTTTGATTTGTCGGTCTGCTGAACGAAATCGGCAAATTGTTCCTGTTGATGTAAGGGCGGTAACGGCAATTTTATTGCCGAAAAATCTCCTTTATTCAAAATCGGAACAACTGGCGCATTTGCCATTTCTTTCATTTGATCACGAATATATAGCAAGCAATGTGCCAAATAACAATAATTGACAAAGTTGTTTGGGACAATTACATTAATCTGTTGATTGCAACTACTTTCAGCGGTTGTAATACCAACTTTGCCAATTGTTCCAATACAAGTTACGAGCACTGATTTTTCCGGAAAAATACGCCCAACCATTCGCGCCTTTTCTGAAATATATGATTCTGAGCGCGTCACAATCGTCACACAATTTTCTGCCAAATCACTGGGCTTTATAAAACAAATATCATCCGATTCATAATATTCTTGTTTTTTCATTGAAGGCGTAGTTCCCGTCATTACTTCTCCAAGCTCATCTATGGGCACCATTAAATATTTAGGGTTAGCCCAGGGATCCCCAAACATCTCCACAAACTGCGCCTTTACAAGCTCATCCGTGGCAGCAATCAGCTTTTTATACGCATCCCTCGCCTCTTGAATTGCCCACAATACCTCGGTAAGTTTCCTCTGTTCCGCAATATCCGGCAGTTCGAACTCATACTCTCGCAGATACTCCCATTTCACACGCGGAGAAAGAGAACCCGCTGATTTTCCAACTGCATATTCAAACAACCTGTCGTTCTGTATTACAAATGGCAAGAGCTCCGGAAGAATCCTGTCCGGCCTGGCTTCTATCACCGTAATGTCTCCTGAACATATCCCGTCAAAAGGTGCCATCACTGCCTTTTTCAGATAAGCTCTCCTGCGGCCAAACAGAACATTTCCCCTCTTAAAAAGTTTGGAAAATGAATTGTCGCCAGGCTCTTCCCACTTAGACAGGGTTATCTCCTCCGAAACAAGATGCTCCAATCCAACGACCGGAAATCTTTCTTTATTTTCTTTGCAGGTTTCCCTGATTTCATCCGCCACCTCTCCCAAAGTAACCCTACTCATGATCTTCCCTTTCTTCCCCCAACAGTTCGTTCAGCCTTTCATAATAAACCAGCATTCTTTCGGAAAACGCGCGCCAGTTCTCGTAATGATCCTGCACGGAAGAATAATCTGCCTGCTGTTCCTCCGAAGACGGCTTGACATACAACGGAATGCTCAGGGAAAAATGATTATCCTCAATATCCTTTATGGTAGCTACCTTTGCAAAATGCTCCTCATTTTTATAGTTCCGACAGGCACCTGCTATCCGCCGGATATGCTTCTCTTCCAGGTAACTCTGCGCATTCCTTCTCTCCACTTCATTGACCGCATTGATAAAAAGTACCTGCCCTCTCCTCTCCGGGCGCTTCGTAATACGACAGATCATAATGCAGGCTTCCATGGGCGAATTATAGAAAAGGTTGGGGCCAAGACCGATCACACACTCGACCAGATCGCTCCTTACCAGTTCCTCCCGCATAGCGCCTTCCTCGTTGCGGAACAGCACGCCATGAGGAAACAAAATGGCGCATCTGCCCTTCTTTTCTTTCAAGCTCTTCAAAATGTGCTGCAGGAACGCGTAATCTGCCCGTCCCTGAGTCGGCACTCCCAGAAAATTCCTTCCGTACTTGTCCGAGGAAAACGCATCCCGGTTCCACTGATTAATGGAATAGGGAGGATTTGCAAGCACCAGGTCGAACTGTCTCAGTTTTCCCTTCTCAATAAAGGCTGGCGCCGCCAGGGTGTCTCCGTTTGCTATACTGAAATCCTCAATTCCGTGCAGAATCAGATTCATGCGCCCGATAGAGCATGTCAGTGCATTGAACTCCTGTCCGTACAGGGAGACATTGCGCCATTCCTTTTTGTTCCGTTTCAGGTAGGCTATGGCAGAGATCAGCATACCGGCGCTGCCGCAGGTAGGATCATATATGGTCTCCCCTGATTCCGGCCTGAGAATTTCCGTCATAAGATGAACCACGGTTCTGTTGGTGTAAAACTCCTGCGCAGTATGTCCGCTGTCGTCGGCAAACTGTTTGATCAGGTACTCATAACCGTTTCCAAGCTCATCTTCCGGGCAGTTTGCCAGAGAAAGGGTTCTTGAGCTGAAATGCTCGATCAGATCTTTCAGCAATCTGTCCGTAAGTCTGTTTTTGTTGGTCCAGATCCGCCCCTCCCCGAATATCCCGGTCAGCTTATTCCCGTTTGCCTTCTCGATCTCCCGAAAAGCCGCCGCTATCGCCTTCCCCACATTCTGCGGAACATTTCTCACATCTTCCCAATGGCAGCCGTCAGGGATGATGAAACTGTGATTTTCCTCCCAGTCCGCTGCCTCCGGTCCGTTAGCCGCAACCGCCTCCGCAGTTTCCTCCTCGTATACATCATTCAGACGCTTAAAAAACAAAAGCGGGAAAATATACTGTTTGTACGCACCTGCGTCAATATTGTTTCTTAGAAGCGTAGCCGCCCCCCATAAATAATTCTCCAACTCCTCCTGGGTAATTTGCCTACTCACTGACGTATCCCCCTTCCAGCAGCAGCCTCCTGACCTTTGCTTCCGCCGCCTTCACTTCTTCCAGCGCCTGATAATACCTGTCTTTTACAACGGCCGGTGATATGGTTGCCTGAGCTCTCTTATCCAGATACCTTTTCACACTCAGATCATAGCCGCCTTTTTCCAGCTCTTCTGTCGTCACGATTTTCACGCGGTCGATCACATCCTGATAATTACGGTAATAGTTCAAAATTGTAGTTAAATTTTCTGAAGAAATCTCGTTTTGCGCACGCTTTGCAGTATATTCTTCAGAGCCGTCGATGAGACAAACCCTGCCAACATGGTCATGTCGCTTCCTGTTCATCAGAAAGAGAATACATGCCGACACACCTGTGCTGTAAAATACACCCCCCGCAAGCGTGATCACCGCTTCAAGCTTGTCCGACCGAATCAGCTGCTCACGGATCTCTCCCTCCCTGCCGCCATGGAACAAAACTCCCTGTGGCAGTATCACCGCGCAGCGTCCGCTCTTCGGCTCCATTGATTTGATCATATGCTGCAGCCACGCATAATCTGCCCTGGAGTCATTGGGACAGCCCCATACATTGCGGCCAAACCGATCCACGGAAAATTGCTGTGCTCCCCATTTTTTCATACCAAAGGGAGGATTGGCCAGGACGCAGTCAAATGTTCTCAGCTTCCCCCTGTCAAGAAACAGCGGTTCCCTCAATGTATCTCCCTTCCTGATCTGAACATCTCTGGCCCCGTGTAAATACAAATTCATCCTGGCAATGGCGGATGTAGACAGGTTATTCTCCTGTCCGAATATCTTTCCATAAGTCATCCGATCATTTTTGATATGTCGAATCGCCTCTATCAGCATGCCGCCCGTACCGCAGGCCGGGTCATACACCGTATCTCCCGCTTTGGGATCCAGCAATTCCACCATCAACTTGACAATTGTCCTCGGCGTATAAAACTCCCCTGCATTTTTCTTCGACAGGTCGGCAAATTTTTTGATGAGAAATTCATAGCTGTCCCCCATAATATCCGCCGAATAATTCAGATTCCCCACCTTTACAAGCGACATGTGCTCAATCAGATTCTTCAGCCGCTGATCGTCCAGCTTATTTTTATCCGTCCAGGTGGCATCATCAAAGCTGCTGAATACCCCTGAAAGCGTTTCCGGATTTGCCTTTTCAATGCCTGCCATGGCGTTTACAATGGCCCTGCCCACGTTGGTGCTCACCGCCCTGACATCCTCCCAATGACATCCCTGCGGTATGACAAAGGAGTGCATGTCCTCTGCTTCCGCATATTCCCGGTCGCCTCCCGAAAACGCCAATGCCTCCGCATACTCCTCATCATACACATCCGATATCCGCTTAAAAAACAGAATGGGTGTCACATAACTTTTGAACTCATCCTGATTAATCGGCCCTCTCAGAATATTACATGCTTCAAACAGATGATTGAAAAGCTGCCTGCTCGTCGTTTCCTCCACCTCTGTCTGAGCTGCCTTCACATCCGCATCCGCCGCATCCATTGCCGACTCAATCATTTCACCCTTCTTCCCCGTTTCCTTTACCTTGCATCCCTCCGGTCTTTTCACTGGCACACTGATATCCCGACCGCTTTTTCTCTCCATTACCGGGGGGAATCTGTTCTCAAATGCAATGACTATTTGCAAAAGCCTTTTGTCCAGAAATGTCAGTGCATGTTTCCGTATGTTTGAGGGAATCCCATAATATGCCTCCGCAATCCCTCCTGTGATTGCCGCCAGAGTATCGCTGTCACCGCCAATGGATACCGCATTTCGTATTGCATCCTCAAAACTCGTGGACTCAAAAAACGCCATAAACGCCTGCGGAACTGTTTCCTGGCAGGACTCATGAAACTCATAGGTATCCCGAATCCCGTCCAAAGTAAAATGCATAGAATAGTAATTTTTGTCAATAAAATCCCGGATTTCAAGAATACTGCTCCCTGTTCGAGCCAGAAAAACAGCTACCGCAACAGCCTCCGCACCCTTTAATCCCTCCGGGTGATTGTGTGTCACCCCGGTAATAATTGCCGAAAGCTTCTTTGCCTCCTCCAGGCTGCCCGCCGCAAACCCTGCCGAACTGACCCGCATGGCGGCCCCATTGCCATAACTGTTATACGGCCTGGGATCATCCGAAAAAATCCACCTGTAAAATCCGGCCCCATAACCGCAATCCGGATAATTACGGCCGATGCTCTGCATACATTCCACTGCGTTTTTCTCCAGATCACTGTAATCGGAATTACTGATCAATATCGCCTTCGCCAATGCCAGAGTCATGACACTGTCATCCGTAGGAAAACATTTGTAAGTCAAAAATTCAAAATCCTTGGCCTTATAATTATCCCACTCAAAACGAGAACCGACCAGATCCCCAATCACCGCACCTAACATCAGACTTCCTCCTCACATCTCACCCTGCAATCGGCTGACCACGCTCCGCCAACGCTTTTCTGCTTCCTGTATACTGGTCTGATAGACCCTCAGCTCCTTCTCATATTCCTCTGCCAATTCCCTTTGACGTTCTATTGCCGGAAGCGGAATCTCCATAATTTTAAGATCCCTGTAGCTGATATTCATCACCGTAGTTCCCTGCTGAATTGACGCAAGCAGCTTATTTCCAAAAGGACTGTCCAGAAACATCTTCAAATAAACTCCGGAAAGCTGTCGTTGATCCGGCCGAATCACAATAATATTGGAAGACGCAATACATGTGTACGGCTTTTTTTCATAAACCACTGCCCTCATCGCCGTTCCTCTGGCCGGGATAAGCACATCGCCTTCCTGCAGGACATAATTTGCAACCTTGCGTTCCGGCTCATCTATGGTATCAAGCCCGTCATAATCGATATCATACTCCAGAAGATTCGTGATGTTTACCACTGCTATGCTTCCGCTTTTATCCCGCCTGTTAATCGCTTTGCCCCGAAAGACATCCGCGATATCACCCAATTGTGTTTTTCTGATATTCTGATACTTCAGCCATTCATCATCCTGCGATGCAAAAAGCCTGTCAAGATTCCAGTCACCCTGTTCTTCTAACTCATCCAGAAAAACAAAAGTTTCATTTGTCTGAACGACATTCCGCTCCTTCCCGCCTTCTCTTTCCGAAAGGAATTCACCGGCCTCATATTTCCGAATTGTAACCGCGTCCGTCTTGCCGGTTCCAACGGAAATCAAAACCGTTTTTAATCCCGTTCCCGAAATAGTACCCGCAGGAAGCTCGGAAATTTCCTTCACTCGATACATCTGCTGAACAAAATCCCTCAGCTCCTTTATGTTTCCCGCGGCGAACGTCAGTCTGGCAGGAAGAATCATCACCAGTTCGCCTTCTCCGCTCAAATGTAAAAGAAGGTTTTCCAGCGCAACCATTTCATACTCACGGCAAATAAACTGTTGCTTTGAATCGACAAAGCTTCTGCCTCCGAAAACCGGAACGGAAAAAATAAGATCAAACTTTTCGTCGCTGAATCCATACTCATAGATGCTGCCTCCTGTCACCGTCACATTTTCATACCCTTTGAACAGCAGCTCCAGAACTGCTTCGTACATAGGATTCTGCGTGGTAATCGTATACTGACAGTAGGGGAACCTGTCAACAGTCGCCCTCAAAAAGGGAGCAAACTTTTCTCCTTCCGCAATAAGCACCGTCTTTATATCAGGTTCAAAGCGATCCTGGAATATCTGAATCAACGCCGCCGGAATGTGTACGATTCCTGTAGTCTTTGAATCCAAAGAAGCAAACGCTGCCTCCAGCTCCGCCGGATCCCCGTGGTCCGCCATGGAAATAGGATCAGAGAATACTTTCGAAAAAAGCCCGTCTTGTTCCTTATCCTGTCCGATTCCAAATTTTTTTTTGAGTTTTTCTTCCACGACCCCTATAACCTCCTCAGTCACCTGAAATTACTCTCCTGGAAAAATGTTTGGTTTCTTACTGTATTTTAATATCCTTATCAAAATAGAGATTATCTGCTTCAAATTCTT
>CANPOY010000080.1 GCA_947575805.1 uncultured Lachnospiraceae bacterium
AGTGCTCAGGCTGATCACAATGGTCCGCAGTGACTGCAGTATACTGCCCAATGCTCCCACATATATTTTATCATCCTTTGTGCGTACATTGAAGTTGCCATTTGAGATTTCTTCCAACAGATGGCATTCGTCGCCGATGACTTCCGTCAGTACATACTGACTGGTCCGCAAAGCGTCGCACATGGCACCCAACTCGTTGCGGCTGTTGTAGTTGACCGGAATATCCAGTTTTCCCTCACTGAAGCCTTTGAGCGCAACACTGACCTCCCCAACCGGTTTTGTGATGCTGTGAATGATCTGCAGCGCCATGAGCAGGATAAGCAGCGTTGCTACTGCGACAACCGCGATCATCCCATACTCTATCATCCGGCTGTCTTTTTGCTGCTGTTCAATAATCTGGTTCTGCTCGTTTAAAAGTGCATCGGAAATTTCCTGCGCGGTATGGATCATATCGTTTAATTTGGGAGTGCATTTGTTCTTGATCAGCCGGATGGCATCCTCCTGCCTGCCGGAATTGATGGCGTCCAGAATGTCAGGCAGCTCATTATACCATTCGGTCATGGCGGCAATATATTCCTCTACCTTATCGTCAGACAGCGGATATACGTCTTTCAGCTCCTTCATGGCTTCGCTCAGCGTCTCCAGGGCGCTCTCCGCGCTGGCCTGCAGATCGGCATTCCCCGGGTCCGTGGGATCCAGAGCCATATCCCGCACATTTCGGGCGGCATTGTTGGTATAGATACGGCAGGTCAGGATCAGCTCGTTTGCTTTGACCTGGCTGTTTATGATGTTTACATATGTATTGCTTTGATTGTTCAGGATAATCAGCATCACAATTATGATTGCTACGGAAACCAGTATGGTTATACCAAATCCCAGAAACAAACTTACCTTAATCTTCATGTTCTTAAACATTTATTGTTCCTCCTGGTTAGACAAGTGTTCTTTCGGAAATTCCCGAACTTATATTCCGATATCCCGGATGATTACATGCCGGCCTTTTGTTCCGTCTCAGGGCGGCCTGCAAAGGAAACAGGCACAAATCCTCCGTTCGCTCACTTTCTTCCCTTCAGGGACGGCATCTGCATTCATCTTAATCCCTCCGTCACCCAAATACACCTGATACCTGGTTACCGTCCAGCCGCAGGCTGTCTGCCCGCTCTGATACGGCTAATAGAATTATAACATGTTCTGCGGAAGATTGCTATAACAGTTTTTAAGGATGAAAAATTTAAGCTGTTCTTTAGGTTTGCTTCTGTCTGTTGCCAGAGCAGTGCCTTCAGCGGGCGACATTCCTGTTGGTATAACTACAGGTTATTGCACTGAAAGGAGCCGAATGTCATGTGAGGTTCTTGCAGAAAGCAGGACAATAGTGGTATAATACGGCAGAAAGCGCGAGGATTGGCGTCTGCGCTGATAAGAATTTACAGGATGAATGGCATGATGCATATAGCAATATGTGATGATGAACGGATATCATTGGAACAACTGACAGCAGAAGTGGAGGAGTGGGCAAAGACAGAGCAGGAGGTGTGCCGGACAGAAAACTACACTGCCGCCGATGTCTTTTTGTTTGCGTGGGAAGAGAAAAAGGATATCGATGTGCTCCTTCAAACCGCTTGTACCGGGAGCGGTGCTCGCTCTGTGTGCTCTGGGCGGGGCGGCGGAATTGGCAGTGCTCTTGAACGGAGCTGTTATGGTGGTTTTTCTGCTGATGCTGGCAGCGGAAAGAGGATATCTGCGGGCAGGGAGCATTCTGGTGAACCTGGCAATATATGGGCTTCTCGGCGCGTATGTATGGCGGAATGGGGAGACGGCAGAACGGGAATTGATTGTCGACATTTTGATACTGGAACTGCTTTTGTTCCTGGCGCTGGAGGGGACTCTTTTTTCCTGGCATCGGGGCTTTGCGGCGGAAACAGAGCGTTTCCAGAGAGATATATTAAGCCACCAATATGAGGAAGTGAAAGAAATTTACCTGAACATGAGGGGCTGGCGCCATGATTACCACAATCACCTGCAGGCCATGAAAGCCCAGATTGCCGCGGGACAGCTGGAGAAGATGAAACAATATCTCTCCGACCTGGAGCACAACCTGGAAAGAGTAGATACCTATGTAAAATCCGGGAATCTCATGGCTGACGCCATTTTAAACAGCAAGCTGTCTCTGGCGGAGCAGAAAGGAATACAGGTGAACTGCAAAGCCATTCTGCCGGAAACGCTTTCCATAGAGGATGTGGATCTGTGCGTGCTGTTGGGGAATCTGCTGGATAACGCATTGGAAGCTTGCGAAAAGATTCCGGAGCAGCAGCGTTTTCTGCGTATCTATATGGTGGTAAACAAGTCTCAGCTCTATGTTTCCATCCAGAATTCCGCAAAGGAAGAACTGGATTTTAACGAGAAAAATTATATTTCCACAAAGCGTGGAAATCATGGGCTGGGTATGAAGCGGGTCAAGGCGCTGGCGGATAAATACGAAGGATATCTGACCCTGGCAAATGAACCCGGTATCTTCGCGGCGGAGGTGACCCTGCCCTTGTGAATGGGGCGGATGCCTGACCGGGTTCATAGTTCTCTTTTACCAGGAAGCTGCGAACGCGATGCCTGCTTCTGCCCTGTGAATGAGGCAGATGTCGGCTTTGCCTTGCAGTGCCAGGGAGATTCAAAAGAGATACTGCCTTTGCCCTGTGAACGAGGCAGATGTCGGCTTGGCCTTGCAGTGCGGGAGATTCAAAAGAGATACTGCCTTTGCCCTGTGAGTGAGGCAAATGCATACCCGGCCTCATCGTAGAACAGTTTGTGCATTTCATGTTTTAAAATGAACATTTCGTGCGGAAATCCCCCTTTTGGGGGATTTTGTTATTATAGTATTTTAGTAATCGGATTCGTCGGTATATAGCGGACTGAAATTTGATTGCCCTGGCCGGGCTTATCGTTTATTCGGGTATCATCGGCAGTATGAACTGCTGGCTGCTTTTGCTGCTGTTTACGGTGACCGGGGTGATCATGGCCGTGAATGTGCTGGCAGACCGCAGGACCATAAAGTATGATGAGGAGTACGTCAAAGTCAGCCGCAGCTATGAATACCTGAAACGGGAGGTGCTGGTTCCGGCAAACGGCAAGGATATGCGGCTTTATCGCATGTGGGACTGGTTTCGGAAGGAATTTAAGCAGATGACGGAGGCGTTGGCTTACTGGAGCGGCAGGGAGAGGAAGTGTTCCATCAACGCCTCGATTTTCGGAGCATTTCTCACCGGCGCAAGGGATTTGCTGGTGTATGGCTATCTGATTCATCAGATGGTTCAGGGGAGGATTGATATGGCGGCTTTTCTTCTCTATGTGGGAATCGTGGCGAGTTTCGGGAGCTGGATGAATTCCCTGACACAGGCGTTGACCGGAGTCGTCCATAATAATCGGTATATGGACCGTTACCGGGATTTTCTGGAATTTGCGGAAAAACGGTTCGGAGGTTCCCAGGCTGTCACAAATCCGGGGAAGCCGCATGAAATACGCCTGGAGCATGTATCCTTCCGTTACGAGGGGTGCCTGGTTGTAGCCGCAGGACTGCTGTTTGGAGTAGCCGGACAGTTGGTGGAAAAAGCTTATGCCAGGTCGTCTCAGCGCTGTGCCCTTGCCTTTGCCGTCATGATGCGTGAGAAAGCGGCTTCTCTGGACTACGAGACCATGGAACAGCCCCGGGTGACGGACAAAATATTTCATTCAGAACGCACGGCAGGTATGTACGGGGGATTGGGAGCCGTGGTGAACAGTTATCAAGGGATGCTGACGGGGCTGTTGGAGATAGTGACGGCAATAGGGATGATCGGCGTGCTTTGTTTCAGCTGTCCCGCAGCAGGAGGCTCTCTGCTGGCTCTGGCGGCGCAGCCGGCGGTGTCCGTGTTCCTGCTGCTTCTGGCTCTGGGATTAACGATCGCGGCCAGGATCAGGGCGGGCAACGGCATGGTAAGGAATACGAAGAAGTATCTGCAGGATCATGCGGGAATGGAAATGAAACTGAGTTATCTGTTGTCGCAGGTTATGATGAACCTGCAGGCGGCGAAGGTCATCCGAATCTATGATATGAAAAAGATGCTGATGGATAACATCAGAAAATGCGATGAGGCTTCTAATGAATTCTACGGTGAAATGTGTAATGAGGAAATCAGGGGCAGACTGCGGGGAGATCTGAACAGCGGCTTTTTTACCGTATTCAGTTACCTTTTTGTGGCGGTAAAGGTGCTGGCAGGCACTATTACCATAGGCGCTTTCACCCAGTATACGGGAGCCATGGCGAAACTTTCGGGCGGCTTTCAGGGAGTCATATGGCACAATACCCAGATCAGGCGGACCAATACTTATATGGCGGATTTCCTGGAACTGATGAATATGAAGAACAACCATGCCACAGGCACCATTCCCGTGGAAAAACGTCTGGACGGAGAGTATGAAATAGAATTCAGGGATGTGAGTTTCCGCTATCCCGGCAGCGAAGAGACGATATTGAAACATGTAAACTGTAAGCTTACCATGAAAAATAAGCTGGCGCTGGTGGGAAAGAACGGCGCTGGCAAAACCACCTTTATTAAGCTGCTCTGCAGGCTGTATGAGCCCACGGAAGGCGTAATCACCTTAAACGGCATCGACATCCGGAAGTACAGGGAGGAGGAATACCGGGAGCTGTTCGGCGTGGTTTTCCAGGATTTCAAGCTGTTTGCCTTTCCGCTGTGGCAGAATCTGACGGCAGGATATGAGAGGGACGATGACAGGATTTCTGATTGTCTGAAGCGAGCCGGGGCGGAGGAATTTGTGAGAGGGCTTCCCCAGGGAACGGATACGTTGCTGTTCAAGGACCGGGAGGGCGGCGTGGATATCAGCGGCGGGGAGGCCCAGAAGCTGGCTTTGGCAAGGGCACTGTACAAGGATGCGCCCTTTGTGATACTGGATGAGCCTACCGCGGCGCTGGACCCCGTCAGCGAAGCGCAGGTTTATGCGGGATTTCATGAGATGGTGAAGGATAAGACCAGCATTTATATATCCCACCGCATGAGCAGCTGCCGGTTCTGTGACGATATCGTGGTATTTGAGGATGGGCGTATTGTGGAGCGGGGGAACCATGAGGAACTGTTGGAGCGGCAGGGGCAGTATGCGGAGATGTGGCACGCTCAGGCGAAATATTATGTGACGGAGGCGGCGCAGTAGAGCTTGCTGCGCCCCGGCTTGTCCGGGTTAGAATGTGTATCACAATTCCTTATATCCCTGCCGTTTGCCGGAAGAGTAAAGTGTATGGAAGTAAGTATTGTAGCTGTTTTTTTATGCGGTATTCATTTGTACGTAGGATTGATAAACCTTTTGGAAATTGTTCTTATTAAATAATTCTAAATGATAAAATATTTTAGAATATGCCCAAATGTCATATTTAAAGCATTCCCTGCCAAGGGCTGTGCATACGGAATGGCTCCAGTACAGTGCATTATGCAGATTTTTTTGATATTCCTGGGTATCGCAGATATTATCTTCTATAGAGGGGTACTCCATTTCAAAATTTTCTTTAAGATATTCACGGATTTTATGCTTGTCCGATGTCGGAATATCTAAATTGTGCAATAAATCATACATCATATAGAACTTTATGACATTGACTCCAACACATAATGCCAATATTTCATTGGCATTTGATGCAATGACTGCTCCGTTGAATCCCTGTAGAGGTTTTGCCTCAATGATTGCCCCGCATATGCAGGAAGCTATTTTATGCCTGTCCAGGCGCTTGCCGTTCATATTTTTTGATGCGCGTTCTTTATATTCGTCAAATTTTTTGCCTATCATATAAGGCGTCGTTTTATCTTTGACACAGAATTTACTCCCGTTCGTACATATTTGGGAAAGAAGATCCCCTATAATATAATCATATAAATATTTGTAGGTCTTTGAAGGGTTATAATGATTCATTTTCCTCTTTTCCATTAGATTCGAACGAGAAAACTTTTTCTTGTCCATCTGAATATCTTATAACATTTTTATGTACTGTATTTCCGTTACAAAATTCTAAAACCTTACTGAAATCATGATCATCGTTGTAATCATTGTATTCTTTTTCAGTTTGCGTATTATTTTTCTCTAACAGGGAATTTAACATATTTTTTGCAGGCAACATAATTATCTCCTCTTATTACAATATATATTCATTTTATAATATATATTCATTTTCACAAAATGTTACTATATACGAATATTTTTTCCTTGAATTTTATGGTACAATGATTATTCTAATGCACTATGTTTACATGTTTGTTCAGTATAAGCTTTTGGACATAATATATCAACTCTTCCGCAACTCCTGTAACCGAAAGAAAATAACCGCTGCAGGAACCGCTCCGCGAACCTTGTGATCAAAAGAAAATCGCAGCAGTTATTTTCAGGACTTTTCTAATATGCTGTGTGCCTCAAAGGCGGGATGCGGAAGGCGGAATTTCCGCTTTGCCTGCATTGGGAGCCCGGAATATGAGGAGCCCGATAAAGGGAAACACGGGTTATGGCCGTTTGGCTGATGCCTTTGGCTTCTGCCCTGTGACATTCCCGATCCGTTCCATGTACGCCTGCTCCTTCTCCTGGTTGATAACATCCCGAAGGGTCTTCAGCTCATCTGTAATCCGGTCCATCCTGATCAGCACATCGTTGGTGTCGAAGGCTGCGGAAGAATCCTTGCTCTTAAGTGTTTTAAAAAGCTTTTCCGTCTCCTTATGTACGCACTTCGCCTGTTTCCGCACGCTTTTCTTCAGCTTTAGAATCATTGTGTTAATACGCTCCTTTCCCTGTGTTTTCGTTTTTTCTTTTATCATATTCCATTTTAGATACCTCGTCAAGAAAATTAGAGCCAAATCAGCTCTGAAGAGTAAACTTTTCTATAGTTATCTGAGCCGGCAAAAAACGTACTGTATCACAGCTTTCACCGCTTCCGTCATAAGCCCCTGCCCCCAATAATCGGCAGACAGTGCATAGCTAAGATACTTTGCCACGTATTTCCCCCGGTTTTCATCCGGATACATCCGCAGCTACCCGATTACCTTTCCGCTTTCCCGCAATGCAATAGCCCATACATCGCCGGACTCCATGTAGCGCTGCAATACCTGCAGCGAATGCTGCCGGTCGGAATGGGGCGCCCATCCGGCCATAGGCCCCACCTCCGGATTCCGCGCATATTCGTACAAATCCTGCGCATCCTCCTTCCTCCAGTCACGCAAAACCAGACGCGCTGTCTCCAATACTCTGTATTTCATCGGTCATCCTCCATCGTATTCCCAGGGCATTGCGGTGTAAGAAATTGCGCAGTTCTTTAATATCCGGCCTTTTTCATCTCCCTGCCAAATGCCTCCTCTGACAGGCCCGCCCGCCTGGCGGCCTCCTCCAGTTTCAGCAGACCGTCATTTACCAGGGCGCACAATGTCTTGAGGGTTCCCAGGCGTTCCCCTTGCTTTACGCCCTTTTTCACGCCTTTTTTCACGCCTTTCTTCATCTCATGCTTCTTGATATCCTCCAAAGCTTTGCACACGTCTGTCTCCTCCTCCCCGGTCTCCTGATTATGCACATAGTGCAGCCGGTTTCTGATGTCTTTTATATTGGTGAACACATCAATTACGTCCACTGCACTCTTGGGTATTCTGCTGAAATACTCTCTATTTTCCAAAATATAACTCTCATACCGTTTCCTGGACGCAGTGCGCTTCAGGATTCCCAGTACATATTTCAAATCGGAATCCATTCTGGCAAGGTCTTCCTCTGATATGGCCCGCATGGGAATCATGACGGTGTGATAGTTTCCTATCAATGGGCGCAGTCTGGGCGGCATGGATGCCAGATTCCCCATCATCCCCTGTAGTGTCCCGGGGGCTTTCCACTTCTTTTTCCCCCAGTACAGCATGAGGTTCACCACCGGCTCCAGGATATCTTCCTTTTTATATCGATACTTAAAATCATCTTCCTGCTTATATTTTACCTTGCTGTTCCTGTTCTTTTCCTGTATGGCTTCAATTTCCCTGCCATAGGTGAGACAGTCCATCTCCATAAGCCGCCACGGGTATGTGAGATTCACGGTCTGCTGATTTTCAATCCCCAGCAGGAAACGGATTCCCCAGGCGCTCGCCTCCCCCAGATAGTCCCTCTCCCTATAGGTCAGTTTTCCTTTTGTGTTCCGCATCGGAAGAAAGCCGTCCTTCTCCCTGCATTCCCAATCTTCCGGCAGCTTTTCCCCCAGATAGTATTCCATCAGGTCGCGGATACGGTTCGGACGATTCATGTATGTCTTCAGCGCATTGTTCGGTTCTCCCATGTCTTCCCTTTCCGCAGGGAATGCAAAATGCCACAGGCAAATCCCCCTGGAGAAGTCCCATGCCCTGTCCCTGCTGTTGTCATATCACTGGTTTTAAGCAGGGATTTCTGGATAATAGAAGGTCAGAAGTTAAGTTCCGCGCCTCTTGCCGCGGCTCGAATGTCCTGCTTATGGAATCTGGATTCATTATAGCACAACTCTTTTCCGGTATCAAGTGTAATATGAGAGTTTCCAGCTTTGACGATTAAAGCTTATTTTTGACTATCAAACTGTGTATAAAATTATTAAGCATATAGACGCTGTTGATACTGCGGATTTTAAACAAAAACTCCCCCCACTGCAAATTGAAGAAGCATTTACAGTTTTTTTGCTTCATGTGTTTGCATCCCCCCTTTCCAGTGTCTCCCGTTATTGGAACCTTATCTGGAACCTCTCTTCTGTTTCATGTCTGTATTCGTAAAGTTTTATACTCCGAAATGATTCTAATATCTGTCCATGCTTTTCTGACAGGCTTAACGCCGTCTTTCCCCAGATCTTCTCCCATGCCTCAAGTACCTGGGATACCATATGCCCGATCTGCATCAGATAATAATGGTTTTTCAATGCCTGGTAATCCCTGCTGAATAAGTGTTCCAGGTAATACCCATGCTTTTTCTGGATATTGAACCCTTCGTTTTCTATTTTCCAGCGCCTCCTCCCGTATTCTATCAATGCGGCTACATTCTTGCTGCTTATGGGAAGGTCTGTCAGGAACAGGAATCCTGTTTTTATTTTTTTCGTTTTCCCCTTCCTTTTTCCCTTCTTTATTTTTACATCCCGTTCCTCCCTATATTCTGCAATGTTTAATTTATACCCATAATAGTCAATTCCTGTAACAAAATCATACCAGCCGGCCCCGTCGCTGAGGGGCTGCTTCCTGCAGTTTTTTTCTGTTTTTTTCAGGCTGCGGTATTCTTCGGCAACCGTCGGGATGCTCCCCTCTTTAAACCTGAGGATATAATGCCACCCGCTGTCATGGCATATGGCAAATATTTTTTCACACGCATAAAGGCTGTCCGCGCAGAAACAGATGGGGAGTCTGGGGAATTCTTTCTTCAGCCGTCCCATCAGCCTGTAACACGCGTTCCTTTCACAATCCTGCTTTTCTGCTTCTTCTCCATTTGTATTTTCTACAAATTCTGTCATAATGCTCACAATGATGTCTGGATGGAGGACGATTTTTGCTTCCAGGATGTAATAGT
>CANPOY010000081.1 GCA_947575805.1 uncultured Lachnospiraceae bacterium
CTGACCTTTCGCGTGTGAGGCGAACGCTCATCCCGGCTGAGCTATGCTTCCATGTAACCTATTGTATCACACCGGGGAAAAAAATCAAGAAAAAAATGAAACAAGCATCCTGTTTTTCACTTCAGCTATATTTTCATCGCCTTATCCACCGGAACGGCGCAAACCACACCCCTGGCCTCTGCCCGCAGGCCAAACTCCCCGTTTACCTCCTCCATAATCTGGTTCCGCACACTGTCTGCCGCCAGAATGGCTATGATTTCCTTCTCCTCCTGCACCTGCAGATCCATCATCTGCTCCGCCCCCGCAAGTCTTGCACGGATCACGGTGCCCCCTGTGGCTCCCGCCTTCTTTGCGGTCTGCATAACCGCATCCGCATAGCCCTGATTGACCGTAACCAATATCAGGCTGTGACGATATTCACTCTTCATGGCACTCTCCTCCCCTTCGATCCCACTGCTTTCCGTCTGCATCAGAAAAAGCTCCGCTGCCACCCTGTTGATGGCTGCCGTAGACAAAAGCATCATCAGACCGTTATAACCCAAACCGGAGCTTAAATCCTTGGTAAGATCCGCTGCCAGTGCCGCCACCAGCCTGCGGGGTGCATAACTTAACACAATGTCTTTGTCACTGCTGCCAAGACCCAATATATCCATCATCTCGGAAGAAGCCGTTCCCTGCCCGACGCACTGCATATGAAAGCCGATCTTCCTTTTGCCCAGCATTTCGATGTAGGCTTTCGCCCTGCCCCGCTCTATGATGGAAACGATCAGCATAATCTGATCCTGCCTGTCCGCTCTCACGCCTCCGCCTCCTCTTCTGCCGCATCGTAATACAGGATAATATCCTCTATCTGGCTTATTTCCTGATTTGCGCGTGCGATCTGTCTCTTTCTCTTCACATTGCTCCACAGCCCCAGCACCTGGATCGTGATCAGAGGCGTCATGGCCACCATGGCCACCAGCCCGAAGGCATCCGTCATTACATCTCCGCCGCAGGCTTCACATGCCCCCATGGCAAAGGGCAGCATGAAGGTGGTCGTCATGGGACCGCTGGCAACACCGCCCGAGTCAAAGGCAATTCCGGTATAAATGGGCGGCACAAAAAACGTAATCATCAGGGAAATGGCATACCCACCGATCAGAAAGGGATAGATCGGTATTCCTGTCAGCACCCGGAGCATGGAAACCCCCACGGACACCCCCACGCCCATGGACAGCGCCACGCCGATAGACTGCTGGGAAATGGCACCGTTTGTCACCTCTTCTACTTGTTTCTTCAGGGTATGTACCGCCGGCTCCGCCGAAACCACAAAGTATCCCATCAGCATTCCCACCGCTATCAGCCAGTACCGATGTCCTCCCCCGGCGATCTTGGCACCGATGAGCCTGCCCGCAGGCATGAATCCGGCATTGGCTCCTGTCAAAAACAGCACCAGGCCGATATAAGTATAGATCATACCCACGCTGATCCGGATCATCTGATGTTTATGAAATCTTCTGTATAGCATCTGGAATATCAGGAACACGCCCACAATGGGCAGAAACGCGATCAGAACCTCCTTGGCGTACAGCGGCATCTCCCGCAGAAAAAACAGGAAAGCATCCTTTGTGGTAAGGTATTCGCCCAAAACCTTCTGTGTCGTCTCCGGTACGGGAGAAAAACAAATACTTAAGATAAGCACCGACAGAATCGGCCCGATACTGCATAGAGCCACAAGGCCGAAGCTGTCCTCCCCGGAATGCTTTCCGCCTTTGATAGAGGCCATACCTGTGCCCAGCGCCATGACAAAGGGAACCGTAATCGGACCCGTGGTCACACCCCCCGAATCAAAGGCCGTGGGTATAAACTCACTGGGTGCAAAAACCGCCAGAACCATAACCGCAAGATAAAATGCCAGCAACAGCCGGGACAGAGGAATATTCTTTTTCGTTCTAACCATGGAAATCACAAGAAAAATCCCCACTCCCAGCGCCACCGACAATATCAGCACCAGGTTTGGGATAGAAGGAACCTGCTCCGCAAGAACCTGAAGATCCGGCTCAGCAATGGTAATCAGCGCCCCCAGAATAAAGCTGACCGCAATGGCAGCCAGAAATCTCTTTGATCTGCTGATCTGTACGCCGATACCTTCACCCAGAGGCTGCATGGACATGCCAGACCCGATGGTAAACAGGCTCATACCGAAAATCAGAAAAACGGTTCCGAAAATGAACAACACCAGAATGCCGGAATCCAAAGACGCCAGGCTTACACTTAATACCAATACAATCGCCGCTATGGGCAATACAGATTTGGCGGATTCGCCGATTGCTCCCCTGATAAATCTCACACAGCCACTCCTTTTTACATGATAATTAAGTAAATAATATCAAGTGGCGGAGAAAAAGTCAATCGGCGAAACCGCCTGGTTTCCTGTCAACACCCGTTGGCACTTATGATATGGTTATACCGCGCTGTTCACTGTCAGCAAAAAGTCCTCGAATATCTGCTCCCTGTCCCTGGCGGTCTCAAAATAGCGCAGACCGTATTTCAGACATTGTTCTTTCATCAGCCTGCTCTGTTCCACGATATAAACGGCGCCTTCTCTGAGTTCCTCGTCGGACTTGTAAAAGGTATAGTCCTTTTCCGTATCGTATTTCTTCTGAATTGCAAACCGCTCTTCCGGGGTTACATCGGAGGTAATAAAATAGAAAATCTCGCAGTTTGCTCCATATATATACTTCATGTAATCCTCCGGCAGAAGCTGATACATATCCAGTACCATACCGGGCTCAAATTCATCATATTCGGCGCTGTCAAGCATCGCCCGGACAAACGGTGCCATTTTACCGCTGATCATGTGAAGCGTTTCCATGGAGGACAAGCCGGCATAGGTATTTACGCCGGTTTCCGGAAAACACTTTTCAAAACCCGCTATACAAGAGTCCATGCTGAAATGCTGATAGCCGTACCGTACTGCAATCCGATGGGCGATGGTACTCTTTCCCGCCCGCGGCACACCTGCAATAATAATATTGTTTTTTATATTATCCTTCTCCTCTCTTCACTATGCCGTTTCGCTCATTTTCAACTGAGCATTCACCAACCCGTAATAAATTCCCTTCTGCTCCAGGAGCTCATTGTGGGTTCCGATCTCCGCCACGCCATGCTTGTCAATGACCACCAGCCTGTCCGCATTTCGCAGGGTTGAGAGCCTGTGGGCAATGGCAAATGTGGTTCTGCCCTTGACCAGTCGATCCAGGGCCTGTTGAATCAGGAACTCGCTCTCCGTATCCAGGGCAGACGTCGCTTCATCCAGAATCAAAATCCTGGGATCATTCAAAATAGCCCTGGCAATGGCAATCCTCTGCCGCTCACCCCCGGACAGATTGTAGCCGTGCTCCCCCACATAGGTATTATAGCCGTCCGGCGTCTTGCAGATAAAGTCATGAGCGTTAGCCGCCCTGGCCGCCCGGATCACCTCCTCCAAAGTGGCATCCTGCTTTGCAAAGCGGATGTTCGCCAGAATGCTTCCCGAGAACAGGAAGGTCTCCTGCAGCACCACCCCAATCTGAGAATGCAGGCTTTCTATCTGTACGTCCCTAAGGTCATGGCCGTCCAGTAAGATTCTTCCCTGGTCTACGTCATACAACCGCATGATCAGGTTGATCAGGGTGGATTTTCCCGTACCGGAAGCGCCCACCAGCCCGATCATCTCCCCCGGTTTTACCGAAAAGCTGATATTTTCCAGCACAGGCTCATAGGTCTGATAACCAAAAGATACCTTTTCAAAGTCAAAATTCCCCTGAATGGAAAATGCCTTGCTGTCCTCCTTGTCTGCCAGCATAGGCTCCTCGTCCAGCACGTCATAGATTCGGTTCAGGCTTGTGACCATCTGCATCACCTGACGGGGCAAATGGGTCATCCAGCTTAAAGGCCCGAACAAATAGCCGTTATAGGTCACAAACTGCACCAGGCGGCCTACCGTCATATCCCCCTCCAAAACCTGAATGCCGCCGAAATAGATAGCGATATAGGTTCCGATTCCCAGCAGGAAAGTCAGAATAGGGAAAAACGCTGCCCAGAAAGTCTCGTTCTTCTTCTGCACATCCGCATAATCTCTTGTCTTTTCGTTAAATTTGGCGCTCTCCCGCTCCTCCTGTCCGAAAGATTTGACAATTCTCATACCGGAAATAATATCCTGCAGGCTGCTGCTTAAGTCGTCAAATTTCAGCCACTGTCTGTGGAATATCGTCCGGATATGATGCCAGAAGGCTCTGGTCACCACAAACACCACCATCACAAACATCAGAGACAGCAGGGACATTTTCCAGCTGATGATAAACATCATCACCAGGGATACAATCATAGTAACCAGGGTGGAAAGCATATCGCCGAACACCTGCTCCATAAATTCCCTGATCTGCCTGGTATCCCGGGACACACGGTTCATCAGTTCTCCCGGCCTCCTGTTATTGATAAAGGAGAGGGACAGGGTCTGGATCTTATAATACAGCTTCCGCCTCAGGCTCATACTGATGGACGCCCCCAGCCTGGCACAGAACCAATACCGTCCCACTCCCAGGGCCAGTCTTGCCACCAGCAGGAAAAGCGTAATGCCGATAAACCACCACAGCTGTGTATATGTGCCGTTACCGGTAGAAAGTGCGTCGTCAATAAACTGCCTCTGCACCATGGGCGACACCAGATCCACCGCCGCTATGAAGAGCAGCATCCCGGAAAGCAGCACCAGCCTTCCGGCAAACTCACCGCAAAGGGCCATAAACTTCTTCAGTATATCCGCTTTGCCGTCACAATAGGGACACTTGCTGGTTCCGGGAAGAGCCCGCCCGCACTTTTCACAGTACTTTTCATATTCCCGGCTGGTGACCCGGTCCTTGCCGGAAAGCTCCCTTCCCTCCTCCCGGGCAAGGATGATCGTCTGTGCTCCCCGGGCCACATAAGCCACCCGGATAATGTGGCGCATGGAAAACCGGGCGGCGCAGGAAACGGCTCCGTCCCTGCCAAATACCGTAAGCAGGCCGCTGTATACCTGATGCTCACATTTGATCTTCTCACAGTCCGCCAGCTCGTACTCCGCCGCTTTCACATCGCCGTCCAGCACCAGCAGCCGCTCCTCCGTCACTACGATCCAGGAGCCTTCGGCATAGGATATTTCTGCGCTCTTCTTCCCGTTGTCGAACTCCAGGTCCACCGGTACACAATACCATATGGTCTCTCCGCCGCGCAGCTCCAGCGCCTTCTGCTGGGCCTCGTTTAAAGTATACAATAACTTCATTATAAACTCCTTCTTAAATGAATAAATCCAGCTTCTTGCGCTCCATAACGGTCAGCGCATACAGATCCGGCAGTTCATATCGATTACCGTCAATGTCCGTAATCTGGTATCTGGCCCCGCCGATATTGATGACTGCGTCACCGCCCATGTGGGTGGTAAAGCGGCATGTTCCAAAGTCCGTCATCACATGCCAGTAAGCATACCCGTACTCATCCTTCACATCCATCACCTTGCGGATGACGGGCATAAAGTATCTGAGACGCACCTGCTCCCTGACCATTTCCTGCACATCCTTCTTCATATCCTTTAAACTCTGAATAATGCCGATTTCCTTTGCCTTCTCGTCCGTCTCCCTGATAGAGATGAATTCCTCCGGATTCGTCAGGGGGAACGTCAGGTACACACCCACCCTGTCATACTCCTTGTCTTCCAGCTTTAATGCCAGGAAACCGCCCTCCGTGCGGCGAAACTCCGCATTCTCCGAGGTAAGGAACCGCATCTGCAGAACCTCCTCCGACTCCCTCTTTAACTCTTCTTCATCAAACTCCTCTAAATCCAGCAGATTGGGCATTTCATTTTCTCTGTTATCTTCCATATCCTATTCCTCTCCTGATATGTCATTCTATTCTTACAGTCAATTAACTTCTCTTCATTCACTGAGGCCCCTCATCGCCAGCGCCCTGGTCTGCAGCTGACTCAGCTTGTAGAAGGTTCCCTTCTTTTCCATCAGCTCCTTATGGGTTCCCGACTCCGTTACCCGTCCGTCGTCAATGACAATCAGATGACTGGCATTGCGCAACGTCGAAAGCCTGTGGGCAATAGACAGCACCGTCCTGCCCTTCTCCAGCTGTTCCAGCGATTTCTGGATCGCCAGCTCCGTCTCGGTGTCCACCGCCGACGTCGCCTCATCCAGAATCAAAATTCTGGGATCGGCTAAAATGGCCCTCGCAATGGAAATACGCTGCTTCTCCCCGCCGGACAGAGCACGGCTGGAAGCCCCGATAATCGTGTCATACCCCTGAGGCATCTTACAGATGAAGTCATGGGCACTGGCCTGCACCGCAGCCTTTATAATCTCCTCCCTGGTGGCATCCGGCCTGGCATAGGCTATGTTTTCCGCCACCGTCCCCATGAAAATATACGTCTCCTGGGAAACCATGGCCACATTTTTCCGAAGCTCACGGAAACCGTACTGTTTCACATTAATGCCGTCCACCAGCACCTCTCCCTCTCCTGCGTCGTACAGACGTGAAATCAGGTTCACCAGCGTGGATTTCCCCGCGCCGGAACGGCCCACAATGCCCAGCACCTCGCCTGCCGCCACATGGAAGCTTACATCCTTCAATACAGGCTTATTCGGCTCATAGCCAAAGGTAACATTCTTCAGCTCGATCTCGCCCTGCAGCCGCTCCGGCCTCACGGGCTCCGCTGCTTCCTTCACCTCCGGCACGGCATCAATAATCTCAAACATACGCTGAGAGGAGTTCATGGCGCTGGTATACCAGCGGAAAATCCTGGACATAAATTCCAACGGCCATTTCAGCTGGCCCACATATCCGGAAAAGGTTATCAGCAAACCCAGCTCAATGTCCGAACCACTGATAATCAGCGCCGAACCCACAGCCCATACCAGGAATGTCAGGAAGTCCTCCACCAGATAGTACAGTGCGGAGAAACGGCAGTCATAACCTGCCACATCCACCTCCGCATCACGCACTCTCGTGTTGCTCTTGGTAAAGCGGTTCATTTCCTGCTCCTCCTGGCCAAAAGCCTTTACTACCCTGGCACCGGTGAGGTTTTCGTTCATCTGACTGTTCAGCCTTCTGTTGGCCCGATGCCTTTTCCCGTAATAATGCCACAGCCTGGGCATCATGTAATAGCTGATGCAGAACAGCACCGGCATCAGGACAATAGAAGCTATCGCCAGCAGCGGATTTAAAATAAACATAATCACGCAGGTGGCAAGAATCGTCCCCACATTTATGAAGAAATACGGTATTCCATCAATAAAAAAACTGGATATTTCATCTGCGTCGTCGGATACACGGGTCATCAGGCCGCCGGTCTGACGCTTGGTGAAGAAGCTGATGGACAGCTTACCCATAGAATCAAAAACCTGGCTCTTCAGCCTGCTCACCACCTCCGGCGCGATTCTGGCTGTCAGGACCCCCTGTAAAATACCAAGCCCCTGTATCAACACCTTGGTCAGGATCATGACAATGACCAGAATCCCCAATGCCAGCACAAACCTGCCTGCCGGTACATGGAACAACGCCAGAAATCCTTCATCCTTTTCCAGCACCTTATCGTACAGGATCGTACCGCTTAAGTAAGGCCAGATCAGATTCAGACCCGCAGTAGCCAGATAGCAGATCATCATGACTGCCAGCTTTCCCTTATAGGGCTTGAAATAGCTTACCACCCTCCACAGGATGGACTTCTTATCCATGCACTTGGGACACACCATGCGCTCCTGATCAGGATAAATCATGCCGCACTTGGGACAGCACTCCTTGCCCCGCTTGACATCAAGATCCTCTTTGGTAATCTCTTCGCCCTTTCTCGTTTTCTCCAGCAGACGGCAAAGACGCATAAAGGTCTCCATCTTCGTGTTGGAAAACTGGCACAGATATTGCTCCGTCCCCTTGATCTTCCCCATCAGCACCCCTGTGCTGACCTGGCGCAGCACCTCCAGCTGCTCCACATCCTCCAGCTCGTAGAAAATTACGGCAGGCTCTGCCATCTTTTCCACGCTTTCTTTGGCGTTCTGCACCGCCCAACTGTCATAACCGCCCAGGCGATACTCCCGCTTCTCCCTGTAAGGATATCTCGCCACGATCATCTTTTTGTCCGTGATTGCCACGATGCAATCCGCGAACCGGAAATTTTCATCCAGATCCGCCATGGCCGCAAATACAATGCTGCCCTTGTCGATTCCGTATTTCTTTAATACTGTTGTAAAACTACCTGGTAAATTCATACTTCCCTCTGATTCCCCATACATTTCCTGTATGCCTTTTCAATCTCCCACTATGTAAGACGCTCTCTGCGCAGTGCGCAATATACATTGCGCACGCAAAAGCGGCATGCCATACCCAAATGTATGTCATGCCGCTAAAATTGACTGTCGATACACTCCGCTCTGCACAGGCGGCAGCCTATCTATACATTCTGCGCATCTTCACTTCGGGAGACAATACATTGACTGATTCTCTTTACAATTACCTTGGATCCTCTTGATTTTGTCATTGCACTTTGCCTCCTTTCTTTCAACATTGTTATTTAGGCGTTTGCGAAACGCCAGAACCCGCATAAATACGGGATTCTCTTTGTT
>CANPOY010000082.1 GCA_947575805.1 uncultured Lachnospiraceae bacterium
TTCACTTCTTGGAATTTTTCAGGGTTGCATTGCTGTTTGTTTGTCAAGGTACGTCATCATCTTCATGATGGTCAGCGACTTTTTTCGGTCGCAACTCGTTTATAATATCACGAGCATTTTCTTTTGTCAACAAGTTTTTAAAAATTTTTTCAAAAACTTGTACCACCAAGTCATCTGCATTTTTAACGGTGGAATTTCATAATATCCTAACTTGCACAATTTGTCAATAACTTTTTTCAATTAACAAAATCGAGAGAAATATAATGAATAATAGCAACCTTTTGCAACGGTAATTAGGAAATTACTTTCGCTCATCCAGATAGAGCTGCACTCTGTTATCCAGCTTCCCGGCGGCTTCCTCCGCGGGGCAGTCCCCGGCGAAGTAAGGAGCCAGCTCCTCCCGGACCATAACCTCCAGTTCAGCCGGAATCGAGGGGTCAGGCTGAGCATTCTCAAGCAGAGCCCAGAACTGCTCGAGCTGCTTATTTGTCAGGGGCGTCCGTTCCGCAGAAATGCCCCAAATGCTTGCAGTATTTGACCGGCCGGCATCCATATTCTCCTTTACTTTCTTTTGATATTCGTCCAAAAGGAGCTCCGTCACGTCCCTGCGGCAGGAGAAACCGGCATTGATCTCGATACGGCCGCTTTGATGGAACTTAAGCTGTCCCTCCGATGACACCAGATAGCGCAGAAATTCTTTTGCGCCCGCCTTGGACGTGGAATTGCTGTTTAAGCATATTTGAACAGACTCCATATAGATACCGCGGCCCTGAGCGGCGGGCATGCCGATCGAGACCTCCTTTCCCTGAAAACAGTTGGAAGCCAAAAGGAAATCCTGGGGGCAATCCATTGTCAGATATAATGCCGCCAGCATACCCTCCCGATAATAGTCCGCCGCCTCCCTGCAGCTTGTATCAGTGTAGTACAGATCGTCCCCGTACTTTTTTGCAAATTCCAGAAAATCAATAAACGGCTGCTCCGTTAAGTGGCTCTCCCCTGCACCGTAATCAATGAACCGCTGATTATCCCGATCTGTCAGACCATACTGCAATACGATACCCATACTGTCAATGCCCATCTGGAGAGCTTTGGCAGGAGATTTTTGAACAGCCTCCATCATCTGCTCCAGGGTCCAGGCATCCAGGTCTCCCGCCAGAGACTCGGACACGAACAGGGAAGAAAGCACGAAACGGTATGTAAGACCATATAAACTGCCATTCACTATGCCTCTTTCCATACTGACCTCCCAATAATCGGAAGGATTTTCCATGATGTCATCCAAGGGGGCGATATAGCCGTTTTGAATACAGCCCTCCATATCAATGGTCCAGGCATCCATCAGATCAGGCCCTCTGCCTGCAGATAATTCCAACTGCATCTGCTGGCAGAAAGTATTGATGTCTCCTGAGTCAAAGGGATTAACGAGGACAACACGATATTCTTTATTCTGTCTGTTAAAGGCTGCAATCACCGCTTCCAATGATGCCGTATCGGAGGAAACCAGAGTGATTTCCTGCCTGTCAGCATCTTCTGTCTCTTCCAGCGTCAATAAATATAATATATCCTCAAACCTTACGACAAGAGAAAAACTGCCGTCCTGGTTGGCGCTTAAAGCAAGCAGATCCTGCAGACTATAGCCGTTTTCGGCAAAGGAGAGAACCTTTTGCAGGGGCGTACTCCCGTCACCTGCCCAGATGCCGCTGACGTCCGCCAAGATGAACTCTCCGGCAGCGGTCCGGGTAAGCTGAAACTCAGATTGGGAACTTACCATGCTTCCCAGTGAAAAAAGTGCAGTTCCGTTTGGCTTATCCCAGACCGTGAGATTCTGCTCCTCGTCAAAGCCATACCACAGGCTTTCGGAGCCAGAGGAGAATAAACCGCACAATCTGTTTTCCAGGTTCTGGCTTTGCCCGGGATTAAAATTATCGTCATAAGAGGTCATACTGCCGAGAGTCAGGCCTCCGGAAGAAATGGCATACAGCGTTCCATCCGCGGAATACATCCTGAAATCGGGAAGGACCGCATCCATACCGGGCCATTCCAAAAGCCTGCTGGTTCCGTCCCAGCCATAGAAAGCAATGCCTTCGGACATGGTAAGATAAACACCGTCGTCACTGATGCCGGCAATGCCTGAGAAACTGGGAATATATACCGAGCCATCGGAATTGTGAATCGCCCAATCGCCTGCTGACAGATGAAAGCTCAGCCACTGCTCATAGGGAGCATCCAGTACATCGAGACAATAACTGTCTGTTATCGATTCCAGCGACAAATCATTTGTTACGTATGTAACATTATACAGCAGAACCACCTTTCCGTTTGCAGAAAAAATATCTGTAAGGGAAAGCTCTATCGGTGCATCCGCAAAGACGGAATCCGCGAAAACGGAATCCGCCATATAAGCGAAGTAGTTTTTCCCCCGGTTTTCCGGATCTTGTTCAAAACTGGTTTTAGGGTCAGATATAGCTTTTTCTGTAATTTGATAGTACCGGGGATCAGCAGCCGCATCCGGCATCTGCCCGGTGATGGATTGGACAACATCTCCCTGACCCAAAGACCGGGAGGAATCCCCACATCCGGACAGCAGAAGAGAGGCTGCCAGAAAGAAAGCAAAGACAAATTTAATATACCTTCAACTTATTTTTTGATGTACTCTTTGCATAAGGGATTCCTCCAAATAAATGATTCTGAATATGTTTCGTCGGCCTGTTTGCACAACATATGTTTTTTACAGCCCAAAGGTATTCACTGGCAGTTTTTCCGCACCTATGCGGATCCGTTGGTGCATTAGCCGCCGTAGCTGCCGCCAGGCTCTGACTGCACAGCACAACGCCTGCCAAGGATAAAAGGTCATTAACAGATAATTTATGCCAATTGTTTCTGAATTGTGCCATGGTACATTATGCTTTCATAAAAATCTGCGCATTTACTCCGTACACAAATTTCCATAACAAGAACAACTCAACACTAAAAGCCTTGATCTTGACGCATTTAACTATATTTCATTGCGACTAACCTATCAAATCCAGAATTTTGATAAATCGCATCTTTTAATCAGGTCTTTTTGCTCAACGTAATCTTTGTTGTCATATTTTAATATCAAACTTGTGCACTTCAACTTACTGGCAGTCCCTCTGCTTACTGTAGGCGCTCCAGTATACTACATCGTTCGCATTTCGCCAAATTACCTGTACGAATCTGATAACAAAACAAGAGACATCTGCACTGCAAACATCTCCTGTTTTTACCTGGCAGATTTGCTAACGGAGAAAGAGGGATTTGAACCCTCGCGCCGGTTGCCCGACCTACACCCTTAGCAGGGGCGCCTCTTCGGCCTCTTGAGTATTTCTCCTTAATCCGAACTACGACTCTGCCAATATTCAATTGCTGCGTCTATGACTTACGACGCAAGAATTATTATACCCATGTCTGCTCTGTTTGTCAATCGCTTTTCCTATTAAAATTTTTCGTTATCGCTCGTCCGGATAAATCTGCAAACGTTTTTGCGCCAAAGCAGCGGCTTTTCAGGCACTTTCATCCCTTGAAGGTATGGTTTCGTCTCTTTTTTCGAAAGAAAAAAACCTGGATTTTCATGCCTATATTCGCGGAAAATGTAGGCCGGAACCGCAGGATATTTGGGATTAATCACCGTACAGATTATTCCCTTCCGCGTCCATTACCACGATAACAGGAAACTCCTTTATCTCCAGCCTGCGGATTGCCTCCGTACCCAAATCCTCGTAGGCAATGACCTCTGACGAAACGATGGATCGCGAAAGCAATGCCCCCGCACCGCCCACCGCCGCAAAGTATACTGCGCCGTTTCTAACGATGGCATCCCTGACCGCACCGTTTCTCTTTCCCTTCCCGATCATCCCTTTCAGTCCAAGATCCAGAAGAGCAGGAGCATACTTATCCATCCTGCTGGACGTGGTAGGGCCGGCAGAACCAATGGGTCTTCCGGGCCTTGCCGGAGACGGCCCCATATAATAAATTACATTATTCTCCATCTCCAACGGAAGCCGTTCTCCCCGTTCCAGCGCTTCATACATTCGCTTGTGCGCCGCATCACGCGCCGTATAAATTATCCCGGTCAGATACACATAATCTCCTGCTTTCAGTTCTGCTGCCGTCTCCTTTGTCAGAGGCGCATTCACATGTCTCTCCATTCTTCCTCTCATTCCGCCGCCTGCAGCAGCTTAACCTAATGTGGAAGAATCGCCGGACGAACTTGTCAGGCCTTAGATTCTTCCGGACGAAACATAGATATTCTCCGGCATCGAATTTTCATGCCTTAAAATATCTTTTCGTCTCTTATATTTCCCGCACCACATGGCGATTCACATGACAGCAAATATTCACAGCCACCGGAAGCCCCGCAATATGTGTAGGATATGTATTAATGTTGACGGCGAGTGCGGTAGTCTTTCCCCCCAATCCGCCGGGACCAATACCGGAACTGTTGATCTCTTCCAGCAGTTCCTCTTCCAGTTCCTTAACGTAGGGAATCTGGGAGCGTTCGTCCACAGGCCGGGTCAGTGCTTTCTTCGCCAGCAGGGCGCACTTTTCAAAAGTGCCGCCGATTCCTACTCCCACCACCATGGGCGGACAAGCGTTCGGCCCGGCTTCCTTTACCGCAGTCAGCACGGCTTCCTTCACTCCGTCAACACCGTCCGCCGGTTTCAGCATATACACACGGCTCATATTTTCACTGCCAAAGCCCTTCGGCACCACGGTGATTCTGAGCTTATCTCCCTGCACAATTTCATAATGAATCACAGCCGGAGTATTATCCTTAGTATTTTCCCGGATCAGCGGATCTTTTACAATCGATTTCCGTAAATATCCCTGGGTATATCCCTGACGCACTCCTTCATTGACGGCATCCTCCAACAGCCCGCCCGTAAAGTGTATCTCCTGTCCGATCTCCAGGAAAACCACTGCCATGCCGGTGTCCTGGCAAATGGGAATCATCTCCCGACCTGCGATCTCCAGATTTTCCCCCAACTGAGCTAAAATCTGCCTTCCCAGAGTAGAGTCTTCCCCCTCCTCTGCACACTTCATGGCACACTTCATGTCCTCAGACAAAAAATGATTTGCCTCGATACACATTTCCCTGATACTGCTGATAATTTCCCCTACATCTATTGTCCGCATTTACTCCGCGATTTCCTTTCTTACTGTTTCAAGCTCCTCCTGCGTTGGATTGGAAGGAATCCAGTTAATCTTCTGTCCATCCTCCTTATATCTGGGAATCATATGCAGATGAAAATGTGAAACGGTCTGTCCCGCTGCCTCTCCGTTATTCTGCACCAAATTCAGCCCGTCACAGTGAAGTTTATCCCGCAGAAGCATCGCCATTTTTTTCGCCAGCTTCATAGATTCTGCAGCCGCCTCTTCCGGCAGCTCATAAACATTCGCCGCATGCTCTTTGGGCAGAATCAGGGCATGTCCCCTTGTGGCAGGCTTGAGATCAAGGATCACTCTGAACCGTCCGTCTTCATACAGTGTTTTGGACGGAATCTCCCCTGCCGCTATTTTACAGAAAATACAGTCTGCTTTCTCCATATGCTTGCCTCCATTCTGCTTTCATATTTATCTGTGCTATTCTTTTGAATCTTCCAGGCGTTTCGCTCAGAGACGCCCCTTCCCTATGCGGGCAGCCCTTTTCATTCACAGGACGTATCCGTTATTTTTCTCCCTTGGTTTCAAACAGGAACAACTGATCCAGAGTCCTCAAAATCCTGAAATCACCCTTAGTTTTCATGGCGCCGGACATAAAGGCTCTCTGAAAAGTCATTCTGCCGCTAATGATCTCCTCAAATGCCGCACGTGGCAGCTGCATCTCTACATCAGCCTGCTCGACATTTCCGTAATAGCACTCCAGCTTTTGCCCGTCCACCGTTATGATCAGTTTTTTCTTTTTTTCCTCTATGGCAATGGAATACGAGGCACGAAATCCGGCCTGCGGCTTGAAATGTCGATGCAAGATTGCCAGGCACTCTTCCTCGCTGTCTCCGCCTTCCTCATTCAGCATAATATCCCTGAACAGACTTGTCAGCTCCTGTATATCCTGCTTCTGACGCTGCACATAGCTGTCATCCGATACATATTGCGACAGTTGCTCCGTCTCCTGTGGCGTAAGGTCGTTCGGCGTGGGCACCGCAATTCTCTGTTTCACGGCCTGGCTGCTGGCCGGGAAGCTAACCACCTTCTGATTGATTGTCCTGTATAGATTCTCAGCCTTTTTTTCAATAACACGGATATACTGCTCATTCATTTCCAGCATAACCGTATTCTCAATATAACCACATAATCCACTGCAAGGCATACCGCCCAGAATCTCCCAGGCGTTCTCCAGATCCAGCTTCCCATAACGCTCTCCGTATGTCGTGGACATAACGATGGGACACATGTAAAGCTTTGCAATCTTTTCCTTATCTCCAAACAGCCAGCACGAATCCAAAAACTGCTGCATATAGCCGCCCACGCCATGCCATTCCACAGTAGATGCAAGAATAATTCCGTCCGCCTCCTTCAATGTCTGTGGAAGCGTGGAGATCGTGCTCTTACACTCATACAGGTTGTACCTGGTCACCTTGACACGAAGCTCCTCCAGGATCTCCTGCATTTTGTTAATCACAAACAGTGTGGGATCATCAATCAACCCTCTTCCGCCATAATAGATATTAATATTCAAACCCGCACCTCCTACTGTTGCGTACTATATTTCCCGCGCTGTATTATGCACACCACACATCCGCCCAAAAAACCAACGGTCAGACCACCCACATGAGCCGCATTATCAAAATTTTCCCCGCTGAAGCCATCATATAGCAAAATCAGGATCATTGCCAGAACCCTGTTCGGTGTCACGGTCTCCATTTTCCTGCCGGAAAACAATACCAGCGCAAGCAGAACACCAGCCAGCCCGAACACCGCACCGCTTGCTCCGATCGATGCGGACATGTCATTATTTACGGCCTTGGCATAAAGGGATACCAGATTTCCGCCGATTCCCGAAAGAAAATACAGCAGTGCATAGCAAATGTGCCCTGCTTCCTTTTCTATCATAGCTCCCATAAAGAAAAGGATCAACATATTATTAACAATATGGGGAACCCCGCTGTGAAGGAACATTGACCATACCACACGGCCGTATTCCCCGTTTGCCAGTACATCAATAACATTAATATTTCCCATTTCGTACAGGCGGCTGCCGGTAAATATACACAGGGTATATATCACAATATTGACAGCCACTATCGTTCCGCTGACAACAGGTAATTCCTTCCACCTCATCAACATTTTTCACCTCAAGGCAATGGCCTGGCTGCGGGCATCCGCAGTTTATTTACAGATTAACACACTCCGATTTGTTTTTCAATCACTCTATCGGAAAACCATGAGAACTCTCCCTGTCCTGATCTCATCCTCCGGTTCCAGCTCACGCCTCTCATAAGGCTGCAGCTGCAGGCCGTTTTTAAAGGTTCCGTTAGTAGAATTCAAATCTTCGATATAATACTTTTCTTTCTCTTTTACGACCCTGGCGTGAAGTCTGCTGACCGACACATCCTCCAGTACTATGTCTGCTTCTTCCTTTCTCTTGCCGATGGTGGTAATGGGCCTGTCAAGCTCCGCCAGTATCCTGCCCTCCGGTGTGCATATCTCTCTTTTTCTATTTCTTCCCTCCGAAGGTCCCTCCAGATAAATTGTCCTCCCATATTCTTCTTCATAGGGCGTTTCTTCTGCAACGGCATATCCGTTCATGGACTCCTGCATACTCTGGCGATAATTGTTCCGCATTTCCCGTTCCTTTTTCTTCTTTCCCTCAAAAATACTGAACAGATGCTTTTTCTTGTCCGGTTCTGCTTTTTCGCTTTCCGCTTTCTCCCCTTCAGCTTTTCTCCATTCCTCATCAAATAGTTCAACAGGCTTCCCCACGGGATAAATGGTATCAACTGCCTTTATACTTGCCGCCGATCCCTCCGTAACTTCCAGCTTTTTCGCATCCTCATAGATCTTTGCCTGCAGATAGACCTCTCCGTTTCGCTCGTACTGTTCATACATCTGATAAACACAGTCAACCAACACTTCGTCATCATAATCAATCCGCTCCACCCAGAAATCCAAAAGCTCCTTGAATCCGCTGTCACCCTCATGATAGGGAAAATACATGAACGAAAACACATTACTTTCCAGATCCTGATAGATCTGCTCAGGATACCAGAGAATATTGCTCCTGTCCAGAAGAAAACGCCCCAGCTCCTGCTCGATCTGTCGAAAGCTCCACAGGAAATCCGTTACTCCACTCCTGGTAATACAGCGCCCTCCAAACAACTGTTTTATATTCTGCTTTGACGATATATCATAGTATAAATAAGCTTCTCCGTTGATATACCGCAGACTGCAGGGAAGAAGCCCCCGGATGCCTCCCCTGTTTAAAATGCAGTATTGATACCTTTTTTCTTCCGGCTTTTCTTCTAAAAGAATCCTTGCATAATTGCAGTTAAGACTTCTTACAAATTCTGTCCGCAAATTTATTCTCCTCCTACTACAATATATTTATGGTTAATACCCCTTACAGCCAGTAAGGAATTAC
>CANPOY010000083.1 GCA_947575805.1 uncultured Lachnospiraceae bacterium
TTCAGGTCCGTGTGGTAGCAATACCATGAGAGTTCAAGTCTCTTTTCCTGCATATAAGAGAGTGTTAAGTATCATGCTTAGCACTCTTTTTTTCTCTGATACGGTGTTTGCAGGGACAAAACGGTTATACTGGAGAAGTCGGAAAGGTCAGAAGCTTTATGGAGAAAAAAGAATTGAAAGAGAAGAGCGGACGGCGTGAATGGTATCAGTTGGATCTGTCCGCCATTGTATATCCAACCCTGCAGCGGCATGATTTTTCTTCCGTGTATCGCCTGTCCGTGGTGCTGAAGGAGGAGGTGCAGCCGGAGGTGCTGCAAAGGGCGCTGGATATGACGCTGCCGAGATTTCCCACCTACAAGGCGGCTATCCGCAAGGGCCTGTTCTGGCGGTATCTGGAGCCAAATGACCGGCCGGGACCCTTTGTACAGGAGGATGTCAAGAATCCCTGTCAGCCCATGTATTTTAAGGCAAACAATCGCTACTTAATCAGAGTTTATTACTTCCGCAACAGGATTGCACTGGAGGCACACCATAGCCTGGGGGACGGTACAGGGGGAATGTGTGTGCTGCAGACACTGACGGCCACATATCTGCGGCTGTTGGGGCACGAGGGGATAGAGAACGGAGGCTTTGTCCTGGATATTAACGGGACACCCAGTGCGGGAGAGCTGGAGGATGCCTATTTGAAATATGCCAACGCCAAGGTGTGCCCTCCCAGGCTGCAGGAAAAGGCGTATCGGGTCAGGGGGACGGCGGAACCGTTTTATACGTTGAATATCATAGACGGTATTATGTCGGTTTCGGAGGTGATGGAGGTGGCAAAGAAATATCACGCCACAATTACCGAGTATCTGAACGCGGTGCTGCTTTTGGCGCTTTTAACCAAGCAGCTGAAGGAAACTCATATCTGTCTGCGTCCGGTGAAGATCGCCATGCCGGTGAACCTGCGAAGATTTTTCCCCTCGGAGACCCTGAGGAATTTTATCACCATGATTTACCCCGGGGTGGATCCCCGGCTGGGGGACTATACCTTTGAGGAGATTGTTGTGCAGGTGCACAATTATATGCGTTATCATATCAATGAAAAGCTGCTGCGGGGGGATATTACCACTAATGCCGCCACCCAGCGAAATCCTTTGATCCGGGTGGTGCCCCTGTTTTTAAAGGATCTGGTGGTGAGGACTTTTTATACAAAGGTACAGGACAGAAATTCTTCCGCAGGGCTGACCAATATGGGCGCCCTGAAGGTGCCGGAGGGGATGAAGCCTTATATTGACCGTTTTGATATTTATATGGGGCAGCCCTTTTCCAGAAGGACGAATTGCGCCATTATCAGTTTTGAGGATGTGCTGACGGTCAATTTTGCCAGCAGCATTATCGAGGCGGATGTGGAGCGCTATTTCTTCCGTAAGCTGGTACAGGACGGAATCCATGTCAGGATAGAGAGTAATCGGGACAGAATGGAGGATTAGTATGTCATATTGTGTAAACTGCGGCGTGGAGCTGGATGCTTCCGCTACTGAGTGCCCGCTGTGCAACACGCCGGTGCTCAATCCGAAGGAGCTGGAGAAAATTGCCATGGCACAGCGTCCTTTCCCTACGGAGAGGGGACAGGTGGAAACGGTAAAGAGGAAGGACCTGGGAATCCTGGTGACCACCGTGGTGCTTGCCACCGCTGTCACCTGCGGATTCCTGAATGCCCTTGTCTTTCAGGAATCCCCCTGGTCACTGACCGTGATCGGAGCCTGCATCATCCTGTGGGTGATTATGATTCCCGCAGTCATCTATACGAAGCAGCCGGTGTATGTGTCGCTATTATATGACGGCGGTGCGGTGGGTCTGTACCTGTTCATGCTGTCCTATCTCACGGGCAGCAAGGGCTGGCTCTGGGGGCTGGGCATTCCCATAACGGTGCTGGTCACACTGATTGCGGAGGTTTTAACGTTCTGTCTCCGCAGGCTTCCAAGGTCTTTCCTGACAGTATCGCTGTACTTGTTTACGGCGGTGGGACTACTGTGTATGGGGCTGGAGATACTGATTAACAGATATGTGGGCGGACAGATTGCGCTGAGCTGGTCCGCAGTGGTGCTGACGGTGTGCGGCATTCTGGATATTGCGCTCATTACCATGCTGTCCCGCCGGCGCCTGCGGAATGCAGTCCGCAGACGCTTACATTTTTAAGCGAGGAAGGAAATCAAGCGGTGCGAAGCGCCATTTGATTTCACCCGAGCGTAAAGCGACAAAAACAGGAGCACCGCAGGTGCGTTTCGGCGGAAGTCGAAGGTTTTTGGAGCAAGAGGAAGGAAATCAAGCGGTGCGAAGCACCATTTGATTTCACCCGAGCGTAAAGCGACAAAAACAGGAGCACCGCAGGTGCGTTTCGGCGGAAGCCGAAGTTTTTTGGAGCAAGAGGAAGGAAATCAAGCGGAAAGCGCCATTTGAGGAAGGAATAATTATGAGGGATATTACCGACAGAAGAAATCAAAGCCTGATGCAGCTGATCAGGAGGGCCCACGGCCTGGTGGAAAATACCGACCTGGAGAAGCACAGACAATCTCAGGACGCCATCGGCTCCATTCTGGGCAATACCAAATCCATCAGCTATCGGACGGTGGACATGGACGGCATATACGGAGAGTGGGTCAGCGTGAACCGGGCGCATATGAAAAAATACGTGATACTGCACTGCCATGGGGGAGGATACTCCACGGGAAGCAGCCTGTATGCCAGAACCCTGACCTCCAAGCTGGCGGAGTCCACATCCATGGACGTACTCTGCTTTGACTACAGGCTGGCCCCGGAGAATCCCTGGCCGGCAGCCCTGGAGGATGCCATGAAGGCCTGGAATTATTTGATGCTGCTGGGGTATGGAGCAAGAGACGTGATACTCACCGGGGATTCCGCAGGAGGCAATCTGGCGCTTACGTTGTCTCTTAAGCTGAAAGAGGAGGGAAGGCTTCTGCCCCGGGGACTGGTGCTGATGTCTCCCTGGACGGATCTGACCTCTTCGGGAGAATCCTTTGAAAGCAAAGAGGCGTTGGATCCTGTGCTGGACAAGGCCTATATTGACAGGATGGTATCCGCGTACGCGGCAGGGCAGGATCTGAAGGATCCGCTGGTATCTCCTCTGTTTGGGGATTTCCGGGGGTTCCCGCCGACTTATATTCAGGTCGGTGAGAACGAGATCCTGCTCAGTGATTCCATACGTCTCTACCAGGCTCTTACGGATGCGAATGTTCCGGTGAAGATGGATACTTATCCGGGAATGTGGCATGTATTCCAGATGTCGCCCATGAAGGCTGCCAGGGAGGCCATGAACAAGAACGCGGAATTTGTTTATGACATTTGCCGTTAAAATCCGGCAGGGGCTGCTGGGGCTGATAGATCTGCGGGATACGATCGTACGGCAGATGCCATGAACTGCCAGAAGGGGACTGTTTCTGCGATTGTATCGGGAAAGGGGACTATGTGTTTGCCCTGAAGGGAAGCCAGGGGCTGTTTTATGAAGAGATCAGAGGTTATTTTGAAGAGAGCGTACTGGAAAAGCTGAAAGGAGAAGAAGTGTGCTACAAAAAGACAGTAGAGCCGGAACATGGGGAAGCACAGTTCGGAAATACTATATCACAGAGGATGCGGGCTGGTACAGTGAACGGGAAAAGTGGAAAAAGCTCAAGAGTTTCGGAATGGTCCATAAGAGGTCAGCACCAGAAATGGTGTTGCGGCGCATAGCAGTTTATAAGTTTATCCTGGAACAACTAATTTGACGTATTGACAAATTAAGGGAAGTGCTATAAGGTGATAATAAACCAATGCCTTGTAAACAAGATATAGGGGCTCAACAATGAAAAGAGAAAAGTGCATGAAAACGAAAAGAAAAAACATTTTATTATCGGTTGCAGTTTTGATAATGTTTCTTATGGGAATGTCCATGACTGCTGCAGCATCCACGAAAGTTTATAAAGAGGATTATTGTGGTGTCTGTAAGGCAAAATTAGTAGAACATGGAACCCATGTGGGACATTATAATGATACCCACGAGTTTTTTTATGTAGTAGATGGGAATCAGGTGGTGGTGACCTGTGATGTAGCGCATAGTATAGCCCGTGTATACGGATATTGCCCTACGCATGGCCTAAGATGGAGTGCAAATGAACATACGGAAGTTCACTCCAGCCCAAATTGTTCTCATTACAAAACAGTAACTTATTACGAATAAATATCATATAGAGTCCCTATATTTTGTTTTTCCTAACTAACATTATGTATAGTAAAACACTGTTATGTACATCGTATGAAGCGAATACCCTGTCAGCTTGCGGCTGCACAGCTGCGGGGTATTTTGGCCTACACATTTACACGGGCAATGCTACACGAAAGCCATCCTCATTTTATGCCAAATTCGGAAGGTTTTACAGTTATGAAGATTTTAAGTATAAAAGGCACTTTCATGAAAAGTGTTTTCTGTATAATGGCGTGCATTGGGCTGTGTGCCGTGGTAGCCGGCTGTGAGGAAGGAAAGACGGACCCGTCGGTTCTGGCAGGGCAGCCGGGACAGGCTGAACAATCGGAGCAATCGGCCCGGTGGATGACACAGGGTTTTGCCATATCCGAAAAAGAGGAGAAGGACGAAGAGCTTAATGTCCGGCAGTATGTGCTGTGGGAGCGTGATGGGGCTCTGGATGCCCAGGAGGGAAAGTATATTAGTATCGTTGATTTCGGCTCCCTGGGGGAACTGATCTGGCGGCTGAGCAGTGTTACGGAGCGTGGAGGGCGGCTGGAATGGGTGCTGGAGATACAGAATGCCTTTACCGAAGAATCTGTGGTGAAGAAGTTTTCCTGTGAAGAGCTTGGTCTGGAAAATGCGGCTGGCAGGTTGACAGGCATGGATCTGATTGATAAGGATCAGTATGTCTTTCAATGGGTCGAAGAAGAACATGATGACCAGGGCCTTGTGACATGCTGGACGGCGGACAGGCGGATTTATACGGATTTTTTGGGAGAATTGTATTCCGTGGATCTGTGGCCGGCCTATCTTGAGGCGGGTCTGGCGGAAGAGGGTGTGAATGCCCACAGCCTGCTGCGGAGGGGAGGGTGTGACGGCAAGGGCAATACCTATGTGCTGGCGTCCCGGGAGAAAGCGGGATATACAAGCGTTCATCTCTTTGACAGGAGCGGAAAGATGATTCTGGAATACAGGGGGGAGCAGTTTCAGAGCGTGAATGAGCCCCTGCGTACCGGGGAGGGAGAGCTGGTTTTTCCTGTCTGGGACAGCCGGAACCGGCAGTATGAGTATCTCTGGGCGGACACGGAGGGAGGCGAAATGCGCTCTCTGGCCAGGGGAGATACTTTTACGCAGAGTATCTTTCAAATGTATGGGATGCGGGGAGATGATATATATTATAATCGTGCCAACAAGGAGATTGTGAAATGGAATATAGAAAACGGCAGCAGGACCAGGGTACTTGATCTGCCGAAAAACGGTCTTGCAGCAGGTATGCAGATTCAGATGGCACTGGGGAAGGAGTGGAACCAGCCCATTCTCTGCCTGATGGATACGAGCCACGGGAAGGAGTGGCTGGTGCCGCTGACGGATGAGGAGATACCGGAGCAGGAGATTGTCCGGCTGGCGGCTTTGGTAAAGAGTCCGTATTCGGCGGAAACTCCTGTGGCGGACAGTGTTTCGACAGCCGCAAGTGATAATCGGGATTTCTTATATCGGTACGAGGACGATACGACGGAGGAATCAAGGACCAGGGTGCTGGCGGATTTAAGCAGCGGGAATGGGCCTGATTTGATGTATGTATCCCTGGAGGATATGCGGATACTGGAGGAAAAGGGAGCACTTCTGGACATGGGTGAGCTGCTTCCGGAGGCTCGTGTGCAGGAGATGCTGCCGGGGGCAGTGGAAATCGGTACTGTGAACGGGAAGCTTGTGGGCATTCCTGTGAATGTGCAGGCGGGCACTCTGATGGTGTCCCGGGATACCTGGTCGAAGGACAGCTGGACGCTGGAGGATCTGATTGATCTCATGGAGAGCGGAGAGCTGGAGGGAGGAATTTTTCATGGTATGGGAGGGCAGCAGAATATACATTATTTCTATCCTGTTGGGACAATGAATTGTCTGCTTGAGTATAGTCTTGCAGATTCCTTTTTGATTGACTGGGAGAAACGGGAAAGCCATTTTGACGACGGGAGGTTTCTGCGTCTGTTGGAGCTTACGTATCAGAACTTAAATGATGGACCTGTAGAGACGGAAACATGGCTTAACGGCGGAAAGCGTATTTCCTGGCATCAAGTCGGACATGGACTGAATGACGGCAGCTTTGATGTGGGCAGAGAGCAGGAAAACGGACATTATGTGGGATTTCCCACAAGCGGAGACTGCGGAAATTATCTGACTACGGAAGGCGTGATCGTAGTCAATGCCGCCACAAAGAATAAAGAGGCTGTCCGTGCTTATCTGGAGACTTTTTGCAGCAGGGAATTCCAGTCAGATCTTCGCGAAGCAGGAGTATTTGGATATGATCCGAGTACAGGCTTCCTGGATGAGAGCAGCGGAAAACTGATGTGGACTCCGGTGGATGAGATTGCCGTATTTCCGGATAATACCACATCCGTAGACCGGGTAAACTTATTTTTAAGGGAATGTGTGGCAGCTCCGCCCACATACCCGGCCCTGAAGGAAATCATTTTTGAGGAGCTGACAGTCATGTATGACCAGAACAGGGATCCGGGGGAGGTGGCGAAAATCATTAATAACCGGGTACAGATGTATCTGGACGAAGGGCAGTGATCAGGGACTTGAAATTTTCCGACAGGAGATATTACAATTCAGGAAGCAACGCTGGATAGAATGGGGGAAATAGCGCACAATCCAGGAAGCAACGCTGGATAGAATGCAGCAAATAACGCACAACTCAGGAAAATTCAGGAAAGAAGAAAGGCCGGTGAGAGCATCATGAGACGGAAAAGATATTTAGCCGCTGTTCTGGCAGGTATCATGTTGATGACAGTTTTCATGTTTGCCGGCATTTTTGCGCTATGCATGGAGCATGACATGAGTGCATCGGAGAAGGCTGCAGCAGGTGCGCTCAGATCCGCTCGGCAAAGGAAGCCGTTGATTACATCATTTCGGCGGGAGGCAGTGTATTGTGTCTGTTGCTGCCCCTGTGCTGTCAGATCTTGAAAGCAGGGAAATACAGCAATCCCTGTGTCAAAGGAAATACCCTCATTCAATTAAAGGTAAAGCTTTCCAATTGAATTCATACCGGATATGCGGTTGACCCTGTCTGTTTGCGGACAGGGCGTTTGGCGTGCCTGCTTTTTCCTTACATCGGCTATATTTTTCAGGACTTTAAGTTGATTAACGAGATGACGGTGATGGACAATATCAATATTCTCCGGATTGAGGGAATTGATATCTCCACCGCCGGGGAGCTTCTGGAGAAGCTGGAGATCTCCGGGCAGAAAAATAAGAAAATCAAGCATCTTTCGGGGGCCAGAAGCAGAGAGTGGCCATCACCCGGGCGTTGGTGAAGAGGCCGGACATTATTCTGGCAGACGAGCCCACGGGAAATTTAAACTTTGCCATCGGTGAGGCGGTGATTCGCGAGCTTGCGGAGGTGTCGAAAGGAAAGACCCTGATCACCGTGACCCACGATGACCGGCTGATGAAATATTTTGACACTGTCATTGATATGAATGAGATCACGGCGGGAATGCGGGATGTAACCTTCGGAAGGGAGGACAGATGGCATGTTTCGTTTTGCCTTGTAAAATATGGCAATCAAAAAGGTACAAATTGTATTGGTGATTTTTTCCATTGTAATTTCTGCGGGAGTGGGGGTGCTGGCTTACAATATCGGCGGGCAGGTCAGCGACGGTATTACCCGCAATGCCGCCTATTATTCCGCAATTATCGGGCCTGCGGGGAGCGAGACGCAGCTTGCCATGAATACCATGTATTTTACCGATTCGCCGCTGGGAACCATTCCATATGGCGTGGTCTCCAAGCTGCAGAGGGACAGCCGGGTGGTTGTGGTGGGGGCCGGGGTTGCCCGGGGGTGCGATCTGAAGATCGGCGAGGAGATTTATACCAGCCATTCCGTGGGGGACGAGCACCATACGCCGCTTACGGTGGTAGGGATTCTGGAGGAGAGCCACACGGCCTTTGACAATGTGGTGTTTACCCAGTTGAGAACCATATGGGAGGTACATGGAACAGAGGATGAGCATGAAGAAGGAGAAGAAGGCCATGAGCATAGTTACGGAGTATAATGGTAAAATCTTTATGGACGGGGACGGCGACAGCTTCTCCCTGCAGGCGATTGCTGGCTGGGAGGCTGGGAAATGTGATTCCAGGAGAGCAAAGACCGGTTTCGGAACCGGTCTTCTGTATTACGGCTTTAGCCCGTTGAGGGCATTGGAGTTTTTCGTGTTCCGAAAAATGG
>CANPOY010000084.1 GCA_947575805.1 uncultured Lachnospiraceae bacterium
GGGTCTTTGCCCTATTGGAATCAAGATTTTGAACTTGTTTCGCAATTACCTACTAGAAGTTAAAATACAGGAACACACTGACCTGGGACAGAGAAACAAAGGCCCAGACGAATAGTGTGGCCAGGCAGAAACCTCCCCAGCCGGTTTTTCCTTTATCCTGAATCCACTGCTCTGCTTTCCTGCCTCTGACGGCTGCGATCCCGATTCCCGCCAGCAGGCAGAAGGTCACGGCATAAAAGGGATTCAGCAGACCGGGCGCCGCCATCTCCAGGAATTTTATCACCGCGTAGTTCTCAGGATACCTCAGGGTATTGCACATGGCGATAAAGAACCCGTTATTCCCGGCCGTAAACAGCTTCTTCCACAAAAGCAACGCCTCATTCAGGGAATCACTCCTGAAAATCGAAAAGGATAAAGTCACAAAGAGAAAGGTCAACAGCCTGTTCAGCCAGTCCCATTTAAAACGTGCTCTGGGAAACAGGCTTTCAAAAACCGCCGCCAGCCCGTGCATCAGGCCCCAGAGAATAAACGTCCAGTTTGCACCGTGCCACAGCCCGCTGACCAGAAACACCACCAGTAAATTCAGACATTGCCTTGCCTTTCCTCTGCGGCTGCCGCCTAACGGGAAATAAATATACCTGGACAAGAAACGGGACAGGGTCATATGCCACCTGCGCCAGAACTCCCTGACGGAAGCGGCGTGAAAGGGAGCGTCAAAATTCTCCGGAAGGCTAAAGCCAAACATTTTGCCGATTCCCCGTGCCATATCGCAGTAACCGCTGAAATCAAAATACAGCTCCAGCATGTAGAATAGGATGACAATCCATGCCGAGGGAGTGTCCAACGCCATAATATTTTCATATTCCGCGTTTACCGGCACAGCCAGAATATCTGCCAGCAGGACCTTTTTGGCCAGCCCAATAATAAATAGTGAAAAACCGTCATAAAAATGATCCGCAGAGGGTCGTCTGACATTCTTTCTCTCCTGCAGCTGGGGAAGCAGTTCGCTGTGAAGCACAATGGGCCCCGCCACGAGCTGGGGAAAAAAGCTGACAAAGAAACAGTAATCTGCCGCCGAATAATGGGGCGCTTCCCCTTTATAGCGGTCAATCACAAAGGAAAGCTGCTGGAACGTAAAGAAACTGATTCCCAGCGGCAGTGCAATCTTCTCCACCTGAAGATTTGTATGGAGGAAAAAGTTGCAGTTATCCACAAAAAAGTTAAAGTATTTGAAATAAAAGAGCAGGCCCAGATTGCCCAGAATCCCCACAGCCAACAGCCCTGTGCAGGCTTTTCGCCCATGAAAGCGCTCCAGAAGGGCACTGACTGCATAATGAAACACCAGGCTGACAATCAGGATCCACAGATAGGAAATATTATAATATCCATAGAACCAAAAGGACATGGCGATCAAAAAAAGCTTGGCAAATATGGGGTTCTCCAGTCTTTGCAGCAGAAACCATCCCAAAAGCGCCGCCGGCAGAAATAATATGATAAATACCACTGAGTTAAAAAGCATCCGCATTTACCTCTTCCATATCGTGTCCTCATTATACTGGATACGCTCCCCTTTTTCAAGATTGTCACCCTTTTATATTTGTGGTACAATGATTCTGCCGGCACAGCCTGAGGGCCGGCATATATCGGTATCACTTTAAGGGAGGTAAGCGCCGTCATGAATCAATATTCGGAAAATTATCGCTTCCATCTGCATAATCAAAATACTCTGTTGGTTCAGGGCAGTTTCCGGGAGGGCGGTTCCGCGGGCCATACGCTCTTCTTTTCATTGGACGGACAGCCCCTTTTCAGCAGACAGGAGCCCGGCGAGGAGCTGACCTTCCGTGTCAGCCTTCCTGACCATTGGGAAAAGGGCCGGACGCTGTCCGTCACGGACCGCTTTGAGGGAACGGCAGACAAAGTAACCTCCATTTCCGTATCCACCCTCCGCAAAGATCTGCAGCGCCTGTTCTACAATATCGAAAGCTGCCAGGTGACGGACGGCTTCGTACATATTCAGGGCTGGGCTCTGGGCAGTGATCCCGTTAAAATTCAGATTCTTGACAGCAGGGGCACCGTCATAAACAGCAGCATTACCCGTTGCTACAGACAGGACGTGCTGTACGAATACGACATTCCCATTATCTGGAACAACGGCAATACCCCCGATACCGGCAAGGAGCACGACCACGGCGATGACGCCTCCGGGAATGATACTCCCGCCGTTGTGGAGGCAGGCTTCCGAGTCAAGTTTCCCGCGGATGCCGCCAGATCATTTCAAATCCGGTTTACCTCCGGCATTCAGAGTAAAACCTTCAAAACCACTGTATCCAGGGCCAGCCGGCATACCGCCCGGCTGAGCGTCTGGAAACGATTTTCCTCTTATCTGGGCCGGGAGGGCTGGGGAAATACCATAAAGCGCATTTTACGCCAGTTCCGGAAATTAAATGCCCGCATGGACTATCCTGCCTGGTATGAAAGGCATCAGCCGTCCAAAAGAGAACTGGAGCGCCAGCGCAGGGAAATTTTTACGGAGCCCGTTACTTTCAGCATTGTAATTCCCCTGTTCCTCACCAAAGAAAGCTATCTGAGTGACCTGCTGAAATCCGTCCTCGCCCAGACCTACCCCCACTGGGAGCTCTGCCTGGCCGACGGCAGCGGCAGGGAGCATTCCCTGGAAGAGACAGTAAAACGCCTGGCCGGTGATGACAGCCGAATACATTATCAGCTTCTGGACACAAATCTGGGTATTGCGGAAAATACCAATGCCGCCATCAGAATGTCCTCCGGTGATTTCGTGGTTCTGGCGGATCACGATGACGTTATCGCCCCCAACGCCCTGTATGAATGTGCCAGAACGCTGCTCCTGCATAAAGGCGCCGATGTGCTGTACACGGACGAGGACAAGGTGGATATGTCCGGAAAGACACATTTTGAACCGAATTTCAAGCCGGACTTCAACCCGGATTATCTGCGCAGCCTGAACTATATCTGCCATATGTTTGTGGTAAAGCGGAGCCTCCTGGAGCAGACAGGGCTTCTCCGACAGGAATTCGACGGCGCCCAGGATTACGACTTCATCCTTCGCTGCTGTGAGCAGGCAAAAGAAATCTGCCATATTCCCAGAGTACTGTACCACTGGCGCTGCCACATGGACTCCACTGCTTCCAATCCGGAAAGCAAGCTGTACGCCTTTGAAGCGGGACGCCGGGCACTGGAAGCCCATTATCAGCGGATGGGGCTGCCTGCCACCGTGGAAAATGCCAGCTATCTGGGCATGTACCATACCCTTTATCACTGGGAGCAGACACCCCTGGTTTCCATTCTGATTCCCAACAAGGATCACGTGGGAGATTTGAAGAAATGCCTGGACTCCATTGAAAAAAAATCTCTGTACCGAAACTACGAATATATTATCATCGAAAACAACAGTACAGAAGAGGAAACTTTCCGCTACTATGAAGAGATCAAACAGCGCCAAAACGTAACAGTTGTTACTTATCAGGGCGGTTTCAATTTTTCCGGCATTAACAACTTCGGAGAAAAGTATGCCAAGGGGGAATACCTCCTTCTTCTCAACAATGACACGGAGATGATCGACGGAAACTGTCTTCAGGAAATGCTCAACTACTGTATGCGGGAGGACGTGGGAATCGTAGGCGCCAGACTCTGGTATGAGGATGATACCATCCAGCATGCCGGTGTGGTCATAGGCCTGGGCGGCGTTGCCGGCAATACTTTTGTAGGTGCCCCACGCCATGACCCCGGATACCAGAAGCGTATCCTCTGCGCACAGGATTATTCTGCGGTTACCGCAGCCTGCCTTATGGTAAAGCATGATGTTTTCATGGCGGTCGGCGGCCTGACGGAGGAACTGGCTGTGGCCTTTAATGACGTGGATTTCTGCCTGAAGGTCCGGGATTTGGGCAAGCTGGTAGTTTACAATCCATATGCAGAGCTCCATCATTACGAGTCCAAATCCAGAGGCTATGAAGACACCCCGGAAAAGATCCGGCGCTTTCAGGGCGAGATCGAAAAATTCCAGCAACGCTGGCCGAAAATACTGAAAAGCGGTGATCCGTACTACAATCCAAACCTGACCTTAAACAGTGCCGACTTCTCTCTCGGCTTTTAAAAGCCCCCGGCGGGATCTCTCCCGCCAGGGGCTTCTTTCTGCGGCATTTACAGCAGGCGCCTTGCCGCATGTGCTGCTTCCTCCGCTATGGAAAGGGGCACTAGCGCCACCTCCATCCTGACAAACAACGTATTCTCTTCCTCCCTGGGCAGCTTCTCCAGCAGGATATTCATACCTGGATCCTCAGTAGGAAAAATGAAAGTAGAAGGCTTTGCCACCTTTCCGTTAAGAAACATGTGTTTTCTGTTCAAGGGAATGGGTTCATCATTAAATGTCAGCTCCCTGATTTTAACGGCACAGCTGTAGAATGCAGGGTCAATCCGAAGCATCCGTACCTCCCTGTCCACCTTCAGCTCCAGCTCCACTGTTTTTTCGTCCACATAAGCCCCGGACACCAAATACGATTCCTCCTCATGATAACCGTTTCCCCTGTCCTCATAAATCTGGACCCGCTTCAGCCGTTCCGCTTCCCAATATTTCTCAAGAAACTCTTGGAGAGAAAGCGCCTTGTTTCCAATCAGCTCCCATATCTGTCCCATGACCATGCGCTTCCCCGATACAAAGGCCTGAAAGCCTCTTTCCTGCTCCCGAAACTCTTCCGCCTCTTCTTCTGTAATTTTCAGTACTCTTAATATTGAATCAAGGTTTAACTTATTTCTCTTCTCGTCTTCCAATAAATAACAGTAGATTGCCCTGAAAGCCAGTTCCCTGGTTTCAACCTGCTTGCCAAAGGTCCACTCATAATCAATCAGCGTCCATCTTTCGCCATCCACAAGAATATTGGAAAAGGTCAGGTCATAATCCGCCGCCGGGTATTCACTGTTGTACCCGATCCGCTCCAGATATTCCTCAAACAGCCTGAGGAAGCCTTCCTGGTCATTTCTCTCCAGACACTTGTCCAACAGCGCGGACAAAGGCGTCCCCTTCACAAATTCAAACTCTATATGAACTTGTTCCCCTTCTTCCTTAAGCCTGCAGCGATTGATTTCCAGATTTCCCCCACGGTATCTCTCTGTTAAATTTCTGTATGCTGTCTCCATCTCCCGGATGTGCTCAACCGCATCCTTGCCCACGGGATATTTCCGCACACAGCTCCCGGTATCTGAAGCCGTACCAGGCCCGGCATCTGGATCTTTGCTGTTCCCGGGCTCCGGATTCCTGCTGATCTCGGTTCTGATGGCATATTCCGGCGCCCTCTCATTAGAGTACTTAACATACTCTATGTCAAAATCCTCCCCCACAACGGCCAAAAGCGAATTGGAAAACACGGGAAAAAGCCCGTCCTCCGCAATCCCGTCAAAGGCGTTCCGCTCGTCAAACAAAAGCAGCCGGTCCCGGTCGAAATTCCTGAGATTATTGGACAGCTCACCCCTTCCGGGCTGGTGGTCATCGCTGTAAAGGGTAGTCATGAACTTGTAATCCGGATAAGGATAATAAAAATGAGACTCCTTTACCCCACAGTTGGCAAAAATCTTTTCCAGGCCCTTTCTGCTGAAGGTGCGGACCCCGCCTCCGTCGGCATAATTTTCAATACCTGAGAACCAGGTTCCCAGATGATCTTCTCTGCACCCTGCAAAGTATTTCAATCCATATTTATTTTCAATGGCAATCAGAATCCTGCCGCCCTTTGCAAGATGGGGCATCAAAATCTTCAGGAAATCCTCGAAAGGAGTCTCGCCCCCAATATAGCTCTGCCCGTACTCAAATACTCCGATCAGGCAGATATAATCAAAATCCTTCGGCAGATCGGGTTCGATGTCCTTAAAGTTGCCCACATGAATGGTTACATTATCGCATTCACTGTGGCGGTAAGCATTGATGCAGCTCCGCTTTCGGGAAAGCTCCACACAGGTAACGCTTCCTGCCTTCCTGGCCAGCGCGCCCGTTATTGCCCCGCAGCCGCTTCCCACCTCTAGCACCCTGTGGGATTTGTCCATGGGAACCCACTCCACGATGTTTTCCCGCAGTGATGACAGATGATACAGAATCGGCCAATTTCTCCGCTTCTCAATCAGCCCGGCATATTCTGCCGCCGAGCGTTCCCGGGCAATCTTCAGAAGCTCATCCTCCACGTCCCCGTCGCAGTACAGATCCTCTCCGGAATACTTGCTGTAATCCAAAACTACCTTCCCGATCTCTTCTCTCACTTCATGCCCTGCCTTCCTTCACTTCCACCGTCGAATCCATATCGAAAAACCCTACCGTATCCTTATCGGAAACCACGGTTATATTCATCACGTCATACAGCCTGTGGTACACCTCAAAGGCATCTCCGTTATATCCCGTAACCCCCAGGGAAAGCAGGTATTCCCCGCCCTGGAGACTCATTTTCTGGGTAAAGGTAATATCCTTAATCTGCCCGGGCTCCGCACTCTCCAGGAAAGCCTTCTCAATCATGGAATTGGTGCCCGTGATCTCTGTTCCCTTCACATTTTTAAAGGAGAATGCAAAAATCGGTCCCGGAACATGCTCGTCAAACTCGACCCTCATATGCAGAGTAAATGTGGTTCCCTTTAGAACTGCCGACGTCCGCACCCCTCTGTCATCCGTCAGATAATACTCCACAATACGGGCTTGCTTCGTCCCATACTCCAAAGCGGACGGATTGACACTTTCCTCCGCCGCAGGAGCAGCCTGATCTGTCGAAGCGTCTTCGCCGCTTTGATCCCGAGGATTCATATCATTGATAAATTCATGGTTTTCCTGCTTTTCCGGGATTTCATACTGCCCCACGAGCACGCGCTTATAAGCATCGATCATCTCTTTCGGGGAACCCTCTCCCAGAAGCTCTCCCCGATTGAGCAGGAATACTCTGTCACAGTATTTACTGATACTGCTCAGATCATGGCTGACAAAGACAATGGTCTTTCCCAGCTCCTTAAACTCCTCAAACTTACGATAGCATTTTGCCTGGAAAAACACGTCTCCCACCGAAAGCGCCTCATCCACGATCAGGATTTCCGGTTCAATATTAATTGATACTGCAAAGGCAAGCCGGACAAACATTCCGCTGGAGTAGGTCTTCACAGGCTGCCGGGCATAGTCGCCTATATCCGCAAATTCCAGGATCGCAGGCAGCTTCTCCTCGATTTCCTTCTCCGAAAAACCCATCATCGTGCCGTTGAGGTACACGTTTTCAATGCCGCTGTACTCCTGGTTAAAGCCTGCCCCCAGCTCCAGAAGGGCCGAGATCCGCCCGTTTACCCTTACCTCTCCTGAAGTAGGATTAAGGACTCCAGTTATTATCTTCAAAAGGGTTGACTTCCCGGAACCGTTGGTACCGATGATGCCCACGGTCTCCCCCTTGTATATGTCCATGCTGATGCCGTTCAACGCATAGTGCTGCCTGTGAACCTGTTTTTTTCCGAAGCCCAGCGCCTCTTTGACCCGGTCTCTGGGCCTGTCGTACAGCTTATAGATCTTTTCTACGTTTTGCACGACAATTGCGGGAGCCGCCCCGTCATGAACCTTGTTTTGCATTTCTTTCTCCTCATATAAAGCGGCCGGTTACAGTACGTCTGCAAAATGAACCTTCAGGCGCCTGAACAATGCCGCACCGGTTCCAAACAGAACTACCGTCACAATCCAGAAGTACATCGTGGAGAAGAAGTCCTGAAAGAACCATTGTCTTTCGTATATTGCACTCCTGTATCCATTGACGATATATACCAGCGGATTCAGCTTGAGAAAGATCACCCAGCCGCCGCTTATATTGCTGAAATCCCAGAGAATCGGCGTAGCCCACATGCCGATCTGCAGGGCTATGTTAATAATCTGTGCCAGATCCCGGAAAAAGACTACCACAGAACAGGTCGTGTAGCACAACGCCAGTACAAAAATAAACAGACAGCCACTGTAGTAAAAAATCTGCAGAGTATAAACGGTGGGATAATATCCGTAAACGGCTGCCACCACCAGCAGCACCACCACAAAAAAGGCATGGATAAAGGTTGCCGCAATAATCTTGATAATCGGCAGGATGCTGATCTTGAATACCACCTTTTTGACCAGATAATTAT
>CANPOY010000085.1 GCA_947575805.1 uncultured Lachnospiraceae bacterium
ATACCCTTTAAGTTAAAAGGATAATCCATATTCAGGTGAATCCAGAACAACGGCTCCTTGTAATCCTGAAATACCTTGCGGTAAAATTCAAGATACTCCTCTTTACTGCAGTCATTAGGATGCCTGGTCCACAGCGGCGCCGTCTCGTTTAATAGCTCGGGACGCTTCGTGATCTTAAGCTTCACTTCCTCTTCCGTTTCGTCGGTGACGGCTTCCTCGCCCTCGGCCTTCTCCTTTTTCTCGGGGTGAATCTCTTCGATGATCACATCGCCTTCCTGAAGCTCGTCCGCCTTAATGATCTGCGTCTCCTTCGTGTCTGCCTTGGACAGGTAAATCTCGGCAGGCATAAAGGAACAATACTTTTTAATGACTTCTCTCGCCTTATACTCGTTGCAGAATTCCAGACAATCTTCGTTCAAAAACAAGGTGATCGTCGTACCGACCTCTGTTCTGTCCCCCTCATCCATAGAAAATTCCGTGCCGCCGTCGCACTCCCAATGAACCGGTTTTGCGTCCGTTTTATAGGACAGCGTATCAATATGCACTTCATCCGCCACCATAAACGCGGAATAAAAGCCCAGGCCAAAGTGACCGATAATCTGGTCAGCACTGCTCTTATCCTTATATTTTTCAATAAAGTCTGTAGCTCCCGAAAATGCAATCTGATTAATGTACTCCTCCACCTCTTCCGCCGTCATGCCCAGACCATTATCTATAAATGCCAGAGTCTTCTTCTCAGGATTCACCACAACATCAATCCTGGCCTTGTAACTATCCGGCAGAGTATACTCCCCCATCATATCCAGCTTCTTCAGCTTCGTCACGGCATCACAGCCGTTGGAAATCAGCTCCCGGTAGAAAATGTCATGGTCAGAATACAACCACTTTTTAATGATCGGAAAAATGTTTTCACTGTTGATTGATAAGCTTCCGTTTTTCACTGCCATTTCGCAACATCCCTTTCTGTTTGTTTTGATCATTCGGTGACAAACGTTTATCACCCGCTAGAAACTAGTGTAAGACTGTCCATTTCAAAAGTCAACATAAAATTAGCACTCATTTGATCAGAGTGCTAATAACATATCTGAAACGCCTGTAAAATAAGGCTTTTCCTAAATTATAAATTTTTTCTAAATAATCTATTCCGGAAAATACTTTGCATAAACCTCAAAAAAATCCATGGTTTTCACCGCATCGTCATGAATCAGCGCAACTTCCTCCCAGAGCTGTGTGTTCAGCTGGCGCACCAGCGTATCCGCAAAGGCATCATACTTCTGACCGAATACCTCCCTGCGCCTTTCCTCCACGATTTCCAGCTTGCTCTGCTCTGTCTGCTCCCGGTCGAAGGTATTAATGCACTTGATAATATGATAGCCGCTCTCCGTCTCAACAACCTCACTGATTTCCCCTGTTTCCAGGGAAAACGCCGTCTCTTCAAATACGGAATCCATGACACCCTTGCCGAAGGAATAGGTGATGGTAGTATCCTCGCTGTATCTGGAAGCCAAATCCAGAAAGTCCTGCCCACCGTCCACTGCCATCTTCCTGATCTCACAGGCTCTCTCATAGACCGTTTCCTTCACGTCATCCGCATAAACCACTCTGGCGCCGCTGCCGTCCGTAGTCCAGGTGCACAGCAGAATATGCTGCACGGTAATGGTTCTTGCCTCATCATCGCTGATCTCAGGATTAATGTCCTGAATAATGTACTCATAAATCTTGTTGGCCAGGGCATATTCAAGGTAAAGCTGACGGATGGTCTCCGAGTCTACCCCCAGCAACTGTATCTCCGTCTCATTCAGGGAGGCGAAATATTCTGCTGCAGCCTGGAGGGCAAGCTCATATTCCTCGCTGTCCAGCTCCACCTTCTCCCGCTCTGCCAGCAGACACATAGTCTTGATCTGGGCAATTCTGGCCAACGCCGTATCCTTCACGTTCTCCTCCAGCGTCACTTCACCCTTGGCCACATTCCAGACCTCCGGGCCATACACGCTTTCATAGCGGTTCTGCATCGTGGTCAGATACACCATAACCTCAGCCTGGGTACCGCTTATGTCTGCAATGCGGAATACGTCGTTTTCCCCAAAACCACTGGTAAATACTACTCTCGTACCATCCCCGCCGCAGGCGGTAAGACTTAAGAGCAGCAGCCCAAGGCATAACACAGGGAGAAGCCTCCATCTTCGCAGTCTGATTTTCCTGATACCTCTTTTCCTCATATCTTCTTATGCTATCACATGAATCCAGCCCTCGGGTGCCTCAATTCTTCCCATTTGAATGCCGGTCAGAGTGTCATACAGCTTTCTTGTAACAGGCCCCATGTCCTCCATACCGCTGGGCAGACAGATTTCGGTGCCATGATCCACGATCTTCCCCACAGGCGAGATCACTGCCGCAGTGCCGCAAAGCCCGCATTCCGCAAAGTCCTTTACCTCTTCCAGGAACACTTCCCTCTCTTCCACTTCCAGGCCCAGATATTCCTTTGCCACATGGACAAGGGAGCGGCGGGTAATGGAGGGCAGGATACTGTCGGACTTCGGCGTCACCACCTTGCCGTCTTTTGTGATAAACAGAAAATTAGCCCCGCCGGTCTCCTCCACCTTGGTGCGGGTTCCGGGATCAAGGTACATATTCTCGTCATATCCTTCTTCGTGAGCGGTGACAATCGCATGCAGGCTCATGGCATAATTCAGGCCCGCCTTGATATTTCCGGTTCCGTGAGGCGCTGCACGGTCAAAATCACTGACACGGATGGTCAGCGGCCTTACACCGCCCTTAAAATAAGGGCCAACGGGAGTACAGAAAATTCTGAACTGATATTCGTCGGCAGGTTTTACACCGATGACAGGGTTTGTCCCAAACATATAAGGGCGCAGATATAATGTTGCCCCGCTGCCATATGGAGGCACGAACGCTGCGTTTGCAGCCACTACCTTTGTAACGGCGTCCACGAACCGCTCCCTGGGAAAAATCGGCATTTCCAGTCTTGCTGCCGAAGCCGCCATACGCTCTGCATTCAGGTCGGGGCGAAATGTAACGATATGACCGTCGTCCGTTGTATATGCCTTCAAACCTTCGAAAATGGTCTGAGCATACTGCAGCACTCCCGCGCATTCGTTCAGGACTATATTCGCGTCTTTGGTAATGATTCCCTCATCCCATGCACCGTCCTTATAATTGGAAACATACCTGGAATCCGTCTGTACGTATCCAAAACCAAGGTTGCCCCAGTCAATATCTTTCTTTTCCATAGTAAACGCCCTCTTTCTAAATATAATAACTTATTCCGTAAAAATATTATTATACTTTCAGCCTCAAAAGTCAAGACACTTTTCTCTGTTAAATCGGCAAAGTATCCCGCAAAAGCTCAAATTGCTGTTAAGCCCCTTCTCCGCTCATATTTCAGGAAGGTGTAAGCGATGTCAAAATAGGTCTGCTCCTCGCTGTCCGCCGTAATCTCCCAATCAGGATCTTCGTCCAGATTGGGAAACCAGGTATCAGCCTCATACACTCTGTCGATTTTCGTTATATGCGCCACACTGCAATAAGGCAACAGCTGACGGTACACACTCTCCCCGCCGATCACATAGACATCCTTCAAGTCGTATTTCTTCAGCTCCTCCAGCAGTTCTTCCACCGAATGTACTGTCACGGCATCCTTTACGCTGAAATTCTCATCCCTGGAAAGAATAATATTGGTTCTGTTTTTCAAAGGCTGCGCCTGGGGAAAAGTCTGCAGGGTCTTGCGTCCCAGCACTACCACCTTGCCTTTGGTCTCCTCCCGGAAATGCTTATGATCGTTGGGAATACGAACCAGAAGATCGTCCTTGTTTCCGATGGCCCAGTTATTGTCCACTGCTGCAATGATATTCATATATATCCTCTCTCCTTTTCTTTGTCTTCAGCCTGTCCGTCCGCCGGCCTATACTTCGGACTGTTGCAGGAATACCCCACCGGCCAGCGGCGGGGTATCTGCTTTCGATTAAATGGCTACCGGAATATCCCTGATCTGTTCTCCGGTCTCGTAATGTTCCACTCTCACGTCATCTCTGGTAAACCGATAGAAGTCGTTTACTTCGGGATTGAGCCAAAAATCGGGTGCCGGCTTCGGCTCTCTGGATATCAGCTCACGGACAAGCGGCACATGGCGGTCATAGATATGGGCATCCGCAATTACATGAACCAGCTCACCCACATTCATGCCGGAAACCTGCGCAAACATGTGTACCAGTACCGCATACTGCACCACATTCCAGTTGTTTGCCGCCAGCACATCCTGGGAGCGCTGGTTGAGAACGGCATTCAGCGTCAGTCTGTTCTCCCCGGGCCGCTGCGTCACGTTAAAGGTCATACTGTAGGCACAGGGATACAGATTCATCTCATGCAGATCCTGATGGACATAAATATTTGTCATGATGCGCCGGCTGAAGGGATTGTTTTTCAGGTCATACAGAACTCGATCCACCTGATCCATCATCCCCTCCTTATACTGATGCTTCACTCCCAGTTGATAACCGTAGGCCTTACCGATAGAGCCGTCCTCATCCGCCCAAGCATCCCAGATATGACTGTGGAGATCCCGGATATTATTGGACTTGCTCTGCCAGATCCATAATATTTCATCGGTAGCTGACTTTAAAGCAGTCCTGCGCAGGGTCATAATGGGAAATTCCTTTCCCAGGTCATAGCGGTTCACCACGCCAAACTTCTTGATAGTATAGGCAGGAGTGCCGTCAGGCCAATGGGGGCGTACCTTCTCCCCCTCCGTACTGGTACCGTTTTCCAGAATATCCCTACACATATCAATAAAGACCCTGTCCGCGTAACTCATTTTACCTCCTTCTATACAATTCCCGATTTAATCGCCTGCGCAATATCGTCCCCGCTTACCACCGAAAGAATCCTTGCGCCGTATTTCTCCCGCACCAGATCCGCACCGTTGGGATGATACTCTTTCATGTCTGTCTCATAGCGTTCCACGATCACGGCAACCGCCGCAATGGTAACGTCTGCACTTTCCTTTAGTTTCTCGATACGCTCGATCAGGGTTTTTCCGCTGTTGATCAGGTCGTCCACAATCAGCAGTTTTTCCCCGTCCTCCGGCGTATGCCCGCAGATTTCTCTCCCTCTGCTGTCCGGAAGCCTTCTGTCATGACAGAAGTTGACGGTGATCCCATACTTATTGTATAGGGCCAGGGCCGTTGCCACCGAAAGAGTAATCCCATGATAAGCCATTCCAACGATACAGTCAAAGTGGAGCCCGCTCTCGCGGATACAGTCCGCGAAATACTCTCCCAGCTTTGCATACTGGGCGTTTGTGGTAAACCGCTCCGAATCCACATAGTATTCCGACCGATAGCCGTGAAGGTCACAGCTTCCCAGCTTCAGCACGCCCGCATCCGCCATCAGGCGGATAAAGCGTTCCTTGTTTGTCATGGCATTGAGCTTGAAGCCCATCAGTTCATCGATGCTCACCCCGAAAAAGGATGCCAGTACGGGAAGCATATCTATATCTGGCGCTCCCCCGTTCTCCCATTTGCTCACCGCCTGAAACGATACATGCACCGCTTCTGCCAGTTCCTCCTGGGTCACTCCCTTTGCCTTCCGCAGTAATCTGATATTGTCTCCTATTTTATTCATAAAAGCACACCTCCGTAAGTTTTGGTTGACAGATAACCCTGCAGGGATTTTCCTGACAGCTTTATCCTAAACCAATATCAGCAGGGATGCAATAAAAGGCAAGGAGATCTTTTTTCAACCGCGGGTTGAACGCTGCGGCTTACTGATACTTGTCGCACAGGGAATTGATCTGGTCTGCAAATTTCGCCGCCTCCTTGTTGGGTATGCCGTCCTTCTTCTGCACCAGGGCAAGAAGCCTCTGAGCCGCTGCCAGCAGCCTTGCGTAAACGCCTGCCGCGACGGCTGACCTTCCCTTCTTCTTAACGGGTATGGGCACTGCCTCATATTCCAGCTTGCCGGACACCAGGTTGAACACCGTTCCACTGTAGGGCGCATAAGCTTTCTGCCCGTATTCCGTCTTCAGACACTCCACAAAGGATGCGCAGATGCTGTCCTCCCCGTGGACTACAAACACCTTCCTCGGCTTCTCCTCAAAGCCGGAAATCCACTCCAGAAGGCCATTCTTGTCCGCATGACCGCTCAGACCGATCAACTGCCTGATCCGGGCCCGCACCTGGATGGTTTCGCCGAAGAGCCTTACCTCCTCCGCGCCCTCTACAATACTTCTCCCCAGCGTACCCATAGCCTGATAACCCACAAAAAGTATGGTACACTCCGGCCGCCAGAGATTATGCTTTAAATGATGCCTGATACGCCCTGCCTCACACATGCCGGAGGCGGAAATGATCACCTTTGGCGTATCGATAAAATTGATTTCCTTGGATTCCTCGCTGGTAATGGCCAGTTTCAGCCCGGAGAAGGAAATAGGATTAATGCCCTCTTTCACCAGCTGCATAGCTTCTTCGTCAAAGCATTCCCAACGGTTCTCTTCAAAGATACCCGTCGCCTCCACCGCCAGGGGACTGTCCACATACACAGGGAAACGTTCATGCCCTTTTACCAGCCGGTCCACCTTGATCTTACGCAGAAAATACAGGATCTCCTGGGTTCTTCCAACTGCAAAGGACGGAATTACCACATTCCCACCCCGGTCAAAGGTCTCTTTGAGGACTGCCGCCAGCTCCTTCACAAAATCAATCCGCTCCCCGCTGTGAAGCCTGTTGCCGTAGGTGGACTCCATGACCACATAATCCGCTTCCTTTGTCAGGCTCGGATCCTTTAAAAGAGGCAGATTTTTGTTACCGATGTCACCGGAAAATACCACCTTTTTCGTAACGCCGTCTTCTGTCAGCCACACCTCGATGCTGGCAGAGCCCAGAAGATGTCCTATATCGGTAAACCGGATCTTCACCTCGTCACAGACCTGAACCTCTCTTCCATAGTGACAGGGAATAATTCTCTTGATTACGCCCTCCGCATCCTCCATGGTGTATAAAGCCTCCGCTGCCGTGATCGACTCTCCGCTTCTCCTGGCCTTACGGGTCTTCCATTCTGCCTCCATCATCTGAATATGGGCACAGTCACGCAGCATAATGCTGCAAAGATCCGCCGTGGCATCCGTCGCATACACCTGCCCCCGGAACCCTTCTGCATACAACAAGGGCAGCAGACCCGAATGGTCTATATGGGCATGTGTCAGAAATACATAATCTATCATGGACGGGCTCACCGGCAGCGGTTCATTTTCAAATGTGTTCACGCCCTGTTCCATCCCGTAATCCACCAGAATATGTTTGTTGCCCACCTCCATATAATGACAGCTTCCCGTCACCTCATGATCTGCACCGATAAATATCAGCTTCATAGGCTCCCTCCTTCTTGTCGCTTATTTTGTTCCTGTTCCCGTTTATGTACTGCATTACGTACTTGAACTGCCGTATCGCTCGTACTGATTTTGTATCATGTACCCGGTGAAATATCCATCCTTGTTGCCAAATTGCCGCGGAAAGCAGCTTTCCCTTTCAGACAATACAGCCGCTTCAGCGGAGAGGTATCCCTGGTTGAATTTTGAAATCCCTATTCAGTGGAGAACGTAATGACTATTTTCAGCCAAATAAGGTTTAGAAGGAAGTCAATCCATAGCCACTGAATAGTTGAGGCAGGAATTATTCATATAGCCTTTACATTGCTTTTTCACTTCCGCAAGCTTTCAAAATCTTTCATTTATATTATATCCAACATCCTCCGATTCTTCAATCATTTCCTGCAGTCAAAACCGTAAAAACTTATGATTCTGCACGCCCTGCTTACTCCATTCCCCCGACATAGCCGAAGGATCGGTATTTCCGCTTTGTTTTTTCAAAAAATTTCCGAATCCGAAAACCACTGCGAAAAAGGATTGACAACTTCCGGATTTCATGTTATTATCTTCATGTTGTTACTTCAGTTTGTTACATGCGATAGTAGTACAGTTGGTAGTACGCCACCTTGCCAAGGTGGAGGTCGCGGGTTCGAGTCCCGTCTATCGCTCTTC
>CANPOY010000086.1 GCA_947575805.1 uncultured Lachnospiraceae bacterium
ACTCAATTCGGGTGGAAGGCAGCGATGGCTTTCAGAAGGATGGCGAGACCTGTTATTACAACTATGCGCTTGTGACGCCCAGCGGGGTGCAGGTACGTGTTAATTATTACGAGTATTATACCTATTATCACAGCAGAGTGGCGATGGACGGAATCGGCAATCCCAGTTTCCTTTTCGGGACCACCGGCTCCGGCAAGGATATCCTTACATGTCTTTCCTCGGGTGCGCGGTTTTCCTTTATCTTTGCCATTGTGGTGGCAGTGTGCAATCTGATCGTGGGCGCTATCTATGGTTCCATTGCGGGATATTACGGCGGCCGCATCGATTTGGTCATGGAGCGTATCACGGATATCCTGAGTGCGATTCCGACCATGGTTGTCATTACGTTGTTAAAACTCCACATGGGAGGTTCCAGTCAGGCGCTGGTGTTGTTTATCGCATTCTTTCTCACCGGATGGATCGGCATGGGACACCGGACAAGGATGCAGTTCTATCGTTTCAAGAATCAGGAATATGTGCTTTCCGCACGTACTCTCGGGGCTTCCGACAGACGGCTGATGTTCAAACACATCTTCCCCAATGCCATCGGTACGCTGGTTACCGCTTTTGCATTGGTTATTCCGTCCATGATTTATTCCGAGACCAGCTTCTCATATCTCGGAATCATCAATCTGGCCACGGGAAATATTACCAGTGTGGGTACTCTGATAGCGGCGGGACAGGCTTCCCTGGCTACGGCTCCTTTTGTGGCCATGTTCCCCTCGGTATTTCTGGCGCTGCTGATGCTTTCTTTCAATTTGTTTGGCAACGGGCTGAGAGATGCGTTTAATCCAAGTTTACGTGGTTCGGAGGGCTGATATGGACGGTAGAGAAATTAAGTTGTCAGTGAATAATCTGAAAATATCCTTCCGCACGGACGGCGGTAAGGTACAGGCTGTCCGCGGTATTAATTTTGATCTGTACAAGGGGGAGACATTGGCGCTGGTGGGCGAGAGCGGATCCGGAAAATCGGTGACAAACCGCGCCATCATGGGGATTCTTGCAGGAAATGCCATAAAAGAGGCCGGCGAGATCATCTATGACGGCCGTGATCTGATGAAGATTCCGGAGGAGGAATTCCACAGGCTGCGGGGAGACAAAATTGCCATGATCTTTCAGGATCCCATGTCCAGCCTGAACCCTATCATGCGTGTGGGTAAGCAGATGACGGAGGCCACTCTCATCAAGGGTAAGGTTGCCCGCAGGGAGAGTAGAGCGGCCTTCAATGAAAAGCTGGAACTGCTTAACCGGTGCATGGATCAGGCCCGGGGCAGCGATACGAAGGCGGAGAATAAGAAGAAATGTAAGGATTTTGACAAATTTGTCTATAAGAATCTTGACCTGGAGTATTCCTATAATAAGGCCCGGGAAGCAATGGAGGATGTGCTGGACGAGATCGGAGATATTATTTTCCGCATTGAGAAGCATGCTTACAAGAACCTGCGCCGGGACATTGGAGAGATTATTAAGCTTGCTTACCATACCCGGGAGCGCTATGTGGTCCATCGCCGGGCAGACGAGCTGACTGCCGTTCTGACCCAGATAAAGCCCCTGATCAGGATTCCGCTTACTCAGCGGACGGGAGGCCTTTTCCGTGCGCTCTTTAACCGGGGAGAGAGACAGGATACGGCCAGCGATGCCGATTGGGCTGCGGTTTCCGGGAAACTGGACAAGGTGAAGGAAATACTGGAAGAGGCGGCAGGGTATGTGAAACCTAATTTCTTTGCCATGGGGTATTATGTGACCTTTTCCAACGAACCTCTTCCGGAGCTGGAAATCGAAGAGCTGAATAAATTCCTGCGGAAATACCTGGATGAGCATTTTATGCTGGATTTTCTCTCTATTGCCAGGGAAGGAGTTCGCTATTCCAACGAAAAATCCATTTCCGACATGCAGTCTGCTATTTCGGTGCTTGACGGCAAGATTGACTTTTTCCGTAATTCCGATATACAGAAAAAGGATGCGATGGAGGTGGCAAAGGCTCTCACATCAGCGGTTGAACATTCTATCAATCGCCTTGATACCGTGAAAAATAATGTGCTTTATACCTTTGCTACAAGCCTGAATACGGCAATTGACGTTTATTTTGAGAGTATTGTCCGCAATGCTGCCGAGGAAAAGCGCTATGCGGAACAGACTTCGGCTTATGCGAAGCAGATGGCTTCCGGCAAAACGCCGGATTATACGGTGGTGGAGAAGGATCTGGTGGACCTGGATACCGTGCGCCAGGATATTGTCAATGTAATCAGCCGTACCCGCAGCGAGCTGGAGCGCAGCATCAGGGTTATGTCTGGGACAGATTATGATGCAAAGGTAGTGGAGCTGATTGATTACTTCAAGGAAAAGGCGTCTGCAGTTGCCTTTAAGGTGACCCGCCGGATGGCCAAGAACCGTGCAATTAAGCTGCTGGAGGAGGTGGGCATTTCCGAGCCCCGTAAAAGATACCGCCAGTATCCTTTTGAGTTTTCAGGCGGTATGCGTCAGCGTATCGTAATTGCCATTGCCCTTTCCGCAAATCCTGACATCCTGATTTGTGACGAGCCTACCACGGCTCTTGACGTGACCATTCAGTCCCAGATTCTGGAATTGATCAACAAGGTCAAGGAGGAACGTAAGCTTTCGGTAATCTTCATTACCCATGATCTGGGGGTGGTCGCCAATATGGCGGACAGGGTTGCCGTGATGTACGCCGGCAAGATCGTGGAAGTGGGCACTGCGGCGGATGTGTTTTATTCTCCCGCCCATCCTTATACCTGGGCGCTGCTTTCTTCCATGCCGGATCTGGATACGAAGGAAAAGCTGGAGGCAATTCCCGGGACGCCGCCGAATATGATTTATCCTCCCAGGGGAGATGCGTTTGCAAAGCGTAACAAGTATGCCCTGAAGATTGATTTTGAGCAGGAGCCGCCGATGTTTCGGATTTCGGACAGCCATCAGGCTGCAACCTGGCTGCTGCATCCCGGCGCGCCCAAGGTGGAGCCTCCGAAGGTGGTGCTTGACCGGATTGAACGGATGAAAGAAAAAAGCAGAGGAGAGGGGTGCTGATCATGCAGGACGAGAAGAATAAGGACCGCGAAGTTTTGCTGAAGGTGGAGCACCTTTGCCAATACTTTAAAATGGGGCCGGCCAACGAGCTTAAGGCTGTTGACGATGTGAATTTTGAAATCCATAAGGGTGAGGTATTCGGGCTGGTGGGCGAGAGCGGCTGTGGTAAAACAACAACCGGCCGCTCCATTATCCGGCTGTATGATATTACTTCCGGAAATGTCATCTTCAAGGGGCAGCGTATTTGTGCAGGTATCCGCTCTTATAAGGACACCATAAGAACCGCTAAGGAGAATTACCGCAAAGAGGCGGCTGAAATCAAAGAGCAGATGAAAGCCGGCGGAAACGAGGAAGCGTGTCGGAAGCGTCTTGAAGAGGCGGAAAAGGAGCTTTCCAGGACGATAGCCGAGCAGAATGAAAACATCCGTGCTGCCAGGGAAGATCAGAAGCGATGCAATCAGAAATATGCCGAAGAGCAGGTAAAGAGGGTTGGGCAGCTTTATGAACCATGTCTTGCGCGGCTGAAGGAGGCTTTTGACCGATTTACCGATCAGGATCATGCCGGAACTGCCGCCCGGAATCTTCTCAAGCTGGCGGAAGACGTTGTGGAGGAAGTGGAGAAAGGCAGAAAGGCCATCGACGTCAGCGCGGCCGGAGGGACACTTAAGGCTGCCGGCGGGGAAAAGGCGGGAGCCGGCAAGAAGGACGCCTACACGGAGGCGCTGGCTTTGCGGACACAGCTTGAGATCCAGTATAAGGAGGATCTGCGCCTGGCGAAGAAGGACCGCATCATGAATAAGATGCAGATGATTTTTCAGGATCCTATCGCCTCTCTTGACCCCCGTATGACGGTAAAGGATATTATTGCCGAGGGACTGGTAATCCGCGGGGTTAGGAATCAAAAATATATTGACGAGCTGGTGTATAAGATGCTGGATCTGGTAGGGCTGGTGCCGGAACACGCGAGCCGGTATCCCCATGAATTTTCCGGAGGACAGCGCCAGCGTATCGGTATTGCCCGGGCTATCGTCCTCAACCCTGATTTCATCATTGCCGACGAACCGATTTCCGCACTGGATGTTTCCATTCAGGCGCAGGTGATCAATCTTCTGAACGACTTGCGCAATCATCTGGGGCTGACAATCCTGTTTATTGCCCATGATCTGTCTGTGGTCAAATATTTTTCGGATACGATTGCGGTCATGTATTACGGGAAAATCGTAGAGCTGGCTTCTTCGGATGAATTGTTTGCCCATCCGTTGCATCCGTATACGAAGTCTCTGCTCTCCTCGATTCCGCTGCCTGACCCTGAGTTTGAGAAGGGAAGGAAGCGTATCGTTTATAATCCGATTGCGGAGCACGATTACTCGGTTGACAAGCCGGTGATGCGGGAGATCACCCCCGGTCATCTGATTCAATGCAACAATGCCGAATTTGAAAAATACAAGGCGGAAATTGAGGCAGGGCAATGAAGAAGCAAGGGAAGCAGAGGCAGGGAAGTACCCCCCCCATGCTGGTCAGTTTGGGGGTCGGTCTGTTGATTTCCGTAAGCGTCCTGGTGATGAATTCGTTCTGGACGGTGGGTAAGCCTGATATTTTCCGGCTGCTTTCGGATGCGTGTATTGTCTCTGCCGCTTTGGTGGGCGGGGTCGGTGTTCTGGTGTTTGCCGCAAACGGCGGACTCTTTGATATGCTTTCATACGGATTCCGGCAGTTTATCGACCATTTTCGACCCAATGCCCGAAATGAGCACTACAGAAGCTTTTACGACTATAAGCAGGCAAAAGGCGAAAGACGTCGTCCTGTTGCGCATATGCTGATTGCAGGTATTGCTTTCTTTCTGCTGAGCTTGGTTTTTTCCTTCATCTGGCAGGAAAACCTGTGAAATATGAGAAAAGTTCTTGCCATTTTCTGCGCAATGTGGTATGATTTAACCTGCTTGGCATTAGGAGGTGCAAAATGGGAATATTGAGAATTGTTTTGACACTTATTTTCATATTTGTTTGTTTGGCATTGGTGGTATTGGTGCTGATGCAGGAGGGCAAGTCTGCAGGACTGGGATCAATCAGTGGTGCAGCCGAAACTTATTGGGGCAAGAATAAGGGACGTTCCATGGAGGGACGGCTGGTACGGTATACGAAGATCCTCGTCGTGCTGTTTATGCTTTTGGCGATTATACTGAACCTGAACATCTTTTAAGTATAGCTGCTTAAGAACACTTCTGTGATGACCACAGAGGTGTTTTGTTTTTTCGGAAATATGGAAGGAGAATCTATTGAGAAGTAAAGACAACGGTGAGGAAAAGGCCGGAACAAAAAGAAACACGGAAACTCTGACGGGAACCTTTATCGGCAATGCCAGGGGTTTTGGCTTTGTGAAGGTCGAAGGGTGGGATGAGGATTTGTTTATTTCCGAGGACAGGACCGGAGGTGCATTCCACAGTGATATTGTACAGGTGGAGCTGCTTTCCGGATCTTCCGGGAGACGGCAGGAAGCCCGGGTAACAAATATCCTTGTGCGGGGGATCAGCCGGATCGTGGGCACCTATGAGCGGAGCCGGGATAATTACGGCTTTGTCGTTCCTGACGATCCCAGGATTCCACGGGATATTTTTGTCCCCGGGGAGCGGTCACGGGGAGCCGTAAACGGTCACAAGGTAGTGGTGGAGATTACGGATTACGGCAGCGACAGACAGAGTCCGGAGGCGGCAGTGGTGGAGATCCTCGGACATGTAAACGATCCGGGAGTGGACATTATGTCTATTGTCAGAGGCTTCGAATTGCCGTCGGAATTCCCTGAAAAAGTATTGAGACAGGCGGAGCGGGTATCGAAAGAGGTGTCTGAGGCGGATATGGCAGGCAGACGTGATCTGCGGAATGTGGACATGGTCACCATCGACGGAGAAGACGCCAAGGATCTGGACGATGCGGTGAGTGTTTCCTTTGACGGTGAGAAATATCATCTCGGGGTGCATATCGCGGATGTGACCAATTATGTCCAGGAGAATTCTGCTCTGGACAGGGAGGCCGTTAAGCGGGGAACCAGCGTATATCTGGTTGACAGGGTGATTCCCATGCTGCCTCACGCCCTTTCCAACGGTATCTGTTCTCTGAATCAGGGGGTGGACCGTCTGGCCTTAAGCTGCCTGATGACAGTGGACGGCAGGGGGGAGATTACAGATTATGAGATCTGCGAATCGGTTATCAACGTAAACAGGAGGATGTCCTATACAGTAGTGAGGGAACTGTTGGAAGGCTTGTCGGAAAACGCCGGGGAATATGAGGAGCTTGTTCCCATGTTTCGGGAGATGGAAAAGCTGGCGGGGCTGCTGCGAAGAAAGCGTCAGGAAAGAGGCTCCGTGGACTTTGATTTTCCGGAGTGTAGGATATTCCTGGACAAAGAGGGTCATCCCACGGACATCAGGCCCTATGAGAGAAATGCGGCAACGGATATTATCGAGGATTTTATGCTGGCAGCCAACGAAACGGTGGCACAACATTTTTACTGGCTGGAGCTGCCCTTTGTGTATCGGGTGCATGACGTACCGAACCCGGAAAAGCTGCAGAAGCTGGCGGCTTTTATCAACAATTTCGGTTATTATATGAAATCCGTGGGACGGACGGGGGCCAGGGTGAGCAGAGAGGAGATTCACCCCAAGGAGTTCCAGAAGCTACTGGCTAGAATCGCGGGGAAGCCGGAGGAAGCAATGATCAGCCGCATGGCGCTGCGCAGCATGAAACAGGCAAAATACAGTGTGGAGTGTACGGGGCATTTCGGGCTGTCCTGTCCTTATTACTGCCATTTTACATCTCCTATCAGGCGGTATCCGGATCTGCAGATTCATCGAATCATTAAGGAACAGCTCCGAGGACGGCTTGGGGAAGAGCGAATTGCGCATTACCGGGGGATACTTCCTGAGGTGGCAAAGCATTCCTCGGAAACCGAACGCCGTGCCGACGAGGCGGAGCGGGAAACAGAGAAGCTTAAGAAAGTGGAATACATGGAAGGGCATATCGGGGAGAGCTTTGACGGTGTGATCAGCGGTGTTATGAGCTGGGGCATTTATGTAGAGCTGCCAGATACCGTGGAAGGCCTGGTACATGTCTCCAAGCTGCCCGGGGATTATTATTGTTATCATGAAGAGGAATGCGAGATGGTGGGAGAACGGACAGGGCGATCCTATAAGCTGGGAATGCCAGTGCGGATCACAGTAGAGAGCTGTGACAGATTCAACAAAACCATTGACTTTTCCCTGGACGAAGAAAAAAATCAGGAAAGAAGAGACAGAGCAGAAGCAGGAGGCGAGATGTGAATGGCAAGGCAGAAAGAGGAGCGGAAGCTGGTTGCAAACAACAAAAAAGCCTATCATGATTATTTCATTGATGAAACCTATGAGGCAGGGGTGGCGCTCCATGGAACAGAGGTAAAGTCCATGCGCATGGGGAAGTGCAGCATCAAGGAGTCTTTTATTCGCATTGAAAACGGCGAGGTATTTGTTTATGGTATGCACGTCAGTCCTTATGAAAAAGGGAATATTTTCAACAAGGATCCGCTGCGGGTAAAAAAACTGCTGCTGCATAAGGCGGAGATTAATAAGCTGGCCGGCCGGGTGGCAGAAAAGGGGTATACTCTGGTGCCTTTGCAGGTATACTTTAAGGAGGGAAGAGTGAAGGTAGAGATCGGTCTTGCCAGAGGCAAGAAACTCTACGATAAGAGGGAAGATATTGCAAAAAAGGATGCCAGACGGGAGATAGAAAGAGAATTCAAGGATAAAAACAGGTAGGATATTTGCCGATAAATCCATTGACAGGTTAAGATCCATTCGGTATACTATAGGGAGCAAGAAATCAGGGGTAGTAAAGGTTTCGACAGGGGTCTTGCAGCTGGAGAAGCTATCCGTT
>CANPOY010000087.1 GCA_947575805.1 uncultured Lachnospiraceae bacterium
AGGATCATCCGGGCCACATAATAAAACTGCGTCAGGGAGCTGCCGCACAGCCCCTGATCCAGGGCATCCTGCAAGGTCAGGAATTCTCCCAGGGTCACCCGCAGGCCTTTATCCCGCAGAGTTTCAAAAAAACGAATAAACATATCCTGTCCTCCACGCCAGTTTGATGGCAATCCCGCCCATGTTCCCTTTCCCGATTACTGACATTCCATCAGCTCATTTTCAGTATCAACAAGTATTTGGGCTATCACCTTATGATCCAAATATTGGATTCCTTCCAGTCCACATTGTATCTTATTGAAAATCATGCTTCCCACTCTATCGTTCATTCTCTTACCGCCACTTATGGCCTTCCGGATACATGACTGCCAAAGCGTCTTCAAGCCAGCGTTTTTGCCGTTGATCCATGCACGACATGGCATTGTCAAAGTCACTTTGATAGCCTTCTCTTTCCGTATCCGTTGATTTATAAAGCAAACACATTTCCGGTGCTAAATACGACAGGCCGTCCCGAATCAGGAAAGCATCGGACAATGCCAGCTTAACCTCATGATTGCGGGCATACAATAAATCTGTATCCTTTTTGTCATTGAACAAAAACTTGCCTGCCTCAAAAGATCATTCATAGATTCCCCTTCTCCTGCTTCACCAATTCCATATCCTCGTCCTTCTTCACCACCACGCCGATAAAGGGCAGGGCCTCCTTAATTTTCTCTGCTGAAATGCCGCCGATCTGCAGGGCATTGATCCAGTCAATGAGCTCGGAGGTGCTGGGTTTCTTGCGGATGTCACGGATGCTGCGGATATTATAGAAGACATCCATGGCATTTTTCAGCAGGTTCTTCTCCACCTCCGGGAAATGCACCCGCACAATCTCCTCCATCAGCCCCTGATCCGGAAAATCAATATAATGGAAAATACAGCGGCGCAGGAACGCATCCGGCAGCTCCTTCTCCGCATTGGAGGTAATAATCACAATGGGACGCTGCTTTGCCTTTACGGTGCGCTTCGTCTCATTGATATAAAATTCCATCTGGTCCAGCTCCCACAACAAATCGTTGGGAAACTCCAGATCCGCCTTGTCGATCTCGTCAATTAAGAGCACCACCTGGTCTTCGCTGTCAAAGGCCTCCCCCAGCTTGCCCAGCTTGATGTATCTGGCAATATCATTCACGCCTTCCTCGCCGAACTGCCCGTCATAAAGACGCTGAATGGTATCATAGACATACAGGCCCTCCTGGGCTTTGGTGGTAGACTTGATATTCCAGATAATCAGCCTTTTGCCCAGTGATTCTGCTACCGCCTCCGCCAGCATGGTCTTGCCGGTGCCCGGCTCACCCTTGATTAAGAGCGGCTTTTTTAACGCCATGGCGATATTGACGCTGGCCATCAGCTCCTCGCTGGCTACGTATTCTCCGGTTCCCTGAAAATTTTGGTTTTCCATATTGATCCTCTTATCTGCGCTGCTCTTATAAGTATAAAGCAGCTTTGTGCCAATCAGCGCCCAAACACAAAGTGCCGTTTTGTGTCCCTGTTCAGGATGCTATTTCATGTTACACTATTTGGTAAAGAATTGCAAGAAAAGGAAATCGGGCGCCTGGTTTTAAAATAATATACTGCTGAAATTCATCTTGTAAACACAATTTAAAAATGATAAAATAGCCATACTGCAGACAAAGGCGCGCGGTAGTGCGCCATGGGTATTTGAACCTCGCGGGAATAAAGTACTGTTTCACCGCTGCAGGCAGAAAGGATCATCCTATGATACAAAACATTATCGAGAAAAAAAGAAGCCTCTCTTTCGAGGTATTTCCCCCCAAGAAAGACGGCGAATTCGAGAAGGCCTTCGAGGTACTGAATGCCCTGGGAGAGCTTTGCCCCGATTTTATCAGCGTTACCTACGGCGCCGGCGGCAGCCGTTCCGGTCAGACCATAGAAATTGCCTCCTACATACAGAACAGCCTGGGCATTGATGCCATGGCCCACATGACCTGCGTGGGCAGCCGCAAAGAACAACTGCTGGCGGTTTATGAGGAATTAAAAAAGCACAATGTAAGTCATGTGCTGGCCCTTCGGGGTGACAGACCCAGAGATATGACCGACGAACAGTTTGCCTCCCGGGACTTTGCCCATGCCAGTGACATGATGATCTTCTTAAAGGAACAGACGGATCTGAAGCTGGCCGGGGCCTGCTATCCCGAAAAGCATTTCGAGGCTTTCAGCATGGAGTCCGATTTGAATAATCTGAAGAAAAAACAGGATGCCGGGGCTGAAATTCTCATCAGCCAGCTGTTCTTCGACAATGACTTTTATTACGCCTTTCTGGAAAAAGCGGCAAAAAAGGGGATTACCATCCCCATCTGCGCTGGTATCATGCCCATTACCTCTGCAAAGCAGATCGGCACTACCATCACCCTGGCAGGCTCCAGCGTGCCAAAAGCCCTGGCGGATATCATTGCCTCCTACGGCGATAATCCGGAGGAAATGCGCAGAGCAGGAATCGATTACGCCATCCGCCAGATCAGGGATCTGCAGGAGAACGGCGTAAACGACATCCACCTTTACACCATGAACAAACCGAAAATGGCGAAGGAAATCACCGAGTCCATCTACCGGTAACGATAGGCCCGCCTCACGCCGGATACACCATCACAGGGGCCGCTTTATCTGCAGCCCCTGCCTTGTTTTCCATACATCATTTTTCATAGACCAGCAGCACTGCCGGCACGGGATACTCCACGTCCTTTAAGAAAAGACCCTTCTCCCTGGCCTGATAAATCACCGCCATGGGCACACTGTTCCCACAGTACATATATTGCTGCCATTTTGGCACGCTCTTTAAATGCCCGGGAAGACGTACGTACCCGCTCTGAAAGATTGACAGCAGCACCTCTCTGACATTTTCAGCCACACTTTCCGCATATTCTGAAACAAGCAGACTCTCCTCCCGGTACTCCTCTCTGCTCAGCACAGGGATGTCAAGCTCAAGTCCCGTCTCCGCCCTCGTCAGGAATCCGGCCTCCGTCAGACAGTCCACATCCTGCAGCACATGAGCATCCACGGAGGATTCCTCCGGAGATACCCCTGATGCCAGCTCATAAAACCACTTTACATATTGCGGACTATTCTCGCACTTCGGATTCCCGCCCAGGGCCGTGGAATACTCTCTGAGCTCAATACAGCCCGCATCCCTGAAATCCCTCTCTCTGCAGCCAGATTCTCCGCTGACACCGTATTTATGAAACTCTTTATCCTTTTCGGGCCTGTGCCCCGGGGAATATCGGTTTCCCATGGCCAGCCATCTTCCCCCGTCCCTGCGGTAAGGATACTGGGAATACGGCATTGCCCCCGTCACCTCATTACGCACTGATATTTGGGCGTTCATCAGCGTCTTCAGGCAGAAATGCAGCTCCAGCTTCGTTCGGGCATGCTCCTTCTGCCGCTTATAGAATGCTTTCTCCCTTAAAATGACCAGGCCTTCTTCCAGCTTCTCCCAAAACAACGGAAAATGCCCTTCCGCCGCGGCAAGCTGTTTGACAAAGGTTGCCTTTCTGTCCTCATCGGTATAGATAATAAAGTCCGTATATACCTTGCGGCTGCCTTCCGCCCTGTACATCAGCTCACCCTCCGTCAGCCTTTTCACCACCGGCTCCACAAACGCAGTCGGAACCCCCAGGGCCCTGGCAATCTCTTCTTCCGTAAGCGGCTTCTGATAGGCCTGAATCAGAATACTCTGGCCGAGCCTGTCCGACTGGGGCACGAGGGAAAACGGCTCCTGATGAAATCCCTCCTCTCCCGAACATGCAATGTAAAGCATATCCGGCTCATAACTCTGCCTGCAATAACTCTCGTAATTTTCCATATCCGCAACTCCTTCCCTGACATATTTCCTTCCCATATTCAGGCGGCTCTTCACGGTTCCCACAGGGATCTGCAGATCTCCCGCAATCCTCTCCAGGCTGTGGCCGTGCAGGTAATACCGCACCATGACTTCCCGGTATATCCCTGCCAGAAGCCCAATCTCCCTGCGGATTAATTCCAGTTTCTCCTGCGAATCATCCTCCGCCTCGTCCTCCCCGGCAATGTCAAACGGATATTCCTCCAAGCTGACCTGGGGATATTTGTATTTCTCCCTGAGCCAATCGCAATACTTATTGGACAAAATACCCAGAAGCCAGGCCCACATATCCCGGGGCTGCCTGCCCCCGGAAAGCTGCCTGATGGCGGCCAGCAGAGTCTCCTGGGCAAGATCCTCCGCCGCGCAACTGTCGCCGGTCTTCCTCACCGCTGCCAAATACAGTCTGTCAATATAGTCACTTACGTCATACTGATTCATTTTCACATCCTTGTTACAGTTTCGTATCCTTATGAGAAATGGCCATTCCATTATTATAGTCGTGAAAGTTTATAAAAAGTTCGAAAAAAAAAAGCCCCGTTGGGAGCTTTTTTTCATAACACTTTTATTCTTTCTGTCCTATCCCTGAAGATTGCTGTTCATATCATTGTGGCAAACAGTCACTGTTTCCGGCAGCCTGCGAAGGGCCGCATTGCCCTTTTCCCGGCAATTCAGGACCAGCTCCGGATTCTCCCTCATCAGCTCCCATAATTCCTGATTCTGCCCGGGCAGCTTCTCCATATAATGTGCCCAATTTCCGTATATCTCGTCAATCTGCACCTTTTCTTTCACGCTGCTCCCCAGGGGAACGCAGGCACCTCTGTCTTCTTGTCCCGCAGCATCAGGTCCTTCACTGCCTGGTCTGCGCTCTTTCCCTCAAACAGCACCGCATTCACCTGCTCGATGATAGGCAGCTGCACATTATATTTTTTTGCCAGGGCCATGGCCGCCTTGGCGGAATGCACCCCCTCTACCACCATCTGTACCTCCGCCATGGCTTCCTCACAGCTTTTTCCCTGGCCGATAAGAATACCTGCCCGGCGGTTTCTGGAGTGCATACTGGCACAGGTTACAATCAGATCCCCGATACCGGTAAGCCCACAGAAGGTTTCAAACCTTCCCCCCATAGCGGTGCCCAGACGGGCAATCTCCGTGATTCCCCTGGTAATCAGGGCCGCCTTGGTATTATCCCCGTAGCCTAAACCGTCCGCAATTCCTGCCGCCAGTGCCACCACATTTTTTAAGGCGCCGCCAAGCTCCATGCCCAGAATATCCGGACTGATATAGACCCGAAAAACCTCGTTCATAAACAGATTCTGAATATACTCCGCCGTTGCCTGGGTTTTCGCCCCCACTACAATGGTAGTGGGAATTTCCCGGCCTACTTCTTCCGCATGGGAAGGGCCGGACATCACCGCCACGTCCGCCTGAGGAATCTCCTGCTCCAGGATCTCCGACAGTGTCATCAATGTTCCTTCCTCAATACCCTTGGCCACATTGACGATTCTCTGTCCCGGCTGTACATAACCGGCGATAATTCCGGCTGTCTTCCGTGTATAAGAGCTGGCAACGGACATCACCAGCAGATCTTTGCCCGTTACTGCCTCCTTTGCCTCCGGGGTAAACAATACGTCCTCCGCCAGCTTTACCCCCGGCAGCATCTTATGCTCATGATTCTCCTTCAACATCCGAATCTCGGATTCCAGCGCAGACCACACCGTGATCTCATGTCCGTTCTTATATAGCAGCACTGCCAGGGCAATTCCCCAGCTTCCGCCCCCCAATATACCGATCTTTGCCATATATAACCTCCTTGCTGTAACCGATTAATGTCCCTTTTTCTCGTCTGCGGCGGCTGTAGCCTGCTCTTTTTCATCGGTTTCCACCTTATTTTTCTTTGTCAGATAGGTCTTTCGCTCTTTGCCCTGAAGCAGCCGTTTGATATTTTCCCGGTGTTTCCAGTATGCCATGACCATCAGACAGGCGAACACTATGTACATTTCGATCAGCTGCCCCTGGGTCATCTCACTGAAAAAGCCGTTCTGTCCGAAAGCCACAAGCTGAATCATCAGTCCCGCATAAACCAGCAGGGAACCCAAGGACACGTAATGCAGGGTGAAAAACGGTACAAAGAACAGCAGCACTCCTGTGAGGATGAACCAGGGATGAAAAGAAAGAACCATACCTGCCGTGGCGGCAATTCCCTTTCCACCCTTGAATTTCAGATAAAAGGGATAGTTATGCCCCAGAATGGCCCCTGCACCGGTGTACAGGCACAGTAGATAAATGATACTATGATAAGTATTACCGAAAATCAGACGTACCAGCCATACCGCGGCCATACACTTGAAACAGTCTCCTGCGAAAACCATCAGCCCTGCCTTTGTTCCCAGCACCCGCAGGGTGTTGGTGGTTCCCGCATTTCCGCTGCCGTGCTCCCTGATGTCGATCCCATGGGCTTTGCCGTAAAAATATGCGGTCTGAAACAATCCGAACAAATATCCGATGGCTAAACATACAATCCTTACCATTGCTTTCATTGCTCCTTTTCGTTTCGTTCTCTGATGATGAACCGAAGGGGTGTCCCTCTGAACCCAAAGGTATCACGAATCTGGTTCTCAATATATCTGGTATAGGAATAGTGCATCAGCTCCCTGCTGTTGACAAAAATCACAAAGGTAGGCGGTTTTACGGCCACCTGGGTAATGTAGTAAAGCCTGAGCCGCTTCCCTTTGTCCGCAGGGGGCTGCTGCAGGGCCACTGCCTCCGACATGATCTCGTTCAGCGCACCGGTAGCCACACGCATGGCATGATTTTCGCTTACCATGTCAATGGTATCAAAAAGCTTATTCAGCCGCTGTCCCGTCTTCGCCGAAACAAACAGGATCTCCGCATAAGGCATATAGGACAGGGTATCCCGCACTTTCTCCGTCACGCGGTATATGGTTTTGTCATCCTTTTCCAGCGCATCCCATTTATTTACCGCAATGATGACCGCCTTTCCTCTGTCGTGGGCAATCCCGGCGATCTTCGCGTCCTGTTCCGTGACCCCTTCCACGGCGTCAATCACCATCACCACGATCTCCGACCGCTCCACGGCGCTCACCGTACGCACGATCATATAATGCTCCAGCTCCTCCTTCACCTTGTTCTTCCGGCGAAGACCAGCCGTATCTATAAACACATATTCCCTGCCGTTGTGAACGATCTCCGTGTCCACCGCATCCCTGGTAGTGCCCGCAATATCGGAGACGATCAGGCGTTCCTCACCCAGCAGCTTATTGATGAGGGAGGACTTTCCCACATTGGGCTTCCCCACAATGGCGATCCTGGGCCTGTCATCCTCTTCTTCGATCTCTTCCCCTTCCGGAAACAGTGCAAGCACCTCATCCAGAAGGTCTCCCAGCCCCAGCTTATTGACGGCAGAAATGGGATGGGGATCGCCAATCCCCAGATTATAAAATTCATACACATCAGCCATATATTTATCCTGGCTGTCCACCTTGTTTACCACCAGCAGAACCGGCTTACGGGAACGGCGCAGCATATCCGCCACCTTGGAATCCGCATCCACCAGCCCCTGCTTCACATCCACCAGAAAGAGGATCACGTCCGCCGTATCTATGGCGATCTGTGCCTGCTCCCGCATCTGGGACAGAATCACATCCCTGCTGTCCGGCTCGATGCCTCCTGTGTCTATCAGGGTAAATACCCGGTCCAGCCAGCTTACATCCGCATAGATGCGGTCCCTGGTAATACCGGGGGTATCCTTCACAATGGATATTCTCTCCCCGGCCAGTGCGTTAAATAACGTTGACTTTCCTACATTGGGACGCCCCACCACTGCAACAATGGGCTTCACCGTCTTTTTCCCCATTTTCTTCCTCACTTTCCTGCGCTCTGTTCCCGCTCCCGTACCTCCGGATCTGCCCGTTCTTAACCGGCCCGGAAGAACTTCATTCCGCTGCCGCCGTATGAGCCAGCACGGCCTCCACAAAGTCACATCCGCTTGATTTTACAATATCTACGGGAACTTGTAAAGCCTTTTCCAGCTCCTTTACGGTAATA
>CANPOY010000088.1 GCA_947575805.1 uncultured Lachnospiraceae bacterium
TTGATAATCGGCAGGATGCTGATCTTGAATACCACCTTTTTGACCAGATAATTATATTCCAGCATGGCGTTTGTGCCGCCGTTCAACGCCTCATTGAAATAGAACCATGGCACCAGTCCTGCTGTGAGAAACAGAACATAAGGGATGTCACCGGATCCCCTGCTGACCTGGTTGCCCATTAGTTTATCAAAGACAATATAATACATTGCCACCGTAACCACAGGCTGTGCCAGCGCCCACACCGCCCCCATATAGGAGCCGGCATAACGCTTCTTAAAATCATTTTTCGCCAGCTTCCAGATCAAATGCCTGTTTTGAAACAACTCTACCGGCAGCGTGGTAAACTTGTCATACCACTTTGCAAAAATAAGACAGGAAAGCAGGATTACCGTACAGGATAATACCTTTTTGATCAGTTCTTGCTGCGGGTCCGCTCCGGGACCCTGATTCTGATGCACGATAATGACAGCGGCCAATATGGCTCCCGCTGCGAAAAACAGGGCTATTCCGCCCTTTTTGCTAATCCTCATTTCAGCTCCTCCAGCTCGGCCACTTCGTGTCCCTCTCGGAGAAAATCAGTTCCATTCCTTGCGGAATCGGCCATTCCACACCGATGGCCGGGTCGTTGTACATAATACCCCCCTCGTCACCGGGGTGGTAAAAATCCGTACATTTATAAAAAAATTCTGCGTAATCCGACAGCACCAGGAAGCCATGGGCAAAATTCTTCGGCACATAGAACTGCTTCTTATTATCCTCGGAAAGCACCACGCCATGCCACTGCCCGTAAGTCGGAGAACCCTTGCGTATATCCACCGCCACATCAAAGACCTCACCTTTGATAACCCTGACAAGCTTCGCCTGAGGATGCTCAATCTGGAAGTGCAGCCCTCTGAGCACCCCCCGACGGGACGCAGACTGGTTATCCTGTACAAAAACATCGGGAATGCCCGCTGCCTTGTAATCCTCATAATGATAAGTCTCACAGAAATACCCTCTGGAGTCGCCGATCACAGTAGGGTTAATTACCTTTAAACCCTCAATTTCAAAGGTTTCTACCTCAATTTTTCCCATTTTTCCCTGATTCCTTTCCTCTTTTTCTCAGTAGTAGCTTATATTCATATCCACATTTCCGGAAATGCCGTCCACTTCGCCCTTGGAGGTGTACTGCCACATCTGGTAATATCCCTCATACAGCGGTACACTCCGATATTCCGCAAGCCAGATACTGTACTCGTTATCCAGCCGCTCGGTGTAAAGACGATTATTGTACCAGTTACGGCTTCCGTAGACCCCTGCCCGATACCCGGCATTCTCCACAGTACGGCAGAACGCCTCACAGACGAGGGTTCTGTTCTCCGCATCCAGTCCGTCCGCGCGCCCGTTGCCTCCCGCGCCCTCGGTATCGATAAACACCGGGTAGTCCAGATTGTATTCTTTCACCATCTGCAACACTGCTGATGCTTCCTCCACGGCCTCCACCTCATTCACCGCCTGGGTAAAGAAATATACGCCCACCGGTATGCCGCTTGCCGTAGCGCCCTTGATATTTGCGGTAAAATAGGGATCCTCCACCAGACTGCCTGTTACGGAGCCTCTGTACCCTGCTCTGATAATGGCAAATTCCACTCCGGCATCACGTACCCTGTCCCAGTCAATCTCCCCGTTCCATTTGGATACGTCAATGCCCACATGGCTGTTGCCCGTAGTACTCTGAAGCTTCTTAATCTCTGTCCTGTCCGCATCCTCTCTGGCGTCCGTCTCACCGGTATCCTCTGCCTCCGCATCGATGTCCGCCTCTGTCTTGATCAGCAGAGAAATATCATCGATAGCCACATACTCTACCTTATCCTTGACATGCACCTTAATCTCATTTTCCGGAACCCTATATCCTTCAATGGGAAGCAGTTTTACATAGTAATCCCCTGACGCCAGATCACCTATGTAAATGATTCCGTCCGTATCCAGATCCTTATACTGTCCAAGTCCTTCCAGCTCCACAAAAAAGCTTTCCCCCGTCACAGGCTCACCGGATATATCCACAATCTGTATGCGCAGATCCTTTTCCACAGAAGTTACTACCATGGACAGCCGAACGGAGGCGTCTAATGCCGCCTCCAGAACAGGATTTATCTCCGGGTCAAAAAACGTTTCATCCCGCAGGAATGCCGAAAGATCGTTGCCGATCTGCCCGTCGCCTTCATCCCCGGGCTCCTGTGTCTGGTTACTTCCCGGCGGAGCAGCCGGCCTCCGGGGACCCTCGTCGCGGTTGTTGTAAAACACCAGCAGCCCCACCAGCAGGATCACGGCAACGGAAGATAAAATTGTCATCTTTCGCAGTTTAGAGTCCATTTGCCACCTCAATCAGATATTTCCCGTAGTTCGTCTTCATCAGCGGCTCAGCCAGCTTAAGCAACTGCTCCCTGTCGATGAATCCCCGCTTATATGCAATCTCCTCAATACAGGAAATATACAGCCCCTGCCTCTTTTGAAACGCCGCCACAAAATCAGAGGCATCCAGAAGTGCATCATGATTTCCCGTATCCAGCCATGCAAATCCTCTGCCAAGCCTCTCCACATGAAGCGTTCCCCGGCGCAGATACTCATTGTTCACGGAAGTAATCTCGATTTCACCCCTGGCGGAGGGTTCTACATTTGCGGCAATCTCCACCACATTGTTATCGTAAAAATACAGACCCGGAACCGCATAATTACTCCTGGGCTGTTCCGGCTTTTCCTCTATGGAAAGCGCTTTGCCCCCTTCGTCAAACTCCACCACTCCGTACTCTCTGGGATCCCGCACATAATAACCAAAGATCGTAGCGCCCTTCTCTCTGGCCGCCACTTCCCGCAAGACTCTGGAAAAGCTCTGCCCATAAAAGATATTATCCCCAAGCACAAGCGCCACTCTGTCGCTGCCGATAAAATCCGCACCGATAATGAAGGCGTCCGCCAATCCCCTGGGATACTCCTGCACTGCATAAGAAAAGCTCATTCCCAGCTGCTGCCCGTCCCCCAGAAGTTCCTGAAACACCGGAAGATCCCTGGGCGTGGAAATAATCATCACTTCCCTGATTCCCGCCAGCATCAGCGTCGAGAGCGGATAATAGATCATTGGCTTGTCATACACCGGCATAATTTGCTTGGATATTGCCTTAGTCAGCGGATAAAGCCTTGTTCCGGAGCCTCCTGCAAGTATAATTCCCTTCATAAAGTAATGCCCGTTCCTTTCTTTTTATTCTTTATACTTCCTTCCGTTCACGCCGAATGGGAACGATCTTCATCGTCCCCATTTCCCCCACGCCGCCAGCGGCAGCTTAACGAAACTCAAGGAGAATTCATAAACCAATTCTCCCGGGAATGAAGATTTTCTCAGGCCGGGCACTTTCCGGCCTTAAAAAATCTTCATTCCCTGTACATTTCCGCGTAATATTTCTGATAATCGCCGCTGGTAACGTTTTTCATCCATTCCTCATGCTCAAAAAACCACTGGATCGTCCTGCGGATGCCTTCCTTAAACATAGTCTCCGGCTCCCAGCCGATCTCAGCCCTGATCTTATCGGGAGCAATGGCATACCTTCTGTCATGCCCCTTCCTGTCCTCCACATAAGAGATCAGATCCGCATTCACATGGGATTTTCTGGGATCCCCGTCAGGCAGCATTTCCTGCAGAGTCTCCAGAATAATATGAATGATTTCAATATTCTGTTTTTCGTTATGGCCGCCGATATTATAGGTCTGGAACAGTCTCCCCTGCTCCTGCACCATATCTATGGCCTTGGCATGATCCTCCACAAACAGCCAGTCCCTGACATTTTTACCGTCCCCGTAAACCGGCAGCTTCTTGCCCTGAAGCGCATTGTTGATGATAAGCGGTATCAGTTTCTCCGGAAACTGATACGGCCCGTAATTGTTGGAGCAATTCGTGATATTTGCCGGGAAGTGATAGGTGTCCATGTAAGCCTTCACCAACATATCCGAGCCAGCCTTGCTGGCTGAATAAGGGCTGTGGGGCTCATAGGGCGTAGTCTCATAGAAAAAGGCATTATCATCCTCCGGCAGAGAGCCATATACCTCATCCGTGGAAACATGAAGAAACTTCTTATCCTCCTTATAGCTTCCGTCCGGCAGCTCCCAAGCCGCCCTGGCGCAGTTCAGCATCACTGCCGTTCCCAGCACGTTGGTCTGCACAAACACCTCAGGATTCCTGATGCTTCTGTCCACATGGCTTTCTGCAGCGAAATGCACCACCCTGTCAATGTCATTTTTATTAAAAATTTCCGTGATCGCTTCTTTATCGCAGATGTCCGCCTTTATGAACGTATAATTCGACCTGCCCTCAACATCCTTCAGGTTCTCCAGATTCCCCGCATAGGTAAGCGCGTCCACATTGATAATACGAATCGCGTCGCCATACTTGCCAAACATATAGTGAATATAATTGGAGCCAATGAATCCGGCGCCCCCCGTAACAAGATATGTCCTCATAAAACGCTTCTCCTTTTCCACTCCGTCCGTAATAAAATTATCATACCACACTTTTTACGGAATTCCAAATGCTTTTATTCTTAAGAATAAGTTGCGTTTTTATGAAGTGTCTCGATTCCCGGAGACGGGGGAAACCGTGGCCGCCCGGTCTAATATCCCAGGTAGCTCTGGTTCATATCCACATCCCCGCTGATGCCGGAGACCCTGCCGGTTGATCTGTACTGCCACATATCATACCTTCCGGTGTAGGTGGGTTTCTCGGCATACTGCGCCAGCCAGATTTTATACGCATTCAGTGCGCCGGCGTCTATCTTGGTTTCCAGCCAGTTCTTATTAGCATAAATGCCCGCCGTGTATCCCCCCTGCTGGATTGTCTCGCAGAAAGCCTTGCAGACCGCCGTCCTCATCTCCCTGCTGATGGAATCGCCCCGTCCGCCGCTGGACTCCACGTCCAGGAATACTGGATAGGAAATTTTATAATTCTTAATCAGTCCCAGCACCATGGATGCCTCTTCCACCGCCTCACGTTCATCTACAGCCTGGGTAAAGAAATATACGCCCACCTTCAGGCCTGCTGCCGTTGCCCCCTTGATATTAGCCTGGAATTTGCTGTCCTCAATCAGCGCCCCCTTGGAAGAGCCTCTGTAACCGCAGCGAATAATCACATAGCTGATTCCCGAATTTTTCACCGCATTCCAGTCGATGGTTCCGTTCCACTTTGATACGTCAATACCGGTCGTTCCGTTTCCGACCACCAGAGTTCCGTCGCTGGCAAAGGTATATTTTGCCCCCTGAATGACCTGTTCGCCGGTCACTGCCTTGTTGTCCGCAGTAAAATAATACACATTCCCACCGATAGTCTGCCAGCCGGTATATTTCACATCACCCTTCCTGTAGAACTTATCATAGGTAAAATAGTCCGCATAAGCCGCCGCTCTGTACTCTCCGTTTTCCACCACATACAGGGCATTACCGGCCTTATCCTGCAGCGCCGTCTGCTTGTCTTCCTTTGGATTCCTCTTTACCGTGACAGCACAGGTCGCTGTCACCTCTTCCCCGTTTTCCATACACTTAACGGTAAGTATGGCACTGCCCTCCTTCAAGGGCTCCAGCGTTATGGGTGCCTTAATGACAGTGTTATCTGCCGTAAGCGTCCCCACTGTAGCCTTTACTACCGTGGCATCGCTGGATTCTACAGTCAGTCCGGGTGTATTCGTGGAAACTCCCTTAATTGTAGCATTCAGTACCAGCGGATTTCCCACATATGCCAGAGTAGCGGTACTGTCCAGCTCCAGCGCCTTGTTCGCTCCCACGGTCACGGTAATAACCGTCTTCGCCTCCGTCTCGGCGGTGCCGCCTGTTTCATAATTGGCCGTCACCGTTATGTTGGCCGTGCCTGCTGCCACACCGGTAATCGTGACCTTGCCGGCAGCATCCACCGTTGCCGTAGCCACTGTTTCCCTGTCGGATACCGCCTTATACAGCAGTTTCTTTCCTTCCGCAAAATCTCTGGCCGTAACCTGCACTATATCGGTTCCCCGGACAACGATACCCAGGGAGTTCCTGTCTGCCGTAAGCGTTCCTCCGGAAGCCTCACCCACCCTGATCGTGATCTGGCCGCTGACAGATATTTCAGAATTCGTGGCTGCCGTCGTGTTTCCCGTGGCAGTGCTTCCCGCATCTCCACCGGATACTGAAGGATCCGCAGGCTGCACCGTTACCTTCGCCGTGGCGCTGTATTGGATCACCGCCTCGCCTGCCGCCACACCGGTGACCAGTCCGCTGTTATCCACTGTTGCCACGTCGGGACTCAGGCTGGTCCAATTCACGTTTGTCAGCTCCGTAATCGTTACCTTTTCTCCTGCATCCCCGGTAATCACAGGCTGCGCGGCCGTCAGCTGTGCGGTTCCTCCTGTCCTGATCTCCGTTCCGGGAGCTGCCGTAACAGTCACCATATTGCTCGTTAAAGTCATCCGCTGAAAGCTCTTGTTCAGTATTCCTGCCACCTTCAGGTTATCCAGCGGGTTTACGATCTCACTTTTAGCCACCTCAATATAGGATGTTCCCACTGTGGTACTCTCCACCCAGGCAACGGTATCCTGAAGCGCGGACTCCACCACTGTCTCATTCTTGGCGGTATCCTCTTTAGAAGCGTCCACCTCTGTCTCCTTCTTCACCTCATTGGAAACGTCCACCTTCTCATAGGCAATATCCTTCTTTACCTCCACGGATCTTGACTTGGTAGAAATGGCGTAGCCGGCATATTTCGCGTCCGACAGCTCTTCCATGGCCACCTTATAGGTTCCGGGCGCAATATCCTTTTTGTAGATAATACCGTCCATGTCGTCATCCGACCAGATGCTGGTCTTTCCGTCCGGATCGGTGATATTCACGGAAAAAGGCACATTCGCTACCAGTTTTCCTGTCTTCTTATTGGTAAATTTGATCTTCAGGTCCTTCTGGATGGAGGTCATTTCCATCTCCACGGTTATTTGACGGGAATATTCATTTTCCGTATAATCCGGGTTTTCCTCATCCTCCTCTGGCGGATCCGTCTCTTCCGGCTGCAGAACCAAGTTGGCAGCCTCGAGTCTGGCAATCTGCGCATCCGCCACTGCCAGCAGGCCATCTCCGCCAATCAGCTCAATATCCTCCAGCTGGCTGCCCACGCTGACAAAGCCGGATACCTGGCTCTGTACAATCTTATATCTCAGCCAGACACCTCCTGTCACCAAAGCAAGAAGCAGCACCAGAATCCCTGTGCCGGCAATCACACGATCCATTACGGACATACTGATCAACTTACGAAGCAGCGCGCTCTGCGGCTTCTTCCCGTACTCCCTGCCTGTATGCCCCTGCTCTTCCCCCAGGTCAACATTATAGATGTCATCATCCTCATAAATAATCTCACCGTCTCCGACGTAAGCCTCCCCGTCCCCGGCATAAAGCGCTCCTGCCTCGGCGTAATACCCTGCCTCTTCCGTATATGACGCTTCCTCCCCCCCGTCATAATACTCCCCGTTCTCGTTACAGGCCTCTTCCTCTTCTGCAAAGTACTCCCCGGCTTCAGCCTCAGTGTAAGCTTCCACTTCCTCACCATAGTACCCGCCTTCTTCGGGTTCTGCGCAGGCTTCTTCCTCTTCTTCAGCATAGTATTCGCCTTCTTCGGATTCTGCGCAGACTTCCTCCTCTTCCTCAGCATAGTACTCACCTTCTTCGGATTCTGCGTATACTTCCTCCTCTTCCTCAGCATAGTACTCGTCTTCTTCGGATTCTGCGTATACTTCCTCCTCTTCCTCAGCATAGTACTCGCCTTCTTCGGATTCTGCGTATACTTCCTCCTCTTCCTCAGCATAGTACTCGCCTTC
>CANPOY010000089.1 GCA_947575805.1 uncultured Lachnospiraceae bacterium
ACAAACGGTTTTCAAGACCGCCTCGTTATGACCACTTCGATATCTCTCCAAGCGTTGCCGTGTTTTGTACGGCAAAAGTTATTCTAGCAAAAAGCAGTCCGTCTGTCAACAGCTTTTTTCAAAAAAAATGTCGGCATTTTTCCTTTTGAACAATTCCTATTCCAAAAGTTCTCCGATTGCATTTTACCATTGGTAATTCATCTGCAGAACCCAAATTCATTTTCGTCCGGACCGGCAATTGTGAGTTATCTTGTCCCCAGGGAGTGTCTTTCATCGGTTCAATCACCGTTACTTTATTTTTAATTGATCCAAAACGAACCTGCTTCTTCGATATTCAAATTCAAAATTATTCTGCCCACATTCTATATTTCCCGTTCTCCGCAAATCCAATAGCAAAGTACGCTCCTATGCCTTTGAAATCAAAATAGCTTGTCAGAAAGGCGGAGCTTCCTGCAATCTATCTGCCAGGAACGCCTCGGCCACCTTCATGTCCTCCGGCGTGGTGATCTTGATATTCTCATAGCTGCCCTTGGTGAGCTTTACCCGGCAATCCGTAAACAACTCTACAACACTGGCATCATCGGTGACCGTTACAGCCTCAAAGCCTTCTCTTCCCGCCTTTTCACGCAGCGCTCCATAAGCTCTCCCAATCAGCTCCGTGCCAAAGACCTGAGGCGTCTGTATACTCCAAAGATGCTCTCTGTTTGGCGTAGACACTGCGAATCCCTTCTCATCCACCAGCTTCATGGTATCCTTGGAAGGCATTGCCGCCACGCAGGCCTGATACTCTTGCACCGTCTCATAGGTACGTACCAGAATTTCCTCATTCAGAAAGGGCCTGGCGCCGTCGTGGATAAATACATATCCGTCCCGGTTTGGAATCCTCCTGTCGGGAGAAGCAAGTGCCTCGACGGCATTTGCTACGGATTCCCAACGCTCCCGCCCTCCCGGCACCATAAGGTCTACCTTGTCAAATCCGTACTTCTCCACGATTTCACGCCCCACATAAGCAAGATCGTCCTTCCCCGTTACCAGAATACAATCGTCAATGATGGCCGACTGCTCCACCGCCTGCAGGGAATACCAGAGCAGAGGCCTGCCGCCCAGAGGCATGAACTGTTTTGCGACGGTGCTGTTCATGCGCCTGCCGCCGCCTGCCGCCAACACAATGGCGGTACATCGTTTCTTCATCCTGTATTCTCCTCCTGCCTCCCTATTACAAAGACGCGTTGGGGACGGCATTCAGGTCGTATCCGTGCCTTATCCCCCTGATAAACTCATAATATCCGGCAACGCCGATCATCGCTGCATTGTCCGTGCAGAAGACCGGGGACGGATGATAAAATGCAATTCCCCGCTTTCCACACTCCTGCTCAAACGCAGCCCGCAGGGAGGAATTCGAGGCAACTCCCCCGGCGATGGCAAACTTATCATATCCATACGTCTTCACCGCATGCAGGGAATGCTCCACCAGCACATCGATCACCGCCTTCTGAAAGGAAGCCGCCACGTCCGCCCGATTGACCTCTTCCCCCTTCATTCGGCAGGAATTCAGATAATTGAGCACCGCGGACTTCAGACCGCTGAAACTGAAATCATATTCGTTTTCCGCCACCTTCGCCCTGGGAAAGGGAATCGCATCGGGATTTCCTTCCTTAGAGAGGCCGTCTATCTTCGGTCCCCCGGGATAGCCCAGGCCTATGGCCCTGGCCACCTTGTCAAAGGCCTCCCCCGCCGCATCGTCCCTGGTCCTGCCGATGATGTCATACTGACCATAATCCTTCACCACCACCAGATGGGAATGACCGCCGGAAGCCACAAGGCATACAAAGGGCGGCTCCAACTCCTTATGCTCTATATAGTTAGCGCTGATATGTCCGCTGATATGGTGCACTCCCACCAGAGGAATCCCTGCGGCAAAGCTGATGGCCTTCGCCTCCGCCACTCCCACCAGCAGCGCCCCCACCAGCCCGGGTCCGTTAGTCACGGCAATAGCCGAAATCTCCTGCAGGGTGACCTCCGCCTCCTGCAGCGCCTGCTCGATCACCTGGTTTATCTTTTCTATGTGCTTTCTGGAAGCAATCTCCGGTACAACGCCGCCGAACTGAGTGTGCAGAGCAATCTGCGTATAAATAACATTTGACAGCACCTCTCTGCCGTTTTTCACCACAGATGCTGCTGTCTCGTCACAGGAGGTCTCAATCGCCAGGATCAGGACCTCCGATTTATTTAACTGTTCCAAAACCTTCCTCCCTACTCCTCGCCTACATGCACGTTATCCGCGGAGTCCCAGCCGTATATCTTCCAGTGTCTGTCTGCATCCTTGCGCAGCAGGAAAACTCTTCCTTCCGTATGGGCCTGCCCACTGCTTTCCTTAATGGTATATCCGCAGTATATCCTGGCAAAGTCAAAGCCGTCGTCCGAGAAAAAATCCACATTGGTGCTGGCTGCTACGGAAATTCCGGTAATACGGCGTTTAGCGTCCTTAAAGCTCTTGATTTCTTCCTTCAGCTTTGACAGATAGCTTGCCATTTCGTTGTTTGCAAGCAGCTCCTGATCGTACAGCTTCCGCGCCTGCATACCAAGCGACTCGGTTTCCTCATTGGTGCAGTCCTCATTATAAAAACACTTTTCAATTTCCGTATAATACTTGATCACTTCCTTGACCGTGGCAGGATAATCCCTGTCCAGATCCCGGTTGAGCACAATTTGGACGGTGGTCATGGCTGTTTCCGCCACTCTTGTCCGCGCCCTGTTCATTAATACGGCATACACTCCCACCAGACCGGCGATCACCAATATTAAAATAACTGTCAATCTCATTGTGGATTTTTTCATCAGCCACACCTCGCTATCTGCCGTTACGGCGCTGTATCCGGTATGAAACGGGCTGTCAGGATAATTCTTCCTCTGAGAAGTTAAGCTCCCTGCTCCTCCCATCCTTTGCAGCTACCGTTGCCGGAAAGATCCTGCGTACCTCTCCCAGATATTCCTCCGGATACGTCAGGGACGGGCTGTAATGAGTCAGCCAAAGCTCCGGCACCTGCGCCGCTTTTGCGATTCGCGCCGCCTCATACATGGTCATGTGCCTGTTTTCCTTTGCCTTAGCCAGCTTCTCCGGCTCGCCATACATTCCCTCCAGGATCAGAAGGTCTGATCCTGCCGCATTCGCGGCAATGGATTCGGTGGGACGGGAATCCGTGCAATAGGTAACCTTTAATCCCTTCCGTGCCGCACCCAGCACCATGTCCGGTGTATAGATGCGTCCGGCTTCCTCAATGGTTTCACCCTTCTGCAGCCTGCTCCACAGCTTCATGGGTATCTGCTGCTCCATGGCACGTTCCCTGTCAAACCGTCCGGCCCTGTCAATCATCATACTATATCCATAGCATACCACACTATGGTTCACCTTGAAAGCCTTTAAACGAAAACCGTCAAAAAAAAATTCCTGTTCGGCCTCGGTGATCTCCATACAGCTGATTTCAAAAGGCAGCTCCGGCGCAATGGTACGGAGAGCGCTTACCGTCCTGCTTAAGCCCCTGGGACCGATTAGCAGCAGCGGCTCCGTTCTCTCCGCGTTTCCCATTGTCAGAAGCATGCCGGGCAGGCCGCTGATGTGATCCGCATGATAATGGGTAAAACAAATTATGTCCACAGGTTTCGGACTCCATCCCTTTTCCCTGAGCGCGATCTGAGTCCCTTCCCCGCAGTCAATCAAAATGCTCTTTCCATTATATCGAAGCATCAGCGCCGTCAGCCATCGATAAGGCAGCGGCATCATTCCACCTGTTCCCAGCAAGCAAACATCTAACATTTAACCCCTCCAATTTACCGCGGAAGAATGGCGGTCAGAGCAGCTCCGTCCCCTCCCTTTCTTCCACGGGCAGCTTAAACTGCGCAGTCATTTCGTCATAGCAGTCCTCGCACAGATCGAAGCTGTGGACGATTCCATCCTTTCGGCTGAAATACCCAAAAGCAGCTTCGGCGGAAAAGCATCCCTCCCTCAGGTGTCCGTCTTCCACCTTTAATTCTCTGCCACACTTGTTGCATACCACGCGAACCAGCTTTCGATCCTGTCCGTTCTCGTACTTCTGCATCTTCATCTCTCCCTTTTTTATCATGGACATTTTATCATGTGTCAGCTCTATTTTATCAAAAAGGCGAGGCTGCGGCTGTGGGAATTATTGTTAAAGTCTTTTCCACATAATATTTGCATCCTCTCTGGGTTTTTCATAAAAACCAGGACGGATACCTTCGGAAACAAAACCAAATTTTTCATATAAATGAATGGCAGCCGCATTGCTGACCCGCACTTCCAGCGTAAAGGCTTCCACGTGCTCCGCTTCTCCCAGGGCAATCAGCTTCCCCAGCATCCTCCCTGCAATCCCTTTCTCCCTGAAAGCAGCCGCTACCACCACATTTTCCACATTCGCCACACCGTATGTATTGCTGAAACCGCAGCAGCCCACCACCTGGCCGTCAGCCACAGCCACCAGATAATTGCAGTAAGAGCGGGACAGCAGATCCTTAAAATCCTGAGCTGACCAGGGCATGGAAAAGGATTCCTCCTCGATCCTTGCAAGACTCGGTATATCATCTTCCCGCAGCTCTCTGACGGTAATCTCCATCAAACTTCCCTCCATACCCCGGCACAAACAATCCGTGAAACCAAAGCGCAAAAACAGCGCAAAGCGCAAAAACAGCGCTTGGAAGAATCTCGAGGCGAAACTTAGATTTTCTTAGGCGGCGTACTTTGACGCCATAGAAAATCTTTTCGCCTTTCATACTTCGGCCTGGCTCTTTCTGAGATATTCCGGACGATGCGCGGCTGCATCCACCGTCTTTCCCCGGGCATAATAAACCGCCCCCAGCGCGGCCACACTGCATGCCCGCTGACGGTTACTCCCCGCAGGTGCAATGCTGTATGCGGTCTTAAGCCTTTCTCTGATCAAATCAAGGTATACAGGCACCCCGTCTCCCAGAAGGATCACCGGTCTGCTCAGTCCGTTTAATTTCTCCAGCATATCTGCAATGTCTGACGGGCTTTGAGGTATCACCGTCTTAAGTTCAAATTCGTTCCCCACAGGCACAAATTCATAAGCCGCCGTGTAGACCTGGTTCCTCCTGGCATCCATCAGCGGACAGACGATATGATCCGTACCCCAGAGATTCCAGGCAAGTCCCTCCAGGGTGGGCACCTCCACCAGAGGTTTCTGAAGCGCAAGCCCCAGACCCTTGGCCGTGGCAGAACCGATGCGCAGTCCCGTAAAGGAACCCGGCCCCGAGGCAACCGCAACGGCGTCCAGCGTATTCAGATCCAGTTCGATCATTTTCTTCAGCTCGTCCAGCATTGGCAGCAGAGTCTGGGAATGAGTCTTCCTGTAATTCGTAGTATACTCCGCAAGTAAAACCCCATCCTCCACCACCGCCACCCCGGCCACAAGTCCGGAGCTGTCCAGTCCAAGTATTTTCATAGTATGATCATGCCTTTCTCTGTTGTGAGACTTAGAACTTCATCACAAAGCAGCCCTTGCTGCGAGTGAAAGCTGCCGTAGACAGTTATATGTTCTTCTCACACTGCCTTCTGCAGGGTAATCCTGCGGTAGTCAAATCCCTGTTCCGGATCCTTTTCCACGGTAATGCGGATAGTATGCTCCGGCAGAATCTCCTCTATCAGATCCGCCCATTCTATCAGGGAAACCCCTTCTCCGTAAACACACTCCTCATAGCCGATCTCTTCCATCTCTTCCACGTCGGCAATCCGGTATACGTCAAAATGATAAAAGGGCAGACGTCCGTTCTCATATACCTGCAGAATGGTAAAGGTGGGGCTGCACACCGGGCCGTCAATGCCAAGCCCTGCGGCAAAACCCTGGGTAAACACAGTCTTTCCCACTCCCAGATCTCCGATCAGGGCACATACCTGCCCCGGGCACGCCGCTTTTGCAAGACATTTCCCCAGTTCAAAGGTCTCCTCCGGTTTTCTTGTCTCACAAAGGGCCCTGCCCTTCTCCTTCAGTTGGCTTATCAGTTCTTCCGCATTTAATCCTTCCATATTCCGCCGCTTTCTCAGTTTCGAATCTTTACATTTGCCGCCGGCATATGGGTGGAAATCATCTCAATGACGGCAGACTTCTGATCTTCCATCTGCCTTTTCGGGAAAATCGTTGCATTCACAGGCGAAGTATAGAGTATAATGCTTCTCCCGGTAGATACCGCCTTGCGCATCTCTTCCCAGGGATACTGCACCGATTCCTCTCCCTGGGAGATGGTAAGCCCCTGGTCATCCAGCACATAATGAAGCGGCTGCTGAAAGCTGGGGTTGCCAAGCACCTGGCGCCTGCTCCGGAAAAACAGTGTCCAGGGCAGGTACAGCAGTATGATCAGCCCGAATACCAGATAGACCCACTGCTTCGCCATCACTGCCAGCAGGAGAATCAGCGCTCCGAAGCAGCTTCCGATGATGCCCACCGCGCTGTTATAGGAATGCCGCAGCATGTAATCATACAAATCATTTGCTTCTATCTTTACATCCAGTTCTACCATAGTTCCTCCCATTCCCCGAAGAGGCCGCCGCCGTCTTCCGATCAAAAAAATTTTACCTTAAACGGGAGCAAAACTCAAGTATTATTTTCTGTGTCCTGCTTTTATGATAGGACTTAAGGGCTTGTAGATCAGCATGGTCACCAGGGATACGGCAGTGCCTTTGATAAGATTCATGGGCGCCACACAGACTGCCACAAAGCTGACGATGCTGCCTTCCGTCATCAACGGGTTGATGGCGCTTCCCATAGCCAGAATGTCCTCCAGGGGCAGGTGGTACAGCTTGGAAAAGGCCGGCAGCAGATAAATCGCGTTAAAGGCCGTTCCGAAAAGAGTCATGCAAAGCGTACCGCTGACGCAGCCGGTTATAGCACCCTTTTTACTCTTATGGAATCTGTAAATAATGGAAGCCGGCAGAATGAAGCTGCAGCCGATCACAAAATTTGCAAGATCGCCGACGAAAGCTGTACTGGTTCCCTTAATGCACAGCTTCAGAAGTATTTTCACGAATTCCATCATCACCCCGGCAGAAGGGCCAAAGGCAAAGGCTCCTACCAGAACAGGGATCTCGCTGAAATCCAGCTTGTAAAAACCAGGGGCAAAGAACAGGGGAAAATCAAACAGGTGGAGTATCATGGCAATTGCGGAAAACATGCCTATCATGGCAATTTTTCTAATGCCTAAGACCGGTTCCTTGATACCGGTCTTCTTTTGGGCAGCCTTCTCAAACAACAGCGCCACTATAAACAGGGCGGCAATAATTCCAAAAAAACTCAGGACATAGGCAGCGTTTTTAGCGACATCGGTAAACAGTTTGTTCATTTTTTCCTCTCTTTCCGCCGCATCTGCGGCACAAGCAACTTGTGTTTTTTCGGAAAATTCTTCCTGCACGCATGACAGAGGGTGTAAAACACTCTCAAGGCACAAAAAACCCCGAACCTGTATGGTTCGGGGTCTGACATGCGCTGTAGCAGACTGCAGCTCCCAATGCAGGAAGGTGCAGCCATGGCTTTCTTCTTTCATCCAGACTTTACTGTTGGTCCCGGACTTTCACCGAGTCAGCC
>CANPOY010000090.1 GCA_947575805.1 uncultured Lachnospiraceae bacterium
TCGGCTGTTAACCGAGTTGTTGTAGGTTCGAGCCCTACTCGGGGAGTGAAACCTGTCAGATAGATGGCAGTTGCAAAAATCCGTAGACAAAAATGTCTACGGATTTTTATGGATACGGCGTGGATTTTGTTGTCGAGAAGTCCGTAAGCTTGGTGTTTGCGCTTTTTGGAGGAAAAAGAATTGAGCATAGCCGTGAATATTTACTATAAAGGGACAGGGGGAAGCGCCCGAAAATTTGCGGAAGAAATGGAAAGCAGCGGAACTGCAGATGCAATCCGCGGGGAAGAGGGCAATATAAAATACGATTATTTTTTCCCGATGGCGGAACCGGAAACAGTTTTGCTGATTGACTGCTGGGAAGACCAGAATGCTCTTGACAGACACCATGCCTCGCCCATGATGGAGAAGATCATGCGGCTTCGAGAAAAGTATGATTTGCATATGGAAGTGGAGCGGTATGTGTCGGACGGGAATGAAATGTCGGAATCGGATAGGCAGTTTATCAGGAAGTAGGACTGAGTCAAGAGCAAAAAATTTATTGGTATCTGCGTTGGAGAATATTTCTGGACGATTTCTTCCAGACTAAAGGCGTTCATTGAGAGATTTTACTGCATCGCCCAGGAAGACCCGGAGCCCCCTTTGGGAAGATATGAGAAGTACCCGGTGAAGGACTGCGCACTGTTGGTGACTGCAGCAGACAATTTTTTCTGAACCTTTGAGCAGGTTACTTCCTACTATAAATTTGCCATTGTGAACTACATAGGCTTTCATGATAAGGGGATGCTGCTTGCCGGGGGATGCGGCGATACGAACGGGAGGCCGCAGATCGGGAAGACAAACCATCTGGCGGAAGCGTATGAGTCTGCCTGATCATTCCGGCGGTGGGATATTTCTCTACAGGGGAGCTTATGGCCGGATTCGGCATCGGCGGATTGCAGTATGTAGAGAACGGTATGGTAAAGTATGGTTATTCCGGAATATAATCTGTTCGTGAATGTAGAGCCCATTAATTCTCCCGCAAATACGGCAGGAGGGGTACAGAAGTCCCTGGGCATATACCTGGATTCCGGACGTGCCAGCAACAACAGCGGCTGGGCAATTTCCACGGCATGCGATGAGGAGAAACTGCACAGACTCCTGGCTGCGTTCGATTACTTATATTCCCAGGAAGGCTCCAATACCAGATCCATGGGACTGTCCGCGGAGCAGGGAGCCGCAGATGTGGCGTCCTATGTGGAAAAAGGTGTGACCAACGGAACCAGAGAAAACGGCACCAAAACATGGACGGAAGAGATGGATAACTGTGCGGATTACGGAGTGTATGCATTCTGTGCGAACCGGATGCCCGGTGTGGTGGTGGATTATGCCACCAGAACCTGTGACTTGAAGGACGGAGTGGATCGGGATGTGATTGCGGATGAAGCCTGGACGGCAAGCGGTAATGACAATGTATATCCGCTGACAGTAGGCTTTACGCCGGAGGAAACGGCGGAACTGAACAAGCTGGAGAGCGTTGTCTGGGATTATGCGAACTCCATGATTCCGAACTTCATTATGGGAAGGGAAGAACTGTCAGAGGTAAGTTTTACGGCTTATCAAGAGCAGCTTGAATCTTTGGGTATGTTCAGAATACTGGAGATCAGACAGGCCGCTTATGACAGGTATATTGAAAAAGCGAATAAATAATTCATTAATAGATGATAATGCATGAGAAAAGGCCTGCCGGTATATTTGGCAGGCCTTTTGCAGTGAAAATAGTCTGGAAAGGAATCAAAAGTAAGTTGTATTTGCAATCATATACATGATTAGTGATTTGAAAGAGTGGAAGAGGCGTACCCAGTTCAGGGATCAAGCAGGAGGACTAGGCAGGGAGCAGATTCCCTCACGGGTACAAATTTCCCCACGGGGACATTTTTAGATTACTAGAAATGGAAATCTCCGGCTTACTGTTGCGGGGAAATGTGCTATACTGTAGAGGAAGTTTTGAAAGAGAAGGAGGGCTTTTTTGTGGACTATCAGGATTTGTTTCGGAAAAAGGAAGTATACAGCCGGTGCCGGGAATCCATCCCGGAATTTACCACGTTCACCTTTGACCAGGCATTTGAAATAGAATATACCCACAATTCCACGGCCATAGAAGGGAATACCCTGTCGCTTATCGAGACAAAGGTGCTCTTGGAGGACGGGATCTCCATCGGGGGAAAGGCGCTGCGGGAGATCTATGAGGCAGTCAACCACCGCAAGGCGTTCCGCTATGTGAAGGAATGCATCGGGAAGGGGATGCCCCTGGACGAGGGGAAGGTCAGGGACATCCATGTCCTGCTGATGGAGAACATCCAGGTTGGCGGGGGATACCGGGACGTGCAGGTGTATATCTCCGGCGCACAGCATATGCCGTCGCCCCCGCCGCTCATGTACCGGCAGGTAAAGGACTTTTACGCGGACCTGTCCTGGAAAGGGAAGGAATTGAATCCATTGGAGTTGGCGGCGTGGACCCATGCGGAATTTGTGAAGATACACCCGTTCACGGACGGGAACGGGAGGACTTCAAGGCTCATCATGAACTACCAGCTTATGGCGGAGGGGTTCCCGCCTGTTTCCATCTCCAAGGAGGACAGGCTGGAATATTTCAAGGTACTGGAGGCTTATGCGGTGGAGGGGGACCTGCAGCCCTTTGCGGAGCTGGTGGCAGGACTTGTGGACAGGCAGATGGAGCGGTACATTGAGCTTTCCGGATCACAGCAGGAGAGGAACCAGTACCCTACATTACAGTAAGACCATAAACAGAAGAAAGAGATTTTGAGACGGCAGGGCGCCGGATGCAGAGATGTGTCCGGTGTTTTTTTGCGCGCATAAGCAGAGTCAGAAGCAGGAGTTCTCAGCAGCCATGCTTGCATGAGCTGATGAGAAAACATGCACTCTTGCTTGTTGGAGCGTTCCACGGAAGTCCTTCTGCCATATTTCTTTTCCCATGCTTTAGAGTCCCTTGGCGGTATGTTAAATAACCTCGGATTATCATCGGTAAAGATGTGTACGGTTCTTCCATATTTCGCCGGTGAATAAGGGTGTTCACAAAAGCAGCCACGTTTCCGGTTTGATTTCGGGCACCGTTATTTTGCCCGGTGTTTGGTAGCTTCATCCCCATCTTTATGCATATGTAAGCCCAACTTACAGACAGGGACACCATCGTCATCGATTGTAAAATCTAACCCCACCTGTGGATGGACTGGTTCAGGAACTGCAACTTTCAGTTTCAAAGCAAGCAGATAGGAGCGCAGCATGCAGGAAGGGAGCCTTGGTTCCGGGCCAAAAACAGAGTAACATTCCTGCATGATAGAATCCGTCTTGGAAAGATCGAGAAACCAGAACTGCACGATATAATCCCAAGTGCTTTTGGGAAGCACAAAGTAAAAAGGTAAAATAATTAAAAAAAGTATTAAAGTAACACAAAAGACAGACGATATATAAATATAACAATTATAAAAACCAAAGAATTGATTCCTGATAGGAGAACCGGATGTGAAAAAGCGAAATGGCCTTACAGCAAGGGAAGAAGAATTTTTCCATAGCTAGTACTTTCTCCGTGTTGATGACAATACTGTGGAGCAGTGTGCTGATTGCCTTTTTGCCTTTTTGCGCACCAGGACGAAGCAGCTCCATATCTGCGGCATATCAACGGTAATACTGATTTATCTGTTCTGTGCCATACGTCTGGCAGTCCCCTTTGAAGTGCCTTGGGCTCATGTGGTGTCAGGAGGGGCGGTTTATAACGAAATACATAGGGCACTTACCTTTCAAGCCGGCCACCTTCGGATATATGAAATTCTTTTTACTATATGGCTCATCGGAATGCTCGTCAGCTTAGCCTGGTATTTGGCGCAGTACTGCAAGGCACTGTGTCGTTTCCGGGAAATGCCTCAGGAGGAGAGCCTGTTGGGACAGGAGATCCTGGATGCGGTGGACGGGAACAGCAGTATAAGGGTTCTGAGATCGGCTGAAGGTGCTGGTCAGGGTGCTTTGCGGGATTTATTGGTGGAATCCTCTGGTGTATTTGTTGAAGAAGGATTTGAGCCAGAGTATGGAGATCCGGTGTGATTTGAGTGTTACGGGGCATTTGAAGGAAAAGGAAAGGGCCGATTATCTGGAAGTGATGCTGAAGGCCTTTTGTGAAAGCGGGGTGCCAGACAAGTCAAAGGGGGTTGCCTGTTTGGTAGAGGAACATTCCCAAAGCCTGCTGGAGCGCTTCCGTATTGTGGCGGACATGGAGATTGTGCAGAAAAAACAGGTCAACGTGTTTGCGGGCGTGGTGATGCTGATGCTTTTGGTTGTGTCATATTCTTTTATTTTTCAGTCAAAATATGATCCCCCGATTTCTGAAATCGAGACGGATGTGAATACATACCGTGTGGACGAAGAAACTTCCTATATCATAAAGCAGGGAGATACCTATATTCTCTACACGGAGGGTGTGGAAGCAGTTATAGACGAAGATGTGGCAATGGGTTTACAGGAGGAAGGATTTATTTTGAAGGGAGGTGAGTGAATGTAGAAGGCTATATTGCGGTTTGGTACAATACTGTAGATGGAATGAAACTTAAAGATGCTAGGTTGATCCGGATCAGCTGGACTTTGGTTAGACGGAAATAGTAACATAAGTGAGCAAGAAAAACAATAAGGAGAACGATATGAATACAAAAGTAACAAAAATATTAACATGGTTAATGGCATTGATTATTTTTGTTTCAGTTGAAGCATTGCCGGTTTCAGCAGAGGAATTTTTTGTTGAAGAAGAAACAATAATGGGCGGCATAGAAATCAATGTTCCTGTAGGTCCAAATGTGGAAGTTGCAAGGAATCTGGTCGGTGAGGAATTCAATGTGGGGTTGAACGGGAATGAAATTTCTCTATATGCAGATGGCGGAATTCAGACAGCGGATGAGGGACAGGAAAGCATTCTGCGTTATGGCTCGGCTTCCGGCTATTTGGCTGAGACGGGAGCATTTCAGCTGTATTCGATTAATCTTTCCGCAGGTGATTACCTGCAGGCAAGATTAACGGTGCCAAATAATGCAGCGATTATGTATGCGTTGGCTTTTTATGATTCTGAGTTAAATGTCATAAAGGTTTGCCAATATATGCCCTGGCTGAATGGGGGGACTACATTGGAACAATCTGTTGGCTACCTGTCGGCATCAGGCGAAGTGGTATATATGGGCGTAGTTTCGATTTTGGGCGGCAGTGAGACAGAAGCTTTCACGTTAGACTTTTCAATTAGAACAAACTATTTGAGCCTGTCCGATTCCGGTGAGCCGAATGAGAATGCACAGGAAGCAGCTGTGTTGAATTTGGGCGAATCCGGGGCAAGTGTATCTGGAATGTTAAATTCGGCCATTGACAATGATTGGTATTCCTTTACTGTGGCTGACAGTCCTAAGTATGACAAGGTTAGGCTGCAGCTTACGTCAGCTTCGGCTGGAAACGGATGTAGGATGGAAATTTATCAGAATATAACAGAGGATTATTTCAGAATGGAGCTTCTCGGGTCTGGTGCCGGGGAAGGGGAAGTGAAATTGCCTGCGGGTACTTACTATATTCGTGTGGTAAGTACTAATACCTTTAACGAATTTAACCCGGCGGATAGATATTCCTATAATCTATCTGTGGTGCCGGTTTCAAGAGTGGACGCGATTGAGGTTACAATGTATAGCGGTCCTGGTGGTATTGAGAATATTGGATATCCGGAAGGGCCATCGTATGGTTTGTTTGACGCAGAATCAAATTATATAAATATCAGAGGATGGGCGTACTATACGGACAGTATGGGAAATAAGTATGTAGCAAAGAACGTAAAACTAAGCGGTACGGTTATAAATGATTCATGGGAATTGAAGGGGCGTCCTGATATAGCTGTAACACATGGAACAGCCATCACTGGCAACAATGGTTTCTTTACAATGCGAGTAAACGTGAATAGATCGATGGGATATCGGCTTTATCATGGCGATCTGTACGACATTATGAGAGTGAAGATATACCCTCAATATGATTTGGATATGGTTGAAAGAGATCATTTTTATTTAATACACTATCCAACGCGCAACTGATGATGTATAATTTATATAATAGAGTCAAAACAAGCAAAAGGAACTATTGCATATCATGAATGAAATGGAGGAAGAAAAGTATGCAGGTCAAGACTATTACCGTCAATGCCACAGGGATGGCTACGGCAGGGCGGGGGATTCAGGGAACAGGCCTTCCGGTGGTAAACCAGGAGCCAGCAGGGAATAACAGTATGTTTGGCCCGGAGTGTAAGGTAACGATTTCACAGGAAGGCAGAAATCTAAGCAAGCAGCAGACAGTATGTGCAGAAACAAGCACCCGGAGCAATGGGAGTGCTGCGGCAGAGAGCGGTCAGTCGTATCGGCAGGGGGAACGGAAAGGTTTATATGATTCCTTAATGGAAATGTACCAGGAGATTGGGTTTACAGGGCAGCAACTTCTTGACAGAGTGAATCAGCTCTATGACGAAATTTACCGGCGTTCCCAAGGAGGAATTCAGTTTTCGCGGAATGAGCCTACGGAGGAGGATCTGGCGGCAACGAATGAGCTTATACAGAAAATGAGAAAGGTGGAGGATATAAAGGTTGATCCCTCCAAAGCGCAGGATATTATAGAGGTGGCGCAGGAAAATGGGGAATATGGGGAATATGTGATAAGGACCCCTTGAAATTAATGGGGAAGCAACGGTGTTAACTGATATAGAAGCGTATACCAGGCAAAGGGAGTTGCAATAGACATTCAATGGAATGGAGGATTTAGGTATGCAGATCAAAGCGGTTACCGTCCCTGCTGTTGGAATGACAGCGGCAGAGACGGGCTGCAGATGGCGGAGAGGCTACAGCTGATACTGCAATTTCGGTGGGCAATGTAATAAAAAATACGGCGGTCCAATTTATGTCGTCTTCCATAAACCGTGAGAGGATTGTGGAAGAAATGTTTGCTGGGCTTGAAGAATCCGGACGCTGGTTTCTTGACAAGGCAGATTCTATTACCCAGGCTGTTCTTCAAAAAACTTCGGAGATCAGGGCGGCACTTGATGACGAATCCTTTACGGAGGAGCAGATAACGGAGATGATGCAGAGCCTTCAGGAGGGAATGACGCTGAATTATGACAATGCGAGAGACTTTCGGAGCTTCGGACTGCAGGTCATGGGGGATGTATAAAGGAAGCCAGGCTGCAGCATATCGAGGATGCGCCATTGAAGGGCATTCAGAAGACGAAAAGGAGCATGATGCTATCGGCGTCTGACGCAGCCCTTATGGAGGCGGGACAGGGCAGCCTGGATAAAGCGTCCCGGGAACTTGCAGAGGAAGTGAAGGAGCTGATCGACGAACGCAATGATGTGGAAAAGGCTTCGAAGGACAGGGAAGAAGTCAAAGAAGAACAGTCTGATGAAGCAGAGGGTAAGGAACAGGCCAGGTTGCAGGAGAAAATGTATAACTTCTCGGAATCTCAATGAATGTGATTCTAACTGAAAATTGACAACTG
>CANPOY010000091.1 GCA_947575805.1 uncultured Lachnospiraceae bacterium
CACGTGATAATGTGTGTTTGCACATGTGCCGCAACGTTTAAACACGTGTTTAGGCGGGTCGCCTCACCTGCTGCCCTGGTGCGGCGACTTTTGTCCCCCAGAATATTGACAAAATACCTGTGGGGGGAGTAAAATGCTCATGGAACTCAATGGGTTTCAGAAATGACAGAGCTGGGGGACAAGGCTATGGGAGACAGGCTGAAAGAAAGTTTAACAAATGGCGGACGCTCTCTCAAGAGCTTCATTCGGGAGAACAGAGCCTTTTTCCTGTTTCTGATGCTTTTTTCAGCAGTACTTTATTTCAGACTCATGGCGGAAGAACTGGTCAACTGTTATGACGGCATCTGGGAGGGTACCTATCATCTTGCAGGTGCATGGGAGCTGTCTTTGGGAAGATGGTTCTGGCTCATGATTGATCGTCTGCGTTTGGGTGTGAGCTGCGATCCCATGACATCGCTGATGGCGCTGGCATGTTATTGTCTGGGGCTGACCTTTTGTGCTGATTTGCTGGGATGTAAGGATTCTTCTGCACGCTGGCTGGCGGGGGCTTTGTTTCTCAGCAGCCAATCCGTTCTGATTGCCCTGTCTTACCGTTTCATGTCGCCAACCTTTGGCGCTGCTTTTTTGCTGGCAATACTCGGCATATGGCTCTGCGCCAGGATTAAGAGCTTCCCTTTGGGGATGTTGGCCGGCTCTTTCTGTATCTGCCTGAGTATGGGAGCGTATCAGGCGTTCATAGGATGTGCATGTCTGGCGCTGATCGGCTGGATTATTAAGAAGCTGAAGGAAGGGGCGTCCAATATACTGCTTCTTTTAACAAAAGGCGTCGGTGCGATTCTTCTGGGAGGGATCGAATACCTGATCGTATGGGAAATCGGGCTATGGTGCTTTCAGGTGGAAAAAAGCGGCTATGCGGGAGCAAATACGTATTCCCTTTTAAATACAATTATCAAATTTCCGAAACGGATAGCGGATGTCTATCAGTGTTTTGGCCTGTACTTTAAAGATGTGATTTGCAAGACATTGTACTTTGGCGGTACAATCCTGCCGGTAATCCTTCTTATCCTTGTGGCGGCAATTCTGGCAGCAGATATATGGAATGTTCTGCGGGCGGACAAAAAGGGTGGTATTGTTTATCTGCTGATGCTCATTGCGGTTCCCGCGGCGGCAGGTTCAGTCCTTATGGTGGCAACGGATACAGCTTTAAGTATACAGATGACGGGCGCATATGCGCTGGTGGTTCCGATTTTTGTTTTGCTGTTATCCGCGGCAGAAAAAAGAACGCTTCCGTTAAAGACTCTGCACCTGATGGTATCTATTACAGCAGTTATCTTTCTATATTCTCAGATCCTGCAGACACAGGTGGATCAAAAGACCATGGCGGAAACCAAGACTTCGTCCATGAATGTAGTTGCGGAGATTCATGAACGTCTGGGAGCGGAGAATCTTTTGTCTGAGGAACTGCGGTATTGCTTTATTGGTGTGCCGGCAGGGAATCCTATGTATTACAGATCAGAGACCTTCTGGAAGGCCAACGGATATGCTTATATCGGCGGAAGCTGGCCTGATTCGCAGTCTGTTGTAAGATCATGGAACGGTCTGATTCGGGACATCTGTCAGATCAATATGAATATCTGTTCCATAGCGGAATATAATATGCTGTGTACAGATGAAAAAGTTGTCGATATGCCCGTATTTCCGGCACAGGGTTCTGTCATCAGAATCGGAGATATTGTGGTTATCAGGGTAAGCTGAAATGAAAAGGCCGCGTGAACATTATGTTTGCGCGGTTTTTGGATTGTTGACTTTGTACTATGGGACAAGTATAATGAGAAGCATGGAAGAGAGAGAAAACAATCTGCGGTTTTGCAGGAAATGCCTGACCAGGGAGCTGGCGGATCAGGAAGAGGTCTATGGGACGATTCGGGATTACATTGAGAATCTTGACCCGGATTTAAAGGCAGACAAAGAAATATATGAGAAACGGCTGGGGATCTGTAAGGAGTGTGAGATGCTGCTGCAGGGCATGTGCCGAAGCTGTGGCTGTTATGTGGAGATGCGTGCCGCCATGGTGAAGAACAGCTGTCCGGGGAAGAGATGGTAAAGGAGTATGGGAATGGGAAAACAGGAATTTCTGGATAAGCTGCGCCTGTCACTGAATGGCAGGGTCGCTTCGGAGACAGTGTCAGATACCCTGTCTTATTATGAGGACTATATTAATACGGAAATACGTAAGGGCAGCAGCGAGGAAGAGGTCCTGGCCCTGCTGGGAGATCCGAGACTGATTGCCAGAACCATTGCAGAGACGAAAGGCGGAGAGATGCCGGACGCCCGGCAGGAGCAGGAGCGTGGCGGGGAGGTCAGGAAACATTATCTGAACGTCCCCGGCTGGGTATGGCTGGTGCTGTTCCTGGTGATAGCAGTGGTAATCTTAAGCGTTGTGCTTAAGGTTTTAACGATCATTCTGCCTGTGCTCCTGGTGATTTTTGCGGTATCCTTCGTGGTAAAGTTTTTCAGGGACTGGATGAATTGATAGTACTAAAGTACTTTGCATTGTCTGCATACTTTGTATGAGGTTTCGCCATACTACTTCCTGTAACCGATAACCAACAGGAGGTAAGGAGGCTAAACATGGATAACAACAAGAACAACAACGCAAACAATTCTGATAACTGCAAGAACAGCCAGAACAATCAGAATCAGAATAACCAGAAGAACAATCAGAATCAGAACCAGAGCCAGAACAGCCAGGGCCAGAACAGCCAGAAGAACAACAACTACTAAGCCGGCGCAGGCAGTAGGGACACCACACAGGTGTCCCTATTTACATATATGGAAAAAAATTGTATACTGAATATGCTTTGTTTATGACAAGATGCAAACACCAGGAGGATTTCTGCGTATGCGAAGATTTGAACTGATCGCTCCCTGCCATTTTGGGATGGAAGCGATATTGAAGAGAGAAATTACGGATCTGGGCTATGATATAACTGATGTGGCTGACGGCAGGGTAACCTTTTTCGGCGACGAGGAGGCTCTGTGCAGGGGAAACATTTTCCTGCGGACGGCAGAGCGTATTTTGATTAAGGCAGGGAGCTTTCGTGCGGAAAGCTTTGAAGAACTGTTTCAGGGAACGAAGGCGATTCCCTGGGAGGAATACATACCTGAAAACGGGAAATTCTGGGTAGCAAAGGCGGCAAGCGTCAAATCGAAGCTGTTCAGCCCTTCGGATATTCAGTCTGTTATGAAAAAAGCCATGGTGGAACGGCTGGGACAGCACTATGGGAAATCATGGTTTCAGGAGGACGGAGAGAGTTTCCCGGTCAGAGTGTTTCTGATGAAGGACGAGGTAACCGTAGGGCTTGACAGCACAGGGGAGTCCCTGCATAAGCGAGGATACCGGAAGCTGGTGGCTAAGGCCCCTATCGCTGAGAATCTGGCGGCGGCGCTGATCATGCTGACACCGTGGAATAAGGACAGGATATTGGTGGATCCCTTTTGCGGAAGCGGTACGATTCCCATAGAGGCGGCGATGATGGCAGCAGGCATTGCGCCGGGCATGAACAGAAGGTTTACTGCCGGAGACTGGCCTCATATCGTATCACCGGGGAAATGGGAGGATGCGCTGGAAGAGGCCAGGGAAATGGTAGACTTGTCTGTGGCACCGGATATTCAGGGATATGATATTGATGAGCAGGTGATAACGGTTGCCAGACAGAATGCAAGGCTTGCCGGGGTTGAGGGGCTGATTCATTTTCAAAGGCGGGACGTGGCGGATTTAAGCCATTCCAGGAAATACGGATTTATCATCACCAATCCCCCCTATGGGGAGCGGATGCAGGAAAGGGAGGAACTGCCTGCGCTGTATGCCAGCCTGGGAGAGCGGTACAGGGCCCTGGATTCCTGGAGCCTGTATCTGATCACGTCCTATGAGGAGACGGAACGATATATCGGCAGAAAGGCCGATAAGAACCGCAAGCTATACAACGGTATGATCAGGACATATTACTATCAGTTTTTAGGCCCCAGGCCGCCAAAAGTGAGGAAGAGCCATGCGGAGGAAGCAGGATCAGGACCGGAAAACAGAATATGAGGCCACCGGGAAGGACAGAGGGCGTAAGAGTGAAAATCAGGCGGCGGTCTGCGTGGTCTGGACCCTTACCCTGCTGACCTGCATGATGGTCATGCTGATGTCCGCTGCCCACAAAACTATTGTGATTGCGGATGTATCCCAGGCTCCTTCGGGCCTGCCGGTGAATACGGAGCAGCAGGGGGCATCATCTGAGGACAGAACTCTTACCCTGTATAAGGACCAGGGAATGAAGGGCAATTTTTATATTCCCCTTCCGAAGGGAATCCGGGCGGAAGACGTGACGGTAGAAAACCGGTATATGGAAAGGGAGCTTCTTTTGTATATCCAGGGCGGCGAAGAAGACTTTTACGAAGAAAACCGGATCAGCGGAGATATTACACCGGTGCTGTCGGCCCGGTGTGAAATGCAGGAGGATGGGATGCTGCTGAAAATCCGGATGGCCAGAGTTCTGGAATACCGGAGCACCATGGACAGCAGCGGACTGACGATCAATTGGTATGAGCCAAAGGAGCTCTACGATTATATTGTGGTAATAGATCCGGCCCGGGGTGGAAGCGAGAATGGAATTGATACTTACGGACTTCTGGAAAAAGATCTTACACTGCAGGTGGCGAAGCAGATACAAAAGCAGTTTGATCTGGAAGGTGTCCGGCTTTATTGCACCAGGACGGAGGACGTGGATGTGCCTGCTTCCGAAAGAGTCCGCCTGGCGGAGGAGGCAGTGGCGGACTTTTATGTCCGGCTGTGCGCGGGCGAGGACGAATTAAGCTCGGAAACATACGGAATTGCAGGATTCTATAATGAGGAGTATTATATTCCCGGGTTTGGAAATCCGCAGCTGGCAGACCTTCTCACAAGGGAAGTCACCGTTACGGTCAGTAACCGGGCGTTGGGATTGTTCACGGCAGAGGAGGATAGTATTCTGAGACAGCTTCAGATGCCTGCTGCAGAGATTTCACTGGGATTTCTTTCGAATCCCCGTGAGGAATACCTGCTGGGGCAGGAGAGCTATCAGGAAAAGCTTGCGGCCGGATGTATTTCGGCGCTGATACAGGCAATGAAAGTCCTGGAGGAATAACGAAGGCAATATGGAGGATAACATGAAAAGAATAATATTTGCCACCGGCAATGCCGGTAAAATGAAGGAAATCAGAATGATATTGGCGGATCTCGGCGCCGAGATCGTCTCCATGAAAGAGGCGGGTATTTTCGTCGATATAGAGGAAAACGGCAGTACCTACGAGGAGAATGCACTGATCAAGGCCAGGGCGGTGGCGGCTGCGGCCAAGGAAGACATCGTGCTGGCTGACGACTCCGGTCTGGAGATTGACGGTCTGGGAGGAGAGCCCGGTGTTTATTCCGCCAGATATATGGGGGAGGATACCCCATACAGTGTCAAGAATGCAAATCTGATCGAGCGGCTGCAGGGAGTGCCGGATGAGAGGCGCACGGCCAGATTTGTGTGTGCCATTGCCGCAGTGTTGCCGGGAGGGCGGGAGCTGACTACCCGGGCTGCCATAGAGGGCAGGATCGGATATGAGGAGAAGGGTGACGGCGGCTTTGGCTACGATCCGATCTTTTATGTGCCGGAGCTGCATAAGACTACGGCGGAGCTTACGGGCGAGGAGAAGAACCTTGTGAGTCACAGAGGGAAGGCGCTTGAATTAATGAAAGAGGAATTAAGGAAAAATGAAGGTGTTGATTGTCAGTGATACACATAAACAAAACGATAATTATTTCCGGGTGCTGAAGTTGGAGAAGCCGGATCTGGTGATTCACTGCGGGGATGCGGAGGGCAGCGAGTATGCCCTGAGCCAGGCGGCGGATTGCCCTGTGGAGATCGTTCTGGGGAACAATGATTTCTTTTCCGAGCTGCCTAGGGAGCTGATACTGGATCTTGGTCCGTACAAGGTGTGGGTGGTCCATGGGCATAACTATTATGTATCCATGGGAAACGAGATCCTGAAGCGGGAGGCGGCAGCCAGAGGGGCGGATATTGTGATGTACGGCCACACCCACAGGCCGGTGGTGGACCGGGACAGGAAGGTGACGGCGGTGAACCCCGGCAGTCTGTCTTATCCCCGGCAGGAGGGGCATAAACCCTCATACATAATTATGATGCTGGACAGGGAAGGAAAGGCTGATTTTAAGATAGAATATTTATAGGCATACGAATGTCTATATCAGACCTCTTAACTGTTCATATGCTGCCGTCCGATTGTCATGAGGGCATAAAATCATACCATGCGCAGCCATGTATTCCATATATTTGCAACACGCCTCCTCCAGAGACAGATCAAGTCAGAGTTCATAGCTGTCTCTTTTTTTGTTCTTTGCACATCCAGTGAGTTTGTCAACCGCAAGGGAAGCGGTAGGCTGAAAATAAATATCCTTTCCTTTATTGCTCTCATATATAAAATCCTTTAATGGCTTACTGGTATATTTTGAAAAATCGCCGTATATAGCAAACCTCACACCATAGTTGATGAATTTCTGCAATATTTCTCCTGCCAGACAAGTACTCAAGACAAAGAAATCGTTTACAATAGCTCCCTTGTTTACAGCAATATTTGTGCAGCCTGTTTCATATTTTACTGTCATAATCAAGTCTAATGCCGACTGGACATCTGTAATCAGCAGTTCATCACTGCTCACAACTGCAACCTCTGTATTATTTTTCTTTATAATTTCCGTTTTCATTTACTACTTCCATCAATTTTGAATCATTATAGCACTTCACCCCCTGTAAGTCCAGTCTGAGAAGCGATTTGCTGAGTTTACCATTACAAAAAGTGTCGCCGCAGCGTCGCCGCAAAAAGGGCGGGGCGCCACGGAACGATTCTGCTAGACCTGCTGTAAAACCTGAGATTCAATTTCCTTTCGGTCTTCCTCTGACAGCTCCGGGAAATACTCGGCAATCTCGTCTATGGCAATTTTCCCTTTTTGTATCATAAAAATTGCTTTGTTTTTAGCTGTTTCCTGTTTAATGTCATTCTCAAAAGCCTTGTAAATCTGTTCATCATCAAA
>CANPOY010000092.1 GCA_947575805.1 uncultured Lachnospiraceae bacterium
CCTGCCGCAAGATACTGTAAACGCTCTTTCTGATTTTCTCGGCTTCTTTCACTTAGTTTGAACTCGTAAATCCTGATGGGGACTGGCCTGCTTGTGGCAATCCTGTAATCAAGGATATCCGGCATCTTTCCTTTTTCTTCCAGGATATCACATATCCTGTTAAAGAATTCCTGTGTTGTCATAGGTCTGTCCATAATCTGCATCCCTCCTGCTAATAAAAGAAATCCCCATGCCGCAGCTGGCACAGGGATTATTATTGTATCGTAATAAGAATATATATCTGATTGCCGGGGCTATGCGACCCTCGTGGCAGTCAATGTGTTCCCGCCGGAGGTGTCTGCCTGTTGTCCGCAGCTTTGTCCTTTTTCAGCAGGAACTTCTTTCCTTCATAAACGCGCACCGGGTTCCCCCTGACAATGCGGTAGTGTTCCATCCAGGCTGCATCTCTCTGACGGGCCTGCTGTTCCTGCCGGAGAGCCGACAGCCTTTCCTGCATACGCTCCATGGCTCTGCGCCTGTTCTGGAACTGGCTGCGTTCCTCCGTAGACTGGGTTACAATGCCTGTTGGGATGTGGACAATCCGCACCCCGGTCTCCACCTTATTCACGTTCTGTCCCCCTTTTCCGCCGCAGTGAAACCTTTCCATGCGGTACTCCCCCTCCGATGCCGTCTCCTCCCTGTCCGGAACGACGCTCACGTCCACATACCAGTTCTTCCGCTTATGGCTTCTGCGGAACGGGCTCCTGCAGACCCACAGCACCGTCCCCTCCAGGCCGCTCAGGTCATGCTTTGTCCGGAAACGGACGGAATCAAGGCATCCCTTCCCATAGCCTTTGGTCTCCGATATTACATCTAAATCACCATATTCTTTTTTGAGTGCTGCAAACAGCTTCGCCACCGCCAGCTGGCATTCCGATGGCCCTTGTCCTGCACTAATCTGGATTATCATAAATTTACTCCTCATATTCTTGTTCCGGCGTCCATGCAGTGCCCGGAATTAGGAATGGATCTTCAGCCCGCAATCCTCTCCATCTGTAATTTCTGCTAACGGCCGTTAGCATCTGCAGTGCCGCCTGGCTCACGGGCAGCAAGCATCATGGGCTGATGGCAGATTTTACTGTGTGCTGGTAGCCATTCCGTCCATGTACTGTACGGGCGCCTTTCTAATTCCTGCTCCCGGCTTTGTAGTTATAGACAGGCTTCAGGATTTGCGTTATCCGGACTGTATCCCTGATCTGTCCCGCAATCTCCTCTATGGAACGGTAGGCAAAGGGCGCCTCGTCCAGTGTATCCGCTCCCACGCAGCTGCTGTAGATACCGTTCATTTCCTTTTTGAAATCCGATACGGTATACCAGTTCTTCACATCCTCCCGCTTCAGTCGTCTGCCGGAGCCGTGGGGTGCCGAATTGTTCCAGTCCGCATTTCCCAGGCCGATGCCCAGGATGATCCCGTCCCTCATATTCGCCGGGATGATCACCCTGTCCCCCTTTCCGGCGGCAATGGCCCCTTTCCGCAGCATCCCGGAAGTATCCAAGTAATTGTGTGCCACCGAGAACTGATCCGCTGCTTTCCATTTCATCCCTTTCAGGATCTCCCTGACGATGATCTGCCTGTTGGCCTCGGCATAGTCCTGGATAATCTGCACATCCTCCAGATAGCCCTCTTTTTCCTCCCCTTCCAGATAGCTCATGTAATAGGGAATCTCCAGCCCCCTTCTTTTCAGGGCGACACTGGCAAGCTTTGTGTAATATTCCGCCACTTCCTCTCCCAGGTGCCTGCTGCCTGTGTGCACCACCAGATACAGCTTTCCATCCGTCCCCCTGTCAAGCTCTATGAAGTGGTTGCCGCCTCCCAGCGTGCCCAGGCTCCTCTCCGCCTTCTGCCTGTGGATATGCCGGGCACAGCGGAGCTCTCCATAGGGGAATCCCTCTGCCAGGTGGTGCTGCTCCCTCCTTATGGCAAAACCTGATGGCACGTTCTCCCGGATGACCCTGTCCAGCTTCTGGAACTCCGCATGTTCCTTATTCAGTTCCACACAGGTCATGCCGCAGCCGATGTCCACACCTAAGAGCTGCGGGATGACCTTATCCGTAACCGTCATGGCAAGGCCTATGGGCCCAACCTTGCCGGGATGGATGTCCGGCATCAGGCAGATTCTGCTGCCCCTGGCCACTTCACTGTCACATATCATCTTTACCTGCGCTTCCGCGTATCCTTCTACTTCCTCTGTGAATATCCTTGCTTCGGCATAGATGCCTTTTACTGTTTTCATATGATTTCTGTCTCCTTAAAAATGGGCACAAAAAAAGCACCCCAAAGGTGCGGTCTCCTGGTTCCCCTTCCATGCAGCCTTCCGTAAGAGCCTTCTCCGGCTCTGTAAAGAATGCCCTGGTGGAAAAATGCTATCTGCAGCACATATGGAGCGCTGTACCTTTGATTGTCAGTTCCTCTGTTTTGTTCTGGTCTTCTCTGTTCTTCTGCATGGCAAGCACCCCTTTCGTATCATAATGTATCACATCAGCAACGAATTCATAGTAGCACAGATACTCAGGATTGGCAAGAAGATATTTCATTTGCGCAAATATTTTTGACTTAAAACCGCAAAGCTGTTAAGATATAACAGCGAGATGAAAGATATCAGGCTTGAAGACCTAGTTCCCTTTAAAGGCCATACCGGACAGGCATATAAAGGGGAGCGCCTGCAGCAGCTGATGGACAGCATTGAAAAGACAGGACTAATAAGCCCCATCATCGTCCGGCCTGCCGATAACGGAAAGTATGAGATTCTATGCGGCCACAACCGGGTCAAGGCAGTAAGGACATTGGAGCATAATACAATCAAGGCAGATGTAAGATATAAGGTATCTGATGATATGGCATTGGAACTGTTCTTCGACAGCAACCTGAACCAGCAGTCTTTCCTGGATTGGAATTATTCGTAGCGGTTCGAAGCAGTCAAATATATTGAGACGCTTATCAAAGAAACTTCAAGACAGGGAAAACGGACAGATTTAGAAAAGGAGACAGCTATCGGCACGGACAATGGAACTTGTGTCCAAAGTAGACACTAGTTGACAGAGAAGCCTAAGCGGATCACTGTCCGGGACAGGATGTCCAAACGGTTTGGAATCAGCACGGCAACCTTGAGCAAGTACAGGCGTATCATTAAACTGCCGGACGATTTGCTTCGGTCTCTTGAACAGTTGCTGGATGAAAAAAGAATTACGTTCGAAGCTGCATACATAATAGCAAACATGATCGATTTTGATATAGAAATTCTGGTAGAAGGCATCATCAAAAATCCCGACAAAATACTTGACTTGGCCATACTAAAAAATTTGCCCCACAGGAATGACGAAAAACCGGGAGTAATATATCCAAGGTCAAGAAAAAGAGCTTTAGCAGCATTGAAACCAAGACCGTCTTCCGACGTTATCGCCCCGGTTAGAAAGACTAAATAACTACATTATACGCAATACCTGACCGTCAAAGGAAGTGGCACCTAAAGTACCACTCCTTTTTCACTCATAGCACTCTTTACCTTTTGCTAACCAACACTACACTTCCCTGTCATAGAAATAATTGACCATAACATACTCGCTCATTTGCCGGTACACTAACGCCTGTATATCCTCCCAATGATTTACACCATTTACTACACCATTTCTCTAGAAATCTACACCATTTTACACCAAGTTGCAATAATTATCCCTTCGCCGAAAACATTTGGATTCCCATAAAATACAGCATTTCAGCCTCTTCCGCCCACTACCTCTCGCTGACCACCTGAAAAATGTAGAACTTTAAATAATAGCTCTGATCTGCTGCCCAGAGAATGGGATGATCACAGGCTTGTGTGCGGAATTCCACCTGGCGCAGACGCTTATGGGCTCCCGTTGCCGCCTCGCGGATCGTCTTTGCAAATAAATCCGGCTCCATGAAGCGGGAGCAGGAACAGGTAGCGAGGAATCCTCCGTCCCGAACCAGCTTCATGCCCCGCAGGTTAATCTCACGGTATCCTTTGACCGCATTTTTTACCGAATTCCGGGACTTGGTAAAGGCCGGAGGATCCAGAATCACCACATCGTATCTTTCTCCTTTTGTCTCCAGCTCCGGCAGCAGCTCAAACACGTCGGCACACTTGAAATCTACAATACTTTCCAGGCCGTTTAAACTTGCGTTTTCCAGCGCCTGATCTATTGCCAGCTGAGAAGCATCCACACCCAACACGCTTGCTGCCCCGGCAGCTCCTGCGTTCAGCGCAAAGGAACCGGTGTGGGTAAAGCAGTCCAACACCTTCTTCCCCTTGCAAAAGCGCTGTATTGCCGCCCTGTTGTTCTTCTGATCCAGGAAAAACCCCGTCTTCTGTCCGTCCTCCACATCTACCAGATAGCGCACACCGTTTTCCGCAATCTCCACCTTCGTATCAAACGGCTCTCCGATAAAGCCCTTGCTGCGTTCCATTCCCTCCTGCAGACGCACTTTTGCATCGCTGCGCTCATAGACGCCGCGGATCGCAATGCCGTCCTCCGCCAGCACCCTTTTCAGGGTCTCCACAATGGTCAGCTTCCACCTGTCAATCCCTAATGCCAGCGATTCCACCACCAGCACATCTGCAAATTTATCCACAACGATGCCGGGCAGGAAATCCGCCTCGCCGAATATCAGCCTGCAGCTTGCAGTGTCAATACATTCCTTTCGGTAATTCCAGGCATCCCGCACACGCTGCTCCATAAAAGCCTCGTCAATCACCGTATCCCTTTTCCTGGAAAGCATCCTGACCCGGATCCTGGAATTGGTGTTGATATAGCCGCAGCCCATACAGTAGCCGTCAAAGTCCCGGACCTCCACCACATCTCCGTTTTCAAAGCTGCCTGCAACGGAATCGATCTCGTTGTCATATACCCACATTCCCCCGCCTTTTAAGTCTCGTCCCGCACCCTTTTTCAATGTCACGATTGTATGATACATGGATTTTCTCCTTTGCTGTTGGTACTTTCACTTTAAAGGTTCTTCGCTGATCTGTCAAATCCCAATAAAACCCTTGTGCAAAAAGTTCACTTAATGCCGAATTGCAAAATCTGAAAAGGGCGCAGTAATATGAGTCCTGGCGCTAATGTCCGTATATTAGGATAATATTTTTCTATAATATACAAACTCACTGTCTCTCTTGTATTCGGTATATCCCAGTTTCTGATAAAAAGAATTTGTGCGGATATTCCAAATAGGGGTGTCAAGAATAATTTCTTTTACAGCAGGAAACATTTCTTCAATTTCCTGCATCATAGAAACACCATAACCTTTTCTGTGGTATTCCGGACTGATAAATATTCTGCCTATGTTAAGTTTATCTTCATCCACAAAAAGAATGGCAGCACCAATAATAAACCCGTCAGCCAATAATTTGTATAATTGATTAGATTCTGCCACCTTTGTATGAAACTTAACAGACTTATATCCAGGAGGTCCTCCTTTGAAAGGTGCTCCTATCTCAAAATCGCTGTCGAATGAACGTTTGGAGATACCGTTTATCACCACGGCATCCGATGTACCGGCTTTTACTAACTCAATCATTATGCCTGCCGCCTTTCATGATTCATCAATAAATAATTCCAGATAAGACTGAATTCGCGCCTTGCTATATAGCTCATCCAGTAATCCAAACTCCGGATCATAATATTTTCCGTCGTAGTATAAAACCCAATGACCATATTTGGGCAAGAGCACTTTAAGAATACATACTTTGGGTAAAACAGATGTGTTATCTGCTTTGGTCATCGTCTTTGCCTGACTGATTCCATAATAGTTCAGGGCTTTCTCAATATCCTTTTTCCCCGTACCCTTATCATTTTTCATTACAGAAACTACTTCTTCTACCGTTACACCTGCAAGCATTGCAACACAGGCCTGTCCGCATAAATACTCCGTAGGCTGCTTAATATAGTTGATTTTTTTCATTGTACTATCATCCTCTCATTGAAAAAATATCCGCTTTTGACACACTGTCCACGTGCACGTAAACATCCATACAGGTAATGCCCTCTTTTTCGTACACATACTCAAAGCAGGACAGTATGTTCTCCTTTGGCTTTTCCCGGAATCCGCTTGCCTGCAAAAACTCCAGTAATTTCTTATAAGCATTGGGAATCCGCTCAAAGGCTGCCGCAAAGGGATCATAAATGGTAATTACCGCATACTCCGCATCCTTCTGGTCGGCATACTCGACGCCCGGACAGCATGTTTTAAAGCCCTCCGGCAGTATATATGCAGCCATATACCCGCGAAGGCCGAACCTGGTCTGCAATTCCAAAGATACAAAGGGAAAGTCCCATCCGATCCTCATGGCATCCGGCTGCAGTTCCAGCAGGCCGGATCGTTTGCCCCAGTTCTCCATATAAGCAATTACATCATCCTCGGGGTTGGGCGTAACCATGACATATCTGGCCATCCGAAAGCCTTTTACACTCTTTATGGTAATTTGCGAATAGATTTCGTCACAGACACCCATATCTTCCCTGACCAATGTATCCAGCTTACAGGAAAACACATCGCTCAAAGCTACCAGTTTATTCAGCTCCGGAATAATTTCGTCCGCTTCCCATCTGGATATTGTCTGGCGGGAGACAGACATGATCTCCGCCAGCTGCTCCTGTGTTATTTTCTTTCTTTTGCGTAAAAATTGAACATTTTTCCCCAGACTCATGATTATCCTCCAAACTCTAATCTCTGGATATCGGCCGATTCGCCGCATTTCCTTCCTGCTTTATTATTACATAACGGGCAAAAAAAAGACACCACGCCGGAAACGCTGTTTGGACAAATCTTGTCAGCCGACACTTTACATTGTGATTTTTTAGATCTTATTCTTTTTCTACTTGACATTCAGGCCCATTTTATTTATTATTTTACTGTTGGCAGTACATTTCACTGGCCAAATCATCGGCGCGTGGCTCAGCTTGGTAGAGCGCTGCGTTCGGGACGCAGAGGTCGCG
>CANPOY010000093.1 GCA_947575805.1 uncultured Lachnospiraceae bacterium
GAATTTTTCAGGGTTGCATTGCTGTTTGTTTGTCAAGGTTCATCTTCTTTGCTATCGCCTCAAGCGACAGCTTATTTAGAATACCACATCTCTTCATTCATGTCAACAACTTTTTTAAATTTATTTTCTGTCATGAAAGCCGGTACTCTTAACGACGAAAATGAGTATATCATTTGCGGCTCTCGTTGTCAACTGTTATTTTCCATTTTTTTATTTTTTTCTACAATTTGTTAAAACAGCCGGCTTTTCCCTGTTTCTGGGCTTTCCGACTGTTTTAACGCTTTATTTCCTTAAACATTTAACTGCATATATTCCTATTTAAGCTGAATTGTATATGCTTTTGCTTCATTTTTCAGATTAAGGGAAATAGAAGTTATCTCCTCCATGCTTCCCTGCTCTACTTCAATGATCAGAACCGCCTCCGTACTTGCTCCCGCCGGTATGGTTTCTCTCAGGATTGCCATGTCATCCAGCAGCCCGGTAAACATAGCATTACGCCTGAAAGACTCATTGACCGTAATCCGAAAGCTCAGACCTGCCTGCACCTGCGACGCTATATCAATCAACTGATCCTGTTCCGTTCCGTTGGCAAACTGAAACCGCAGCACCAGAAGCTTTTTCCCCTCCGACGCCTTGGTGACAAACACTCCCAGTTCGTCTCCTTCCGGGTAAGTTTCAAGCAGTGCCGCGTCTACATAACTGACGCTCAGACCCTCTGCCAGCTCCAGCACTTCTTCCATACTGCCGGGTTCCTCCTGTCCGGGCAGATCCGTAACCGGCGTGTCCTCCACAGGCTTCATGCCAGACGGCTCCTCGGTATTTACAGGTGCCTCCGGTTCTGTCTGTGCCGGAACGTCCGTCTCTTTTTCAAGGCGGCTCCTGTTGCTGGCATCGTATTTCATTAATGTAATAGCGGCATATTCACCGATAATCTGCGTGTCATGATCCGTCAATTCCGGAATTACATTTTCCCCGCAGCCAGTCAGGCCAAGGCAAAGCACCGCTGCCGCCAATCCGGCTGTAAACCTTTTTGTTCCCATAACGCTCCTCACTTGGTAATAGTATCTGCTTATACTATACCGCACTTTTTTCACCCAGTCAACCATGAAGCTGTTCACGGTATGCAACGTACTTCTCCGCATCATACTTACGGCAGCTCACCTTCAGGCGCACACCTGATTCCGTGTATTCCTGCTCCAGAACCGTAGCATTCTCCCTGAAAAAGGACACCACATCCCCCTTATCAAAGGGCAGAAGAAATTCCGCCTCTACCCGGTCGGCATAGAGTTCTTCCTGAATCATCTCCGCCAGCTCCTCCAAACCGATGCCCTGCCCCGCCGCCATGTAAATCCGGCGGCCCTTTCTCTGGGGAATATCCGCCATCCCGCATTTATCCGCCTTATTATATACTGTTATCATGGGAATGTCACCGGCTCCCAGCTCCTTTAGCGTCTGCTCCGTGACCTCCATCTGCTGTCTGTAATGCGCATCCGAAAAGTCCACCACCTGGATCAGAAGATCCGCGTACTTCGCTTCCTCAAGAGTCGAGCGGAACGCCTGTACCAGTCCGTGAGGCAGCTTATGAATAAATCCTACCGTATCCACCAGGAAGAAAGGCTTGTTGTCGCCGGTACTGATGCTTCGCACGGCAGTATCCAGGGTGGCAAAAAGCATATCCTTTTCCTCCACCGTCTTTTCCCTGCTTTCACCGCAGCTCTCTACCAGCCTGTTTAAAATTGTGGATTTTCCTGCGTTGGTATAGCCCACCAGCGCCGCCTGGGGTACATCCGAGCGTCCCCGCTTCTTACGCATGATTTCCCTGTTTTTGGACACTGTGTCAAGCTCCCTTTTGAGCTCGCTTATGCGGCGTTCTATTCTGCGCCGGTCCAGCTCCAGTTTGGTCTCGCCTGCGCCCTTATTGCTCATGCTCCCGCCGGTGCCCCCCTGACGGCTTAAATTTTCGCGCATCCCCACCAGCCGTGGCAACAGATACTGTAATCTGGCTGCCTCCACCTGCAGCTTTGCCTCCCCGGTTCTGGCCCGAAGGGCAAAAATATCCAGAATCAGATTATTCCTGTCCAGAACAGGCAGTTCCAGTTCCTTGCCCAGATTCCTGACCTGGGTGGGTGAAAGTGCATTGTCAAATATGACTTCCTCCGCTTCCGTCTGCGCGGCATACGCTTTCACCTCAGCCACCTTGCCCGTTCCGATATACAGTGATTTGTTCACTGCCTCCATGCGCTGCACGACAATACCTACCACCTGCCTGTAATCGGCCTCTGCCAGACTGGCAAGCTCTTTCATGGAATGTTCAAAATCCTGCTCCTCCCCTGTATCAACGCCCACCAGCAATACCTTTATATACTCTCTCTGCTCTGTTTCCCCCATCATGCCCTCCCATATTGCTTATTTTTCTGCTTATAACCGGCTTATACGTTTGCAGCCACGCCGTCACAGATAATCCACACACTCCAGGGACTACCCTGGAGTACCTAAGTTCCCTTCGCATTTTCCAATTCAAACCAAAACAACACCCCTCCGTCCCGGTTCTCCACACCGTACCGCCGGTTCATGGATTCCATAATCGCCTTGACAATAGAAAGCCCCACGCCGCTTCCGCCGTACTCCCTGGTCCTGGCCCTGTCCACCTTGTAGAATTTGTCCCACAAATGAGGCAGCGAATCCTCGGGCACCGGATCCCCGGTATTAAATACACCCACCTGCACAAATCCTTCCTTCTGTTCCAATGTTACTGTAATTATTTTTTCTCCGCCGCAGTAATTGACTGCATTGGAAAAATAATTCATAAAGACCTCTTCGATCTTGAATTCATCTCCCCAGACATAAATCGGCGGGTAATCCTCCATCACAACCCGAATCCCGCTCTGCTTTGCCAGGATTCCTGCAGACTGTATATAATTCTGCACCAGGGCCGTGATGTCAAAGCGCTCCATCTTCACCACATCATTGCCGCATTCCAGCTGATTCAATGTCAGCAGCTTCTGTACCATGAGATTCATCTTAGACGCTTCGTCCATAATAACCTCACAATAAAAGCTGCGGCTTTCCGGATCATCATTAACGCTCTCCTCCAGACCTTCCGCATACCCCTGGATCAGCGCTATAGGAGTCTTCAACTCATGGGACACATTGGCAAGGAATTCCCTGCGCATCTCATCTATCTGTTCCTTCTTTTCAATATCTCTCTGCAGCTCGTTATTGGCAGTCTTCAATCCGGAAATGGACTGCTCCAGAGAGCTTGACAGCTTGTTAATATTGTCCCCAAGCATGCCAATCTCGTTTTTTTCCCTGCCGCGGTATCTTGCTTCGAAATTAAGATGCACCATCTGCTCCGATATATTATTCAGTGTCTTAATAGGTCTTGTAATCCTGCCTGAAACAAGCCAGATGATGATTCCGCCCGCCAGCGTTCCTACGATTCCCACATAAGCAAAGAACCTGTTTGCAATTTCCGCACTCTCCCGAATGCTTTCGATGGGGGTGCGCATAATAAAGGATATTCCCGTGCTCAGTCTTCCGTACATAACCAGAAATTCACCCTCGCTGAAGGCCACCCTCTGAATAACATAATCCTCCCCCTCTTCCAGCACCCTGGCCGGCATTGTCTGAAAGCCGAAGACATAACCCAGCAGCAATGACTCCAGCTCCTGCCCGCCATTGACAGTTTCGTATTCATACCACATTCGGGAATTGGCATCCATCACAAGAGCCGATATATTGAACACCTTACATACTTCGTTCATCTCCCGCACAAACTTGTTCGAGCTGTAGGTTTCACTGCCCGTCACCCTGCGGATCGTATTGTAGGCATCGTAGATCACCCTGGTCTTGCTTCTGATGTAATACTCCTCCAGAAACAGATTATTAATGATCCAGCACAGCAGAACCGTCCCCGCCATCAAACCGATAAAAATCAAAGCAAATTGCTTCCTGATTGAATGCTTCATATCTTTCACGCTTCCAATTTGTAGCCCATGCCCCAGATCGTCTTGATCATATCGCCTTTTCCACCCATTTTACTGCGAAGCTTTTTCACATGAGTATCAATCGTGCGGGCATCTCCGAAATAATCATAGTTCCACACATGATTCAGTATCTTTTCTCTGGAAAGCGCAACTCCGCGGTTCTCCACAAAATATGCAAGCAGCTCAAACTCCTTAAAGCTGAGCTCAATCTCCTCTCCATCGATCAGAACACGATGTGCTTCCCTGTCAATCTCGATTCCTCCACAGCTTAGAGACGTTTCTTCCGCGTTTTTACCTGCCCGGCGCAGGATTGCCTCAACGCGTGCCACCAGGATCTTGGGGCTGAAAGGCTTTGATATATACTCGTCCACTCCCAGCTTAAAGCCCTGCAGCTCATCCTGCTCATCCCCTCTGGCCGTCAACATAATAATCGGTATTTTGGAGTAGGAACGCAGCTCACGGCATACCTGCCACCCGTCCATCTTCGGCATCATAACATCCAAAACCACCAGTGCAATATCCTTCTGCTGGAAAAAAACATCAAGAGCCTCCTCTCCGTCTCCTGCTTCCAGCACATCATATCCGGCTTTTACCAGGAAATCTCTCACCAGCTTGCGCATCCTGCTTTCATCGTCCACCACAAGAATCTTCAATCTGTCCATCTCGATCACACGCCTTTCCACACAGATCTTTGGTTCTCCTAAGTATAACGCATATATATGTCTATTCTGTGAAATCAGCCGTATTGCCGTTTATCTTTAATTCCCGTTCCTTCTCCCTGACCGCGTTCTCTCTCTCCGTCAGCTCCTGCTCCCACTGCGCGTATCTGTTGGTAAGTGCACGTTCGTAATTCAGCACATTAGGATTGTCGCTCCTTAAGGTAATGGTAAACATGGCAATAACTGCCAACACCAGCAGCACATTCAAAATCACGGAAATTTTAAAGCCTGAGTCTTTGCTTTTCCCTTCCTGCTCCTTGATTCTGTTTCGTGCAGGATTCCCCTTCTCCCTTACCTCCCCGCTGAAAGTACTGTACAAAGGAATCGCAGGAACCCTTGCCGGCTCTATTCCCGGCTGGTCAAGCAGATAATCCCGCAATCCCTTTAAGTATTGGAAGCCCACCGGGGTTCTGAATATTCTCTCGTGTATTGATTTTTCGTAAACCATCAAAATACTGTCCGGTTTGGAATAGTCAATCCGCTCTTCCAGATAATCTATTTTCTTTAATTCCGTAGCTGCAAGCTGCGCATCCTTCTCCGTATAAAAGCGATAACCGCCCACAAACAAATTTTTACCATCCTCTGCCATCTTATGTCACTCCCTGTCAATTACCTTTATTTGTTGTATCGTACCTTACTGATACGAAACCGTCACTTCAGTATTTAGCAATCCGTCCACCCGCTTAAAATCTCCAAATGCAGATTTCTCTAGGAAAATAATATTGCGCACCGATGACCGCATGCAGAACCAGATCATGCAGCACCGGCATATTTCATCTTAAAAGCAAACAGAACATTGCTGCCAGAAACAGGCTGTAAACCTCAATATTTAGCAGCGAAGAAAAAATTGACCTCGAATACAATATATCCGAAGACGGAGACAGGATATAAATCCAGATGAATACACTTACATTTTAAGTGGAGTAGAGGGGAGTCTGAACCCAAGGGGTTCGACTCTTCCCGGCTGTGCTTTAAGTGGAGTAGAGGGGAGTCTGAACCCAAGGGGTTCGACTCTTCCCGGCTGT
>CANPOY010000094.1 GCA_947575805.1 uncultured Lachnospiraceae bacterium
TTTTTATTATATCTCATTAGCCACTCCCGTTACAACTTTAGTATAGCACTTCATTCCGTATAAGGTCTGTAAGAAATAGGACAGCAGATAAGGCAGGGAAAAGTCTAGAACTGTCTTAAAAACGTTTCCCGAAGTTAAATTCTTTTTCATATCTGAACCCCTTATTGTTATACTATAAAAATACCTGCCCCGTCAACGGTTTGCCGGATATATGATTTTTATGTCTTGACTTTTTTACCGCGGAAATGAATAATAAGGGAGAGGCTCTGTAATCAGGAAGCAGTGAGGGAAAGGAGTTTTCATGCCGGATAAAGAGCAAAAAGGTCAGACTGATTTTATGATAGAAAAGATCAAGCAGCGACCTATCAATCGCAAGAAGCTGTTGCGCAGAACAGTGCTGACGGCCTCCATGGCAGTTATTTTCGGCTTGATTGCCTGTGTAACTTTTCTGGTGCTTGAGCCGGTCATCAATAACTGGCTGTATCCGGAGGAGGATCCGCTGACAGTCGTTTTTCCGGAGGATCGGGAGGAAATGTCGCCGGAGGATATGCTGGCGGAAAATCTTCCCACAGAGAGCCCGTCCCCTTCCACGGAACCGGAAACCGAGCCGGAGGATGTAATACTGGGTCAGGAGCAGATCGACGAGATTTTGTCCGGTGTGGTGCTGGACAAGGACAGCTATAAGGAGCTTTATTCCGCCATGTCCGCTTATGTGGCTGAATTGGAGCCTTATATGGTGACAGTGACGGCGGTGACCTCCAATATTGATTTGTTCAGTACCGTTCAGGAAAGCAGAAGCCAGACGTCGGGTATCATTGTCAATGATAACGGCAGGGATCTTCTGATACTGGCGGACGCAGCCCTGCTTCGTACGGCAGAAAGTATGACCGTCACCTTTCATAACGGGGAGCAGGCAAATGCGCAGATTAAGCAGATGGACAGTTATACCGGACTTGCTATTCTGTCCGTGCCGTTTACCGATCTGCCGCCGGGTATTGACAGGGAGAGCCTGGTATATCCGGCAATGGGTTCTTCCAACAATAGCAGGATGGCAGGGACACCTGTGGTTGCTCTTGGGAGTCCTATGGGAATCAGCAATTCCGTGGGCTATGGAATGGTTACTTCAGCCAGTTTTATTTATTCCATACCGGACAGGAACTGCAAGCTCCTGCAGACGGACATAAACGGAAGCAAAAACGCAAGCGGTGTGCTTTTTAACATGGAAGGACAGATTATAGGCGTAATCACCGGTAATAAGACCGAATCAGATATGGAGAACGTAATTTATGCCTATGGGATCACAGATTTAAGAAGAATCGTGGAGAAAATGTCCAACAGCAACCGAGTGGCTTATCTGGGAATCAGCGGCATGGATGTGACCGACCGGGCGAACAGTGAACTGGGTGTACCCTTTGGTGCCTTTGTGACGAAGGTTGATATGAATTCCCCGGCTATGCTGGCAGGTATTCAGCAGGGAGATGTCATTATCTCGATCAGCGACAGAGACGTGGCTAAATTCAGCGATTATACCAGTGCGCTGTTGTTGTCCGAACCGGGACAGACGGTAGATGTTACAGTCATGCGGCAATCTCAGGAGGAATATAAAGAAATGAGCTTTACGATAGAAGCAGGAGAGGCAAAATAATGAAGTATATCAGAGATTTGAAAGAGGGAGACAGGGTTTTTGATATTTATCTCTGCAAGCATAAGCAGGCGGCTGTGACGAAGAACGGAAAGCCCTATGAAAATGTAATTCTGCAGGATAAGACGGGAACCATGGACGCGAAGGTATGGGAGCCGAATAATCCGGGGATCGGGGATTATGATACGTTGGATTACATAGAAGTTTACGGGGAAGTCAACAACTTTCAGGGATCGCTTCAGGTCAATGTTAAACGGATTCGTGTCTGCAGGGAAGGGGAATATGAACCCGGGGAATATCTTCCGATAAGCTCTAAAAATATAGGCGTTATGTACGATGAGCTTTTGAATTTGATCGGTAGTATAGAGAATGCGTATCTGAAGAAGCTGCTGGAGGCCTTTTTCGTAAAGGATGAGAATTTTGTTAAATCCTTTAAGAATTCTTCGGCGGCAAAAACCGTACATCACGGGTTCGTAGGGGGACTGCTGGAACACACTCTTAGTGTTACCAAGCTGTGTGATTATTATTGCAGTGCATATCCCATACTAAACAGGGATTTGCTGCTGACGGCGGCAATGTGCCATGACATGGGAAAAACGAAGGAAATTTCTCCTTTCCCTCAGAATGATTATACAGACGACGGTCAGCTTTTGGGACATATTGTTATGGGATCTCAGATGGTGGCGGAAAAGGCAGCAGGGATCGAAGGCTTCCCTCATGTCCTGCTGTCGGAGCTCCAGCACTGCATTCTGGCACATCACGGAAAATACGAGTTTGGTTCGCCCAGAATTCCCGCAATTATGGAAGCTATGGCGTTATACTATGCAGATAACACGGACGCGAAGCTGGAGACATTTAAAGAGATACTGGAAAATAACAGTGAGAATACCGGATGGCTGGGATATAATCGGCTGCTTGAATCGAATCTGCGCAGCACTATATGAAGGGAATGATAAAGGAGGTATGGATCAATGAAGGTGACGGATGAAATTATTTACGCAGGAGTGAATGACCATGAGGTAGATCTGTTCGAGGGGCAGTATATTGTGCCAAACGGCATGGCATACAACTCTTATGTGATTCTGGATGAAAGCGTGGCAGTCATGGACACCGTGGATGCCCATTTCGGACAGCAGTGGCTTGCCAATGTGGAAAAGGTTCTGCAGGGGCGTTCGCCGGAATATCTGGTAATTCAGCACATGGAGCCGGATCATTCTGCGAATATCCCCCTCTTTTTGGAAAAATACCCCGATGCAAAGGTAGTAGCTACAGCCCAGGCATTTAAAATGATGGGTCAGTTCTTCTCCCTGGATCTGAAGGATAGGCAGATCATTGCAGCAAACGGCGACGAACTTGCTCTGGGAGCCCATACCCTGCAGTTTATTTTTGCACCCATGGTACACTGGCCGGAGGTTATGGTAACTTATGATAAAAAGGATAAGGTGCTCTTTTCCGCTGACGGCTTCGGAAAGTTCGGCGCTTTGGATGCGGACGAGCCCTGGCTGTGTGAGGCCAGACGCTATTACTTCGGCATTGTGGGCAAATTCGGTGCTCAGGTACAGGCTCTTTTAAAGAAAGCTGCCGGGCTGGACATAGCAGTTATTTGTCCCCTGCACGGGCCGGTTTTAACGGAAAACCTGGAATATTATCTGGGCCGCTACAATACCTGGTCCTCCTATGAGCCTGAGAGCAAGGGTGTGGTCATAGCATATGCTTCCATCTATGGAAATACGGAGGAGGCTGCAAAATACCTGTCAGAGAAACTTCATAAGAAGGGTGTGGATGAAGTGGTTCTGCATGACCTGGCCCGGGATGACATGGCGGAATGTGTGGAGGATGCTTTCCGGTATGACAGGCTGGTGCTGGCTGCCAGTACCTATAACGGCGGAGTGTTTCCCTGTATGCGTCAGTTTATCGAGGAACTGACAGAGCGTAATTACCAGAAGCGCAGGGTGGCAATAATGGAAAACGGGTCCTGGGCGCCCATGGCAGCCAAGACTATGAGAAAAATGCTGGAAAACAGTAAGGAGCTTACCTTCCTGGAGAATACGGTAAGTATTCTTTCGGCGTTGAAGACGGAAGACAGGGCGCAGATAGAGAAACTTGCGCAAGAGCTGGTGTAAATTAATATACACGGGTATTCATATGGAAATTCGGAAAAACGATATTATAACTGTTAAAATTCACGACATTGCCGTTGAGGGAGAAGGCATCGGAAAGTTGGATGGCCTTACCCTCTTTGTAAAGGATACTGTGCCCGGAGACGTGGTGGAAGCCAGGATTGTAAAGGTAAAAAAGAATTATGCTTATGCCCGGATGGAGAAGGTGGTAACACCTTCCCCTTTTAGAGTGGAGGCAAAATGTGTTTATCACAGGCAATGCGGCGGTTGCCAGTTACAAACTCTGGATTATGGAAAGCAGCTGGAGTTCAAGCAGAACAAAATAAGGAACAATCTGATACGGATCGGCGGCTTTGAAGAAACGCTGGTGGACATGAAAATGGAGCCTGTTCTGGGCATGGAGGAACCCTGGCATTATCGGAATAAGGCCCAGTATCCCGTAGGCAGGAACCGGGACGGACAAATTATCACGGGATTTTACGCGGGAAGAACGCATTCCATTATTTCCAATACGGACTGTGCTCTGGGAGCGGAGGAAAACAGGGAGATTCTGGAGAAGATTCTGCAGTATATGGAGGAGTACGGGGTTACTGCCTATGATGAATCCACAGGAACGGGTCTGGTGCGCCATGTGCTGATCAGAAAGGGTTTTACCAGCGGTGAGATTATGGTGTGCCTGGTGATTAATCAGAATATAAGTGTACTTCCAAAGCAGGCGGAATTGGTGGAGAAATTGGCTTCTGTAAAGGGAATGACAAGTGTATCGGTCAGTATTAACAGGGAGCGCTCCAATGTGATTATGGGAGAAGAAATACATACTCTCTGGGGAAAGGATACAATTTCCGATACCATTCATGTGCGGGACATGAAGAAGCCGGGTTATCCGCTGACAGGGAATGAACTGACTTTTTCCATTTCTCCACTTTCCTTTTATCAGGTGAACCCTCTGCAGACAGAAAAGCTGTATAGTCTGGCTCTGGAGTATGCCGGACTTACCGGGAAGGAAACAGTCTGGGATCTGTATTGCGGTATTGGGACCATTTCTCTGTTCCTGGCGGGCAGCGCCCGAAAGGTGTATGGCGTGGAAGTGATTCCTCAGGCTATTGAAGATGCCAGGGAAAACGCAAGGCGGAACGGCATCCGGAATGCGGAATTTTTTACAGGCAAGGCGGAAGAGGTATTGCCGGCGTTTTATGAAAGAAAACGGCAAGAAAGCACCGGGGAAGACAAGGAAGCCGCTGCCATGCTTCATCCGGATGTTATAGTAGTAGATCCGCCCCGCAAGGGCTGCGACGAAGCCTGCCTTGCCACTATGCTGAAGATGAAACCGGATCGCATTGTATATGTCAGCTGTGATTCCGCTACCCTGGCAAGAGATTTGAAGGTACTTTGTGAGGGCGGGTATGAGTTAAGCAGAGTAAGGGGTGTAGACCAATTTGGAATGACGGTGCAT
>CANPOY010000095.1 GCA_947575805.1 uncultured Lachnospiraceae bacterium
GGGCTTAGAGCCCGCGTCCCGAGCCACCCGTTTTACGGGTGGGGGCGACTATAGCTTGATAAAGCTTGCGGAACAGGGAGGCACCGTCCAGGTGCTTCCTTCTTTTTTTGCCGGAGTTCCGAAGGAGTAGATCAGCTCTCCTTCAGGAAGCTCACTCTCAAAACCGGCGGTTTTGGCGGAGGGGTTGAGGACCACCAGGATCCGTTCCTCGTCTGCGCTTCTTAAGTAGGAAAGAGGATACGCATTTTTGGCAGCGTAGACAAACTCAATTTCACCGTTGCTTTGCAGGGCAGCATGGGTCTGTCTTAAGGCAATCAGCTTTTTGACCTCATGGTACAGTGAGTTCCCGTCGGCCATCTGTGCTTCCGCAGTCGGCCTGTCCGCCGCGTCATCCATTTTGATATACAGCTTTTCGGACGGGGCGCTGCTGAAGCCATCGTTTGCCGTATGGTCCCACTGCATGGGAGAGCGGGAGCCGGTCCGGTTATAACCGCCTTCCACAGAAGCCAATCCTTCTATATAGCGCATGCCGATTTCGTCCCCGTAGTAGATGAAGGGGGCTCCGGGCATGGAGAGCAGGAAGCTGAATGCAATTTTCATTTCGTCAGGGGTCAGACGTCTTGCCAGCCGGTCCATGTCATGATTGCCGGAAGGAATGCAGATCAGCCCTTTTTTGTCTGTTTTTTCATAATTGTCCCGATATTTTTCCACAAAGGCGGACACGTCCCCTTTGCCTTCGGAGGAGAAGAAAGGATGGTCACAGCGGAAAAGGTCATTGTAATGGGAAGGACCGAAGTGGAGCAGAAAGTCCATGTGGAAACCGCCCAGGAGGGACTTGTCCGGCTCACCCCACTCGGACACGAAAGCGGCCTCGGGGAAGTCACGGTCCAGAATGGCCCGGACTTTATTCCACAGCGCAATGGTGCCCTTGCCCTCTTCGTCGTTCTTGACCAGCGAGCCTGCCATGTCTACCCGGAAACCGTCACAGCCCATGGAGAGCCAGAAGCGGATAACATCCAGCATGGCGTTAAGGGTGGCCTTGGGTCCCTCGTCCTCGGGGGACTGCTGCCAGGGCCGGGTGATTTTATAGTAACCGTAATTTAAGGCGGGCTGCATGGAAAAGAAGTTTAAGGCAGCCGCGCCGTCCCTGGGTGAGATGCCCCTGAGGCAGCCCATGTTCTCGGGGGATTCCCAGACATTGCCGGTCCAAATATATCGATCCGTGTACTCGTTTTTTTCGGCCTTCATAGATTCACGGAACCATTTGTGCTCCACGGAAGTGTGTCCGGGAACCAGGTCCAGCAGTACATGAATTCCGCGCTTATGCGCTTCGGTAAAAAGCTCCTTCAGGTCTTCGTTGGTGCCGTATCTGGGCGCTGCAGTGTAATAATCCGCCACGTCGTAACCTGCGTCGCCGAAGGGAGACAGGAAACAGGGATTGATCCAGATAGCATTGCATCCCAGCTCGCGGATGTAGTCCAGGCGCCGGATGATTCCCTGAAAGTCTCCGATACCGTCCGCATTGGTATCCTGGAAGGACTGAGGATAAATCTCATAGAAAACAGCATTGTCGAGCCATTTTGGCATAGCAGTAACCTCCTGTATGAAAACGTTTTCTTTAACTTCTAGTCTATCATACATCTTTTTGCGCAGTTTATCCAGAGGTTTCCGAAAAAAATATAGTACGCATAACTTTCACTTTTTTGCAGACAATAAATCGTAATCATTCGAAAGGGCCGGGAAAAGCTGCAGAGCAGGATAAAGCGGCAGGATGCGGAAGGAGGGCGGCAGATGAGAGTATGCTTTCTGATCATTTTGGGAGTCAGCTATGGACTCCTGTCCTCGGCAGGTGTGTTTACCGTACTGGCGGCAGTGGGGCTTGTCCCCAGGTTTGCCGGTAAGACCCACACTGCGGGGAAGATAATTTTATATGAGGAGGCGGTGGTCTTCGGCACGATCACAGGCGCGATCTTAAGTATATTCTCCAGGTACTGTCAGTTTGGCGCCTGGTGGCAGGAGCTGTTCCCCCTGGCCACCAGGCAGCTCCATGTGATCGGTACGATCTGGCAGGCGGTCTTCGGCTTGTTTGCGGGCATGTTCGTTGGCTGTCTGGCCTTAGCTATTGCGGAAATACTGGACAGTATTCCCATTTTGGCCAGGCGCATTTCATTTCGACATGGTATCGGACTGGCGGTGGTCAGCATGGCAATCGGGAAGCTGTGCGGTTCTATATTCTATTTTGTGACGGAATTTCATCGAACCGGCTAGGGGGGCGTGAACAATGCAGAATAAAACGGTTTATTTAAAATGTGAGAGAAATGTGGAAGTGAAAGAGCAGGATGTCTTCCTGTCGGATGTGGGGACGATCCGCTGCTCCGATAACGTGCTTGACGCAAGGCTGAAGGCGATCAAGGTGCATCATTTCAGGAAGGAGGGTGCAAAAAAATGCGTTATCAGCACATTGAAACTGGTAGAGCTGATGGAAAAGGAATGCCAGGATATAAGCGTGCAGATCGTGGGAGAAACGGATGTGCTGGTAGAGTGGATCAGCGTTGACAGACATAAGGGCTGGCAGCTATGGCTTCGGGCGGCACTGGTCTGCCTGGTCAGTTTTTTCGGAACGGCTTTTACCATCATGGCGTACCACAACGACGTGGGGATCAATGAAGTGTTTACCCTGCTGTATACAATGGTGATGAACAGGGAGCCTCAGGGTCTGAACGTTCTGGAAGTGGCATATTCCATAGGGCTTGCTGCCGGTATTATCCTGTTCTTCAACCATGTGGGGGGCAGGCGGCTGACGAAGGACCCTACGCCAATCGAGGTCTCCATCCGAAAATATGAGGAAGACGTGGACAAGGCGCTGATTGCCCAGGCGGGCAGGGAAGGAAAAGAAGAGGAATGAACACAGGGCGTAAAGCTCACGCCGAAATCTCGGAACAGGCCGTCAGCAGCAGTCACCGCGGCGGTGCCCCGGGCTCCCCGGCATCCCGGTATATGTAAAGCATATAATTAGGTAGGATTACCTGTAAAGGGAAATTTCAGCCTGCAAAATAGGGGCGGATTCCAAATGCTGGGAGGCCAAAATACGATTATTCCCTGATTTGCCGCATTCTGCGCTGATTGCATTCCATGAAGATTATCAAAAGATGTAAATATTTCGCTAATAGCGAAAAAAGTGCTTGCAAAATACAACGATAGGTGGTATTGTAAAGACATGTGAAGCGGGTTTAGCAGGGACGGTTCACAGAATATGACAATTTCAAGCAAAGAAAGGGAGAGGAGTAAAAATGAAAGGAAAGAAGTTTTTAGCATTTTCGTTGACGGTAGCTATGTTGGCGGGTGGTGCTCTGACCGTATCTGCTGCGGGCGTTTCTGACGTGTTCAGCGCAGGTTATTATGCAGACAAGTACGGCGATCTGAAGACTGCTTACGGTACTGACGAAGCAGCACTTTTAAACCACTTCATAACCAGCGGCGCTAAGGAAGGCCGTGTTATGAGCCCCATCCTTGATGTGGTAGCATATCGCAACGCATATGCAGATCTGAACGCGGCATTCGGTGATAACTGGGATGCGTACGTTGATCATTATCTTACTTATGGTATCAAGGAGAAGAGAACCACAGGTGTTCTGTTCGACCTGGCTGACTATGCAGCAAAGAATGCTGATGTAAAGGCAGCTTACGGCGATAACTATGCCGAGATCGCTAAGCATTATGTAAACTTCGGTATTAAGGAAGGCAGACCCGGCGGTGCAATCGTAAAGGCAGCTCCTGCAGCGCCTGTAACTGGCGGATCCAACAATGGCGGTGGTACTACCACTACTCCTGAACCGGAGAAGCCTACCACAACAGTTCCTGCTGAGCATGTACACATTAAGGGAGAGCTGCTTGGTGCAGTAATTCCTACCTGTAAGACACCCGGCTACAATGAGTGGAGATGTGACGCTGTACTTCTGGAGAACAAGTATGATGCAAAGGGCAACTGGATCGGAACCGGCCCTGTGCTGACACCCGACGGCCAGGAGATGCACTGCGACCGCGTATGGAGAGAGAATCTCAGCGCAGCACATATTAAGCCTGTAAATGAGAATCAGGTTTACGTTGAGCATGCAACCTGTGCTTCCAACGGTAAGATTGTTTATACCTGTACTCTTTGCGGCGAGCAGCAGACAGAGGTAATTGAGAAGCTTCAGCCTGTATATAACAACAAGGTTAAGTCCGTTGCTTCTAAGAGCTGCAAGCTTGAGGATCGTGGCTATGATGAGTATCAGTGCGTAAACTGCAATGGTAGCGTTCATGCAAACAACAAGGTTATGCGTGATCCCCTTCCTCACAGATTGTCAAACGACAAGGATCAGGTTAATGTAATTACTCCTTCTACCTGTACGGCAAAGGGTTCTGCATATGGTTACTGCAGTATCTGTGCTGCTAAGGTAACGGTTGATCTGGACTTTGCACCTCATAAGGAAAAGACAGTACCTGCTTTTGCAGATGCTTATCTGTTAGGCAATGCAGCTAGAAGCCATGTTGATTACACGGTTACCTACTGTGAGAATTGCAAGGAGATTACTGCTGTAGTTACAGGTGTAGAGACAAATTGTGCGGACGCTGATGGCGATGGTGCATGTGATGTTTGTAAGCTTTTGATCGACAGAAATGCAACAGGCCAGATTAAGGATTATAAGGTGGGCGAGACCTTTATCGGTAATGTACAGTAAAAGTATAGCCCAGTTTGATTTCAAACCCTGCTAAAGTTTGATGAAAAATATCCCAAAGCCAGACGTAAGTCTGGTGGAGGGATATTTTTTATGTTACGGCTTTAGCCCGTTGAGGGCATTGGAGTTTTTCGTGTTCCGAAAAATGGA
>CANPOY010000096.1 GCA_947575805.1 uncultured Lachnospiraceae bacterium
GGCGGGCTTAGAGCCCGCGTCCCGAGCCACCCGTTTTACGGGTGGGGGCGACTATCAGAAAGAAGGGGATACCGAAATGAACCGTGACACTCCCATCATAGACGTTAAGGGTGTGGGGGAAAAGACCCGGAAGCTTTTTCAAAAATTGAACATTGAGACGGTGGGGGATCTGCTCCACAGCTATCCCCGGGATTATGAGATTCTTGAGGATCCTGTTAAAATTGCCCGGGCGGCATCAGGAGAGATTCAGGCAGTTTATGCGGCGGTATGCGGCATTCCTAACGAAAAAAAGATCCGTCGGCTCACGATATTGAATGTCAATATTGCCGATGAAACCGGGTCCATGGGATTGACCTTTTTTAACATGCCTTTTTTAAAAAAGATGCTGAAGCCCGGCGGGTTTTATGTGTTTCGCGGCAATGTCCAGCGCCGTGGCAGTCATCTCGCCATGGAACAGCCCAGAATATTCTCCCTGGAGGAATACAGAAAGCAGACCCACTGCCTGAATCCGAAGTACTCCCTGACAAAAGGGCTTACCAACGGGGCATTTCGCAAGGCAGTCCGTCAGGCTTTGTCAGACTATGAATTTGAAGAGGAGTATTATCCGGAGGAATTTCTAAGGCAGTATGCGCTGGAAGAGGAACGCCTGGCTACTGAAACCATTCATTTTCCGGCGGACAGGGAATCCCTTGCGGAGGCCAGGAAGCGCCTGGTTTTTGACGAATTTTTCTCTTTTCTGTTTCTTATGCGGCAGAATAAACGATTCAGCGACGGCCTGGAGAATCGTTTTCAGATGTTTGAAACCGCGGACACGGTCCGATTCCTGGAACAGCTTCCCTTTCCCCTCACCAGGGCACAGAAAAAGGTGTGGCAGGAGATCCGGGATGATCTTGGCGGGAACTGCTGTATGAATCGGCTGATTCAGGGGGATGTGGGATCGGGAAAGACGATTCTCGCAGTGCTTGCCCTGCTGATGACGGCAGCAAACGGATACCAGGGGGCTCTGATGGCGCCCACGGAGGTCTTGGCCGTGCAGCACTACGAAACCATCTGCAGTTATGTGAAGGAATACGGTGTTGCTTTTCGGCCTGTCCTGCTGGTGGGTTCCATGACGACGGCGGAGAAGAGAGAGGTATATACAAAGATAGCCTCCGGGGAGGCTAACCTGATTATCGGCACTCATGCGCTGATTCAGGCTAAGGTGACGTACAGGGCGCTGGCCCTGGTGGTGACAGACGAGCAGCACCGCTTCGGGGTCAGGCAGCGGGAATCCCTTGCGGAAAAAGGGGAAAGTCCCCATATTCTTGTGATGAGCGCCACCCCGATTCCGAGAACCCTTGCAATCATTTTGTACGGAGATCTTCATATTTCCGTGATTGACGAACTGCCCGCCAACCGTCTGCCCATCAAGAACTGCGTTGTGAATACTTCCTATCGGCCCAAGGCCTATCAGTTTATTGCCAGGCAGGTGGACGAGGGACGTCAGGTATATGTTATCTGCCCTCAGGTGGAGGAAGGGGAGATGGAGGATCTGGAAAATGTGGTGGACTACACCGAAAAGCTGGCAGGTGCATTGCCGCCCCAGATCAGGGTATCCTATCTGCACGGCAGAATGCGTCCGGCAGACAAGAACCGGATCATGGAGGAATTCGCAGCCCACTCTATAGATGTGCTGGTGTCTACCACGGTGATTGAGGTGGGTATCAATGTACCGAATGCTACGGTAATGATGGTGGAAAACGCGGAGCGTTTCGGCCTGGCCCAGCTTCACCAGCTGAGGGGGCGTGTGGGCCGCGGAGAACATCAAAGCTATTGTATCTTTGTCAGTGCTCAGGAAAAGGAAGAAACCCTTGAGCGGCTACAGATTCTGAATCGATCCAACGACGGCTTTTTAATTGCTTCCGAGGATTTAAAGCTTCGTGGGCCGGGAGATATGTTTGGCATCAGGCAAAGCGGTGAATTTGCCTTCCGCATGGGAGATATTTACACGGATGCCGCCGTTCTGAAACAGGCATCGGATGCGGTTGACCGGCTGTTTCAGACAGATCCTGAGCTGCAGTTGCCTGCCAACCGAAAGCTGCGGGAACATTTGACGAATGCCTCCGCATCTCAGGTTGACTTTCGGAGTATTTAACGATAATATGAATAGGGATTCATACATCAGAATCGGAGAATACCGTTATTTGAAAAAGGAGAAAGATATAATATGCCTACTATTGCAATCGTCACCGACAGTAACAGTGGAATTACCCAGGCCGCCGCAGGCGAGCTGGGCATTTTTGTCCTGCCCATGCCGTTCATGATTAACGAACAGACCTTTTACGAGGATATTGACCTGACTCAGGAACAGTTTTATGAAAAGCTGGCTTCCGGTGCGGACATCTGCACCAGTCAGCCTTCTCCTGAGTCTGTGATGGAGCTGTGGGATAAACTTCTGAAGGATCACGATGAAATTGTTCATATTCCCATGAGCAGCGGGCTTTCCGGCTCCTGTCAGAGCGCCATTATGCTTGCGGAGGACTATGACGGACGGGTACAGGTGGTGAACAACCAGCGGATCTCCGTGACACAGCGCCAGTCCTGCCTGGATGCAAAGCTTCTGGCTGCGGAGGGAAAGAACGCGAAGGAAATTAAGGAAGCCCTGGAGGCGGATCGTTTTAACAGCAGTATTTATATCATGCTGGACACCCTGTATTACCTGAAAAAGGGCGGCAGGATTACGCCGGCGGCAGCTGCCATCGGCACCATGCTGAAGCTGAAGCCGGTGCTGCAGATTCAGGGAGAAAAGCTGGACGCCTTTGCCAAGGCACGAACCGTAAGCCAGGGTAAGAGTATCATGATCAACGCCGTTAAGAGTGATATGGAAAACCGTTTTGGCGGCGCGCCGGATCCCGCAAAGCATTGGATCTCCATGGCGTACACCTATGACAGGGAAGCCGGAGAGTCTTACCGGGCGGAGGTACAGGAGGCATTTCCCGGATTTGAAATCCATATGGATCCTCTTTCCTTAAGCGTTGCCTGTCATATCGGGCCGGGGGCGCTGGCAGTGACATGCTCGAAGAAGCTTATGGGGACGCTTAAGAACGGAGTCACCTGAGCAGTATAAGGCTCATTTCTTAAAGAATGCAGTTTCAGAGCAGTCATTTCAAAAGAAAGCGACTGCCCTGAAGCCAGATTCATTGCGGGAATGACAATCTGTGTTTCACCGATTCAATTATTTTGCTGCGGTATGCACTGCAATAGCCTGTTTGACAAAGTCAGCGGTTCCGTCTCCGCCTGCTTTGTCAATATTGTTCCGAAAGCGTTCATCACATACATACATTTCACCCAGACCACTCAGGATTTCGTTGTTACATACATAGTAGTGATCGGTTATAAACTTCCCCTATGTGCTCATATTGCAATTCCAACAGCCTGATTTGTTGTGCAATTGCTTCTAAAGGGTCAAAATCCGGACTGTCAAGAATTGTCTTGATTTCCTTTAAGGGAAATTCCAATTCTCGAAACAATAAAATATTTTGCAGCCGGCAAAGTGCCGTATCGTCATACATCCGATAGCCCGCGGCTGTAACCTTCACAGGCCTCAAAAGCCCGATTTCATCATAATAATGAAGTGTGCGGGCAGTGATACCGGTTAATTTGGCAACCTCATGGACAGACATAAGTTTCTTAATCATTCCATTTTTCTCCTTTCTTGTTTTACTGTATCATAAACTATGACGTAACGTAAAAGTCAAGAGAAAATTAAAAAAATGAACTTAATAGGATATTAAAACAAGATTGATAATTGTCGTTGAATTCCATTATAGCAAAATATAAGCGTAATATTTTAATGTAGAAATGCGTTGACATATGTGATAAAATAATAATGTATATGTAATCTTTGAATTGACAAGACAGCCAGTTTTGCTTCCTTGACTTCAACCAGCCTATGGGGCTGCATATGAATCCGGACAACCGATGGGGGAAGATGGCTAACAGCATCCCACGAGATGAGTTCGAAGTCAAATATGCCGGCCTGTTTTCCGGCGGGACAGGCAGTGTATAAAGCACTATCCGGAAGATGATCTCATTCGAATGTATGTCATGCTTGGGGAGAAAGACTGGAGGTTAAGCTGTTATGTTGCGGATATACGGATAGAACTGGAAATAGACTGAGAGGGATGCAGTGCTTGATATAGCAATATGTGAGGATGAACGTTACCAGCAGGGCGAACTGGAAGCGAAACTATATGCCGTGGGAAAGCGACTTGGAATAAGTCTGGAGGTCTATGTTTTTGAGCATGGAGAATCGTTGCTGGCCGAAATTCAAAGGGGAACACAATATGACATGGTTTATCTGGATATCGAACTGGGCGGTATGAGCGGGATAAGTCTGGCGGAAGAACTTCGTAAAACGGATCGGACATTGCATATTATATATGTAACCCAATATGAGAGCTACATAAAGAAGAGTATCAATACAATGCCTAGTGGTTATATTGTTAAGCCTGTAAGAGAAGACGAACTTGAAGTGGTTTTTCGGAGAGTCAGCAGTTGGATTCTGGAAAAGGTGTAGTGGTCAAGCTTTTTTGTAACATTTGTGGCTAAAAAAATCAAGTTGCT
>CANPOY010000097.1 GCA_947575805.1 uncultured Lachnospiraceae bacterium
GTAAATAACTGGCCGCCGTTTTTCAACATTTTGGATTGTTCTTTATCAAACTCCGTTCCCCAAGTCTTGCATTCAATCATCAAAAAAGGCACATCATCAACAGACTTGACCAAAATATCAAGCCTGCCCGAACGCCCATGCCCAGAAGGATAGGTTTTTTCCAACTCAATGCAGGATGGGGTATAGCCCTTTTCTAACAAGCTATCCACACACTCCAAAACAACAAAATTTTCGCTCTGTGAAAAATTACTGGTTGTTCTTTCCCACACTTTTATAGAAATACCTGATGGATTTTCATCGGAATCGTAAATAATTTTCTGGCTGTTAAAATCCACAAAAATACAATATCCATCATGATTTTGATAACTTTTTAGATAAATTCCACTTTTCCCATCTTGGGGAGTGTATCCGATTGCTGTAATCAGTCTTTTAATAGCATCTTCACTAAATTGCATAGATGTCCCTCCCCCCTATTTATACAGATTAAGTATATCATAGTTATTCCAAACTTTCCAATACATATTTACAAAAAATTCATCATAAAGTGGTTAGTACGGATTTGCAATTTTTCTCTATTGCGTAAATTAGGAACCCCCTGATTAGGCGAACTGAATACGGCTTTTCAGCCGGTACATAGACACTTAAAACAAAACACCGGAAGGTTATGCTTTGAATTTTACGGGAGTTGACCCAAGCACAGATTCTGTTATTTACCCGTTAGCCGCATCCTGGCCGGATTCGCCTTCCATTTTCTTCACAAACGGAAGCGGATCTCTTTCCATCTGCAGCAGGGTATCGAAAGCGGAAAGCAACAGCCTGGGCGTACGGTAACGGTTCATCTCCTCCGGGCGGTCCATGTAGAGCTTGAAATGATCCACCTGCCACACCAGGGCATCCGCAAGGGTATAGCCCGCCACCCTGTACCTGCACAGGAACTTACCGTAATCGTGATAGTAGGCCAGCTCCTGTAAAAGCCCCTCCGACTGCCGGATTCCCTGCCACAGCTTCTCCCCGTACGCTTCCGTCTCCCCTGCCTGTCCGGCCAGGGCCAGCACATACTCCTGCAGCGTATGCAGCGCTTCTTCCAGTTTCTCCTCCTGATTCACCACGGACACTCTCCTTTCAATATCGAGCAGGGAAGATTTTCTCCCTGCCTGCCGGACACCCGCCAGCTTGCCGACAATTTTCCTATAGGTCCCCGTATTCAAACGCTTTAGTGCAAACACATGCGTGCATACACATACGTGCATACAAAAAGATCCGGCAACTGCCACAGCCACCGGACCTTCCTCGCAGGGGAAGAGAGGATCGAACTCCCATCAACGGTTTTGGAGACCGCCGCACTACCATTGTACTATTCCCCTATCTGACACCGGCAAGTCAAACTCACCGACGAAAAGTATTATAACACAGGACAGGCCATCTTGGCAAGAAAAATTTCCTCGGAAAATTCGCCAATGATACATTTTTTCTCCTTCCCATTTCAAAACAGATTGCCTTTTTTATATGATAAAACCGTTATACAAGTATCCCGTCTATGGCGTCCTGCACTGTTTTGACTCCGATGATTTCTATGCCGCCCACCTTCCTGCATTCCTCCGCGCATACATAGGGCACAATGCAGGTTCCAAAGCCCAGCTTCGCCGCCTCCGCCACCCGCTGTCTGGCCATGCTGACACTGCGCACCTCCCCGCTTAAGCCCACCTCCCCGAAAGCAATCAGCTTGGGGGACAGAGATCTATTACGGAAGCTGGACAGGATCGCCAGCACAATCCCCAAATCTATCGCCGGCTCCAGAATTTTCATCCCCCCTGTGATATTCACATAGGCGTCGCAGCTTGCCAGCTGCACGCCGGAACGCTTTTCCAGCACTGCCATCAGCAGGTTCACCCTGTTGAGATCCGTGCCCGTTGACTGTCTTCTGGGAATGCCGAAGCTGCTGTGGCAGACAAGGGCCTGAATCTCCACCAGCAGGGGCCTGGTTCCTTCCATGGTACAGGCCACCACGGAGCCGCTGGCATCCTCCGGCCTGCCGTCCAGCATATATTCGGAAGCGTTCTGCACCTCCGCCAGCCCCTGCTCCCGCATTTCGAAAACCCCGATCTCATTGGTGGAGCCAAAGCGGTTCTTCACTCCCCGCAGAATACGGTAGGAGACATGTCTGTCCCCCTCAAAGTACAGCACGGTATCCACCATATGCTCCAGCACCCTGGGACCCGCTACCGTACCCTCCTTCGTCACATGTCCCACGATCAGAACGGAGACGCCCAGCCCCTTTGCCAGCTGCAGAAGAATGCCTGTGGATTCCCGTACCTGGGATACACTGCCCGGTGCCGAGGACACCTCCTCGTTGTACATAGTCTGTATGGAGTCGATCACCACCGCCTCCGGCTTCTGCTCCCGGATCACATTGGTGATTTCACCCAGATTCGTCTCACACAGCAGCAGCATTTCCCTGGTAAAGTCCCCGATCCTGTCCGCCCGCATCTTGATCTGGGTGAGGGATTCCTCCCCCGATATGTAAAGCACTTTATGGCCGCTGCCGGAAAGATTGCGGCACACCTGTAAAAGCAGGGTAGATTTCCCGATGCCCGGATCCCCGCCCACCAGGGTAAGGGACCCCTGTACGATCCCCCCTCCCAGCACTCTGTCCAGCTCCCCAAGTCCTGTGGAAAGCTTATCTTCCTCCTTGATGGAAATATCGGAGAGCACGCTGGGCACAGAAACGGAGGCCCCCCGCAAAACTGTCTTTGCAGGGGCCACTCCCATATGAGGAGACTTGCTCACTGTCTCCTCCACAAATGAATTCCATTCCTTACATCCCGGGCACTGTCCCATCCATTTTGAGGACTCATACCCGCAGTTCTGACAGAAAAATACTGTTGCCGCTTTACCCTTCGCCATACTGACCCCCTGCAGGATCCTGCTACCTGCGTGCTTCGATCCTCACAGATACCTCTCCTGCCGTTTCCAGCTCCACGCTCAGGGAAAGCTTTCCGCCCAGCCCGGTGGTCATGGTTCCGATGCCGACGCCGTCTACAAACACCTCATACTCCGTCTCCTCATCCAGGCCAATGGTGATCTGCGCATCCTCGTCGCCCTCCACCTGGAATTCCACACCGTTTTCCTTCTCGACATAATTCCGGACGCTGGTTCCCGGGACGGACTCATAGAGGAACATACCGTTTTTCTCCAGCTTTGTAATGTCACTGAAGGTCTTGACCTTCAACAGGTCTCCCTCATGCTTGAAATCCTCCAGCTTAGCCTTCTGCTCCAGCTTATGATTGCCGAAACTGATCCCGCCGTTCGCCTCACTGCGAAGCAGCTCTTCCACAACTGCCATCTGTATACCCTCCTGTCATTCTTTTGTTACCTGTATTACTTCTGTCAACTTCATTATAATCGAAAATTAAAGACTCCGCCATATATTTTTGCAAAATAGCAGAATAAACGTCTGCAGCTTTTTATTTCCCCTCGTCCGGATACATCTGCACCCGGTTCTGGGTCTGGGCTGCCACGGTCTGTACATCCCTGTTCCCGGAGAAACGGTACTCTGTCTCCTCCATGATGATGTCCCAGGACACTGTCCATATTCCGATAGGGCCTGGCCGTATCCAGCAGCTCCAGGCATTCCAGATCCACATGGAGCCGTCCGGATTCTTTGAGTTGACAAAGAAGAGAAACAAATTTATAACATGCGTTATATAACAAAAATAATACAAAAGGGGTAAGTGCTGTGCCGCCAAAAGTTAAAATCACAAAAGATATGATTATTGACGCTGCATTTAATGTTGCTCGTGAAGCAGGGGCGGAAAATATCAACGCAAGGACAGTTGCAAAAAATTTGAAATGTTCCACGCAGCCAGTTATGTATCAATTTGAAACTATTGAAGAATTGAAAAAAGCTGTTTATGCAAAAGCAGACAGGTTTCATACAGAATA
>CANPOY010000098.1 GCA_947575805.1 uncultured Lachnospiraceae bacterium
GTCTTGCTCTCCCGCTTCACCTTCACATGCTCCTTGGCCTCGATGGCCTGATGCAGACCGTCGGAATAACGCCGCCCCGGCATGATACGTCCGGTAAATTCATCCACGATCAGCACCTGATCCTCCTTCACCACATAGTCCTGATCCCGGAACATCAGATTGTGGGCCCGCAGCGCCAGGATAATATTGTGCTGAATATCCAGATTCTCGGGGTCCGCATAGTTTTCAATGTGGAAGAAATCCTCCACCTTCTTTACGCCGGCCTCCGTCAGGTTAATAACCTTATCCTTCTCATTGACGATAAAGTCCCCGGTTTCCTCCTGCACGACGCCCATGATGGCGTCCATCTTGGTCAGCTGCGCAATATCCTCCCCCCGCTTCATACGACGGGCAAGCAAATCACACATCTCATACAGGGCCGTGGACTTTCCGCTCTGCCCCGATATGATCAGAGGAGTCCTGGCCTCGTCGATAAGCACTGAGTCCACCTCGTCAATAATGCAGAAATGCAGATCCCTTAAAACCAGCTGTTCCTTGTAGATCACCTGGTTGTCCCGCAGGTAATCAAAGCCCAGCTCGTTGTTGGTCACATAGGTAATATCACAGCGGTAAGCCTTCTGCCGCTCCTCACTGTTCATGCTGTTTAAGACAACGCCCACGGACAGTCCCAGAAATTGATGAATCTGGCCCATCCATTCGGCGTCACGCTTCGCCAGATAGTCGTTGACCGTGACCACATGGACACCCTTGCCCTCCAGGGCATTTAAATATGCGGGGGCCGTAGCCACCAGAGTCTTACCTTCACCGGTACGCATCTCTGCAATACGTCCCTGGTGCATGATGATACCGCCGATCATCTGCACCCTGTAGTGCTCCATATTTAAAACCCTCTTTGCAGCCTCCCGCACCGTTGCAAACGCTTCCGGAAGCAGGTCGTCCAGTGTCTCGCCGTCCGCCAGCCGCTTTTTGTATTCGCCTGTCTTCGCCTTCAGTTCCTCGTCGGACAGTGCCTGCATGGCAGGGCGCAGCTCGTCGATCTTATCCGCCAGAGGCATAATCCTCTTTATTTCCCTCTCACTATGTGTTCCAAATACCTTATCTAAAATTTTCACGTGATTTCCACACCTTTCCGTCACCTTCCTAAAGGTAACCACAGTATATTGTAACAGAATTCTCATCTATATTCAACACTAAGCTGCAAATCACACCGAATCGTTTGACATTCTCTGCCGAAAGCCTTAAACTGGGTACTGGATTAATCTGTTATTCTGGAGGTAAATATGAAAAATCAATCGATTCATCTATATGTGAATATGTCGGGACATGCTCCCTGCTTCCCCACGGTAGCCGATGCGCTGGCAAGTCTTGACCGGGAAGGAAATAAGGAAGAAAAAGAGCCGGGCAAAACCTATCCCGCTCCTGTTTCCGATCTTATACCTGCCGTCCTGCATATCGGTCCCGGCGTCTACCGGGAAAAGCTTGTGATCAGCCGTCCTAATCTGACCTTCCAGGGGGAAGGCAATGATCGAGAGGACACCGTGCTTTGCTGGGGCGATGCCGCTCTTGACGATATGCCTGAGGGGGATAAGCGCGGAACCTTCCGCACCGCCTCCGTGCGGATCGACACTCATGACTTTACCGCACGACATCTGACTTTCCAAAACGACTCCGGATACGGCTGTAACGTAGGACAGGCCCTCGCCCTGTATGTGGACGGGGACCGGATCTATTTTGAGGACTGCTGCCTGCTCGGCAGCCAGGACACTCTCTTTACCGCGCCTCTGCCATTAAAGGAGGCCATACCGGGCGGCTTCAAAGGACCCGGGGCGGACAAGCCCCGGATTCAGGGGCGCCACTGCTTCCGTAACTGCCTGATTCAGGGTGACGTAGATTTCATTTTCGGAGGCGGCATCGCCTGGTTTGAGTCCTGCATCCTGTTCTCCAAAATGCCTGAGGATAAACGGCAGCAAAACAGCCGCCGGGAACCTGATTCTGCCGGCGGTTATCCGATCTGCGGCTATGTCACTGCCGCTTCCACGCCAAAGGATCAGCCCTTCGGCTATGTATTTCAGCGATGCAGGCTGGACAGCGACTGCCCTCCCGGCACCGTCATGCTTGGCCGGCCCTGGCGGGAATGGGCCAGAACCGTATTTCTTAACTGTGAGCTGGGCGCCCACATACACCCTGCAGGCTGGGCAGACTGGGACAAGCCCCACGGACATTTCTATTACGGAGAATACCGTTCTGCCGGCCCCGGCGCAAACCCGGCTGCCCGGGCGGCCTTCTCCCGTCAGCTGACTGACGCCGAGGCCGCCGAATATACTATGGATAATGTATTGGCCGGCTGGATACCCGAGTGAATACGGATCATCTGCTTACCAGATCTGTTTTTCATATCCGCTTTTTTCATGCTGGTCATACTGCAGCAGCTCCGGAGAATCCTGTGATTCTTCGGCCTGCTGTGATTCCTCCGTCGCTTGGGTGTCTCCGGATATGGCATGCTCCGCGTTGCCGATGCTGTTCTCCATATCGTCGATCTCCTTCTTGACGGATTGAATCTTGTTATCCTGGGCAATGGCCCGCAGGATCAGATTCAGATCCTCGGGGGAAAACATCCCCGCCGCCTTGGACAGCTGGCCGATGTTGTTCCGGTTTACCATTAAGTGTCCGCCGTCTGACAGGGTCACCGTGATGACCTGGCTCCTGTCAGTCATATCTCCCAGACAAATACTGTTGCTTCTCTCGTCACAGACAAAGACAACGCCATTGTATTCGATGACGCCATTCTTTGCCAGATGTCCGTAAGGCACCTTGGGAGCGGTGCGCATTTCGCTGATAGGATTTTTCTTTCCTGCCATTGCCGCTTCATAGATTCTGGACGCCTCGGAACGCCGGTTTTTGTCTGAGGCTTCCTCCGTTTCCCCGGCCTCCACACTCATCTTCTGATCACCGTTTTCCTCCGCTGCCTGCACCCTGTTGTTTATCACGGTCCAAATACTGTTTCCTGCCTGTGCGGCATCCGTCTGTCCCATCCCTGCAAAACGCCTGTTTTTCGTTACGGAAACCTTCTGGCTCCCCGCGGAATCCATTCCTGAGTTGTATATTCCAAGCCTCACCCTTCAGCTCCTTTCGTTTACCACATTCTCTGCGGCTTCATATACTTTTTCGGCTGTTTTATCCGAAAAAATTATACTTGCTGAAATAGGAATTGCCTATGTCGCCGTTGGCGTTATAACGGCTGGACGCTGTCCTCGCATTTGCTGCCGCACTATCCGAAACCCTGGAAGCCACCACGCCAAGCCTTCTCATAAAGCCGGAACCGGTTCCTAACACCGCCTTTATTTTCTCAGCGTCCGCCGACCCGAATTTAGACCGGTTCAGACTTAAAGTCCCGTCGCTTCCATAGATGATCCCCGCCTCCCGCAGGGCGTTCAGATTGTCTGTGGCCGCCTGCTTTAAAGTCTGCCGGTAGAAATTATTCAGCGAACCGTCACACTGGTACAGACTCTTCAAGGTGTCGTTGTAGCTGGCCAGCAGGCCTTCCGCCTCGGATGCGGACAGTCCCCCTTTGTCGGCTTTTTCTCCCACGGATCCGGTACGGCTTTCCAGGGAGTCCGCCGCCTTTCCCAGCCTTTCATACCCTGCCTTGGCATTTCTTGCGCCTGCCACACCGGCTATACTGTTGTTCTTGCCGTTCTTGTTCCGCAAGGCGTCAAGCCGGGAGCCGCCCCCGGTCCTGTTGGATTTCACATAGCTGAGAAGGGATTTCCTGCCGGAAATCAATCCTCCTCCGTGCATGTTTATCATTCCTTTTGTGACTCTCATATAGATCTGAAGTGCTATACTAAAGTTGTAACGGGAGTGGCTAATGAGATATAATAAAA
>CANPOY010000099.1 GCA_947575805.1 uncultured Lachnospiraceae bacterium
AATAACGGAACGACTGGAAAGTCCCGGGTATTTTTCCGTGATGTATCCGTCCAGGGCTTTGGCAAATTCCACATAGTGTTTCTGCTCGGTGTCCTGGATGCTGCTGCCCTGGGGAATGGGGCTGCAGGGAATGACGGGCAGAGGGTCCTTTCCCCGGCCCACATGGCGGTCCATGAACCCGGCGTTTTCCGTGGCCGCCTTCAGTACGGTTTCAGCGGCGTCGCCTGAGCATTCCGCTATGGACGAAAAACCGTATACGCCGTTCTGATAGACTCTGGCGCTTGTGCCGGAGCTTTCCATCCTGGCATTGCCGGTGAGATTGCCCTGAATCATGACAACCTGCCGGCTGCGGCTTTTCTGTTCCCTCAATTCGGTATGTACACCGGTGGAGAAGAGGGATTTTTTGTCCGAGATGTGATCTTCTAACATTTGACTACCTCCTGGTATAATAATGGTGTGAAACATTACAAGAACCCCTGAAAGAGGCTTGTAATGGATCAGGATGCCTGCTTTGCCGAAGGGGGCTGCCCCCTCGGGATGCTGACTTCCTAAATTGTATCATAATCAGGTGGGTATGGCTATAGATTGTTGGAAATCTTTACGTTTGTCTTTGCTTTTGTTCCTCATTTTCCTGTTTGATACAGGAGTCTGGGCATTCCGGTTGTATTTTCCATACATTTGATATATAATAAAAATGTGATTATTATACACGTAAACCTAAATAAAAGTGTGAAGGAGTGCTTATGGAGCGGTTGATTTTGAATCAGTTGTTGGATTGGAAGAATTCACCCTATCGCAAACCTCTGATCTTAAAGGGCGTGCGTCAGGTGGGCAAGACCTGGGTTCTCAAAGAATTCGGCAGACGTTATTATGAAAATACAGCCTACTTTAACTTTGATGAAAATGAGGAATATAAGCAGTTTTTTGAGACAACCAAGGATGTAGACCGCATTCTGCAGAATCTAATGTTGGCCAGTGGTCAGAAGATTGTGTCGGAAAAGACGCTCATTATCTTTGACGAGGTACAGGACTGTCCCAAGGTAATCAACTCAATGAAGTATTTCTGTGAGAATGCTCCGCAGTATCACATTGCCTGTGCAGGTTCTTTATTGGGGATTGCCCTGGCGAAGCCATCCTCCTTCCCAGTGGGCAAAGTCAATTTCATGCAGATCGATCCGATGACTTTGACGGAGTTTCTGCTCGCCAACGGCGATGAAAATCTGGCCGGGTATCTGGAAAGAGTGGATACGATTGAGCCGCTTCCTGATGCCTTTTTCAATCCGCTTTGTGAGAAATTGAAGATGTACTATGTCACGGGCGGTATGCCGGAACCAGTACTTATGTGGACGGAAGCGCGGGACGTTTCCGCTATGCAGGAGGCCTTGTCCGGGATCCTCGGCGCTTATGAGCGTGACTTTGCCAAACACCCCAATATCGGCGAGTTCCCGAAAATTTCCATGATCTGGAAGTCCATACCGTCACAGCTGGCTAGAGAGAATAAGAAATTTATTTACAAGGTGGTTAAAGAGGGGGCGCGGGCCAGGGAATATGAGGATGCCTTGCAGTGGCTGGTGGATGCCAGGCTGGTGCATAAAATCTACCGCAGTACTGCTCCCGGTCTGCCGGTTGCCGCCTATGATGACCTGTCTGCATTTAAAATTTATCTGGTGGATGTGGGGCTGCTCCGCCGCCTGGCTCTGTTGGCGCCGACAGCCTTTGGAGAAGGCAATCGTCTGTTCACCGAGTTCAAAGGCGCCCTGACGGAAAACTTCGTACTGCAGACTTTAATTACGCAGTTTGAAGTGGTTCCCCGGTACTGGAGCCGGAATAATCCGCCTTATGAGGTAGATTTCCTGATTCAGCGGGAGAATGATATATTCCCTGTAGAAGTCAAGTCCGAGGCAAACACTGCCAGTAGGAGCCTGAAGAAATTCAAGGAGTTATTCCCGGATCAGGTCAGGCTCCGCGTGAGGTTCTCCCTTGACAATTTGAAACTGGACGGGGATGTGCTGAACATTCCGCTTTTTATGGCTGACCAGACGGACCGGCTGATTGGACTTGCATTGGAAGAAAAAGGCAGTATGCCCCGATAGGTTGAGGATTGCAGTCCTATCGGGGCAGGGATAAAGATTCGTAACAGTTCAGCGCCCTGTCTGAACAGTGATGATGATTATTTTGTTATAGAGTCTAAAAAGTGCTGAAATTCCGCTTCTTTCCGGTAAGCGTCAAAGGCGGGAGAGGAGAGCCATTTATCCCGCAGGATTTCCGGCAGCGGCCAGGAGTCATCGGTCTCATAATCATGGGCTTTTTCCGTCACGGTGCCCAACAGCAGGCTTGTGTAGCACTGGGTTTCCGGTCTGGATTCAAAGGCTTTTGCCGCCCGGGCTGCCAGAGTCAGATTCTCGTACATGGATTCCCTTTCTCCAAGGCTTGCATACTGCCTTGCCAGTTCCCAGTATTGCCGGGCGCTGTGCCAGCTGTTTTGGGGAAGCTGTCCGTCGCAGATCAGTTCGTCCAGGGCCAGAGCTTTTTTGATTGCCAGGATGGAATCGGAGGCGGAGAGAAATCCGGAGCTGCCTAAATTCAGGATGAATCCGGTCAGGCTTTCATAGTCCGCACGAATCTGACTTCTGATGAAGGGCAGTTTTTCCGCTTCTTCCAGTCCCCACCAGATCTGATTTTCCCGGCAGTATTGCTTGGGAAATTCTCCTTCATTCAAAACGGTTTGTTTGTGGGTGCGGACATACGAAGTTTGTTTTAATGACATTTTGGGATAACTTAATACGTTCATTTCAAAATCATAATGGGAATCCAAATACTCCCTCCGTGTCACACGGGAAATGGGAAGGACAACCCAGTCTTTATCGTCTGCCTTCCCGATTACAAGGACAGGCCGTTTTTTAAAAGCCATCTTATTCAACTTCCCGTCATAATACTGAAAGATGGCTCAATATGCTTTCCCTGTCATTGAGCCGCCTCCGAGTCTTCAAATTCATCGTAGTACATATCATATATTGCGTCATATGGCCGTACTTTTTCTGCATCTTTCCTTATATCATCAAGCAGCAGCGGTCTGTCGCCGTTTTCTCCCTCTGCAAGCCCCTTCCGTGAATTTTTCCACGAAATTTCATTATGCGATATATCACTTAATTTCCATGAAGCCAAAGCCCCATATTGAAGAACTACATTTTTGGCAATATATGCAGCCTGGGTGGAAATCTTCCTTAACCCTTTGTAATACATCCCTTCAGGCGTATAATACATTCTGACTTCTTTTGATACCGGGCCGTATTTCCAACCCTCAAAAACTTCGCTAAAAAGGGGGCTTCCTGTAATGGCAAGACATTCCCTTTGCGCCAGATAAAGTAATTTGTGCAGTTTCATTTCGTCTATCGCTTCGCCTGACTGTCTTTTATTTCATTGTAAATATATTGGGAAACATCAATGATTCTTTCCATGAACATTACCTCCGGCTGCACATGTAGCAAAAAAGCAGACACATATCGCCTGCCTCATCACGCTGCTTACGTCTTAATTATATGTGAAAATATAAAGAAAATCAACAAAAATTTTACATTCCTGTTCGATTCCTGTTTACTTCCGGTCTGATGCTGAATCCAGTGTAACACGCCCGGAAGCTCTGCGTCAAACAAGCCGCAAT
>CANPOY010000100.1 GCA_947575805.1 uncultured Lachnospiraceae bacterium
CACCGCCGAAGGCTTGTCGATGCGGTGCCCGTAGGAGGAGACGCCCTCCCGAAGCTCATGGTAGGTGGAAGCCAGGATTTCCGCCACATTTTCGTCCGCCCGGACATCGATATGGTTTTCCTGAGCCAGTTTGTTTACCTCGTTTATAATAATCCGCTTCTCCATGGCAGCCTCCCGGACCGGCATCACAGTCTCGAAATTAAAGCGTCGTTTCAGGGCGCTGCTCATCTCGTTGACGCCCTTGTCCCGGGTATTCGCCGTACCGATTACATTGAAGCCGGGCTTTGCAAAGAGGAAGCCGTTATCCCCAAGCTCCGGCACGTTTAAAACCTTATCGCTCAGGACGCTGATCAGGCTGTCCTGGATTTCCGCCGGGGTTCTGGTAATCTCTTCGAACCTGGTGAGGATTCCCTTTTCCATGCCCACGTAGAGGGGGGAGGGCACCAGGGCCTCTCTGCCGGGGCCTTTTGCCAGAAGCAGGGCATAGTTCCAGGAATATTTGATCATATCCTCCGTGGTTCCGGCGGTACCCTGAATGGTGTTGGTGCTTACGCCGCTGATGGCGGCGGAGAGCAGCTCCGAGAGCATGGTCTTTGCCGTGCCGGGCTCTCCCACCAGCATCAGGCCCCTGTTTCCCGCCAGGGTCACGATGCAGCGCTCCACCAGGGCGTCGTTGCCGAAGTATTTCTTTCCTATTATGTATTCTTTTCCTTCATGGACGATTGGGCGCTGGCTTCCCAGGATAAAGGTCCGAACCGCTTTTGGTGACATCTGCCAGTTTTCCGGCCTTTTCCCCTCATCCGTATTTTTCAGTGCTTCCAGTTCCTCCCGATATCTTATCTCTACCGGAGGCTTTATGAATTCCTGTGCCATGGATCTTTCTCTCCGTTTCTGCTTTGAATTTTGATTTTGCTTTTCTATTTTTATATAAAATGACTATATACAATGCTCAGCCAATTTTTTAAGTGCGTTTTATGGGACTCAATAAGTGGTATGATAGCTTCATCATAAAGAAACGAGGCACCATATCATGAGCAAATATATTGATCCAAAGGCTAACACATACAGCCTGATTGAGTTTCAGTCAAAATACGGCACAGAAGAATCCTGTGAGCAGGCATTATTCCAATTGAAATGGCCTGAAGGCTTCAAGTGCCCCAAATGTGGGTCCTGCTATTATACCGTTATAAGCGGGCGCAGACTCCCACTGTATCAGTGCCCCGTATGCCGTCGCCAGACCTCCATCACTGCCGGAACAATCATGGCAAATACAAAGCTTTCTCTGGTCAAGTGGTTCCTGGCTCTGTACTTTGTAGCTACCAACAAGGACGGTATCTCTGAAATGGCCTTGTCCAAGTACATTAATGTTACCTTAAAGACTGCCTGGGCACTTCTGCACAAGATACGCCATGCTATGGGAGAACGGGAAGGCCTGTACCGTCTCGGCGGTTCCATTGAAATGGACGAAGCATTTTTCGGAGGGAAAGCTGCAGGCAAACGGGGCAGGGGCAGTGAAAACAAAACCGAGGTTGCTGTTGCCCTTCAGTTGGATGGCGATGGACATCCCCAATTCCTGAAGATGCAGATCATTCCGGATGCAAAAGGCAGTTCCCTGCTGTCTTTTGTAAGAAGTAATGTCACCGAGGGCAGTACAATTCACAGTGACGCGTTCAGGTCTTACAATGCGCTTTCCGAAGATTATTGCTGCGACATGCAGAAATATGATCCCAAAAGCAGCGATGGCAGGTTAAAATGGCTCCATGTAATGATTTCGAACATTAAGGCAAATATCCAGGGAGCCTATCATGGTCTGGAAGGAACCTATCTGCAGCGTTACCTTGATGAATTCTGCTACCGCTTTAACAGACGACATAGCAAGAAGACTCTGTTTGACCATTTGCTGGCGTGCAGTGTATGGGCACCTTATAAGACGGTGGCTGAGCTTGGTATATAATCATTTTTTCTATAATGCCGAAAATCCCTTGATTTTTGTATATATATGAGATAAAGTAATAAGGATAGATTACTTATGGAGGGAGAGGTATGCGAAAAATATTTTGCAGAAAATCTGGAAGAAAGGTTTTGACCTGTGCGCTTGCAGCGCTGATGCTGTACTGCGCTCTGCCGGTCCGGTATCTGGCGAAGGCGGAGGGAACCGCTGTGGAGGAAGCGTGTAAGGGAGTGGTACGCATTTGGGCCGAGAGTTCGAACGGAGGTGCGTCCGGAACCGGTTTTGGAGTGGGCGTCGCGGGGGAGGCCACGGATATCTGGGTCACCAACTGGCATGTGGTAACGTCCAGTGGAGAATGGGACGCAGACGATGCAAGGGTATACATATTGACCAGCAATGATGCCGTTACATATGACGAACAGGGGTATTATAGCTTTGACAAGACAAAAGCGATAGAATGCGAGGTACTCTATATCACTGAGGGATATCCGGACCTGGCGATCCTGCGGGCTTCCGAGGCACCCGAGGGACGTGTGGCTCTGCCTTTAATGAACGCGGAAAGCGCTTCCCGGGGAGAGTCGGTAT